>NZ_JAMBOQ010000003.1:716782-1075173 GCF_023715685.1 Priestia aryabhattai
AAAAAGAGAAAGTGAGCGCGATATTGCCAGGACGTTCAAAAGGTAAGAAGTAAATCAAACAGAAGTTCTTTTGAAATAGTAAATATTTTTAGGCCTTAACCGATAACAAAGAAAAGAACGAATTGAAGGAAGGTCATGAATGAATCATCATACACATTTACTAGAAGGGATGTACAATGAGTTACTCGTTACACTCTCTTTCCTTATCGCTATTACTGCGGCGTACGCTTCTTTTGGATTAGCTAATCGTGTGAAAATTTCCCGGGCAAAATTTATTCAGTTTTGGTTAATCAGCGGGGCATTTACATTGGGAGTAGGCATTTGGTCAATGCATTTTATCGCAATGCTTGCTTTTCACTTGCCTGTAGATGTTTCATACAATTTATGGTTTGTTCTTCTCTCAATCTTGGGAGCGATAACGGGATGTTATATAGGCTTCTACCTCATTCACAAACAAAAGAAAAGTATGAAGGCACTCACCATTGCAGGGAGCTTTATGGGAGCTGGAATTGCTTTTATGCACTATTCCGGCATGATGGCAATGGAGCCAATTATGATTTCATATAATCCATTTATCATTTTTCTCTCTATTCTCATTGCTATTACTGCTTTTAATACAGCTTTGTGGCTTGGATTTTATTCAAAGCTAAATGAAGGGAAGCTTACCGTTTTTGCTAAGCTTATTTGTTCTACTATTATGGGCATTGCTGTTGCCGGTATGCACTATACGGGCATGCTGGCAGCTTCTTTTTCAGGAATATCAATGTCTGAACAATCAAACGGTTTTGCCTTAAATCCAATATATTTATCCGCCGTTATTATTTTTTTTATTGTATGCCTATTTACGGCTGTGTTTTTAACAATTTTTATGGATCGACGCGTACAAAAACAAGAAGTTTTAAAGGGGGCTTTTTTTGAATCCGCACTGGATGCTATTTTGGTGATTGATGAAAAAAGACATATTTTATCGCTCAATTATGCAGCAGAAACGCTTTTCTCTCTTAAAGCATCAGATGTGATCGGGAGTGATGTTGTTAAGCTGCTTCCCTTTTATAAATTTTCTTCTCTACAAGACGGACGAACTGAGCATTCCCTTTCGATAAGTAATAGAGAAGTTACGGTTGAGATAACGGTGAGGGCGGTAGCGATTGAAGAGACGGTTGAGTATATGCTGTATATCCGCAATATGACGCAAGAGCGTGAAGCGGAAAAAACGTTGATTGAAGCAAAAAATCGCTATGAAAACTTGTTTTACTCCTCTCCATTGGCAATTATGGTCCATCGAGAAGAAGAGGTCGTGTCTGTTAATGATGCTATGATTCAGCTTTTAGGAGTAACTGAAGACCAGCTGGTTGGTAAATCGTTATATGATTTCTTTTCATCTGAACAAGTTCCTGATATTAAAAAAGGATTAAAGGCAGTAAAGGATAGAAAAGGTGAGCCAAAGCCTCCGTTAGCTCAGTTGAAAATGTTTAATGCGTCAGGTAAGGAACTCTTTTTAGAAGTAAAATCTACGCTCATTCAAATTAATGGAGAGACGCTTTTTCAGACAGTAACTAGAGATGTAACGGAGCAAAAAAAAGCTCAAGAATCGCTTCAATATATGGCTTTTCACGACATGCTAACAGATTTACCAAATCGAAGTATGTTTTCAAACATTGTAGAGAAATCCATTGATGTAGCAGCTGCTTCAGGAAAAAAACTTCATTTCTTATTTTTAGATCTAGATCGTTTCAAACAGGTAAATGACACACTTGGTCATCATGCTGGGGATCAGCTTATGCTTCAGGTTGTCGATCGAATGAAGAGCTGCCTAAGAAACCAAGATGTGCTTTCGCGTTTTGGAGGGGATGAGTTTTTAGTTTTACTGTATGATAGGACGGATGAAGAAGTAAAAAAAATCTGTCAATCATTAAATGACTGCTTATCCACTCCCTTTGTATTGCTATCGAGAGATGTTTATTTAGGGGTAAGCATCGGAGTTAGTTTATTTCCTAAAGATGGAAAGTCGCTTGAAGTGCTAGTTCGACATGCTGATTTAGCGATGTACGAAGTCAAAAAACAAGGGCGTAATCATTATCTGTTTTATCAAAAAGAAATGCAGGTTCATACTACGCGACGAATGAGAATTGAAGATGGTTTACGCAAGGCTTTTGAGTTGGGAGAAATGGAGCTTCACTATCAGCCGAAAGTCAATATTCAAAGTGGCCATATTGTTGGAGTGGAAGCTTTGATCCGGTGGACTCATGCCGAGATGGGCGTCATTTCTCCTGCAGAGTTTATTCCGATTGCTGAAGAAACAGGCGTTATTGTTACATTGACGAAATGGGTATTAAAAAAAGCGTGCCATCAAAATAAATATTGGCAGCTGCAAGGACTTCCTCCATTAAAAATGAGTGTGAACATATCAAGCGTGGATTTTGGTACAACTGATTTTGTTGATTATGTGTTAGATGTCTTGCATGAAGTAGAGTTAGAATCACGATATTTAGAACTTGAAATTACAGAGAGTGTAACGATGAAGCAAGTTGAGCAAACAATTGAAAAGCTACAAATCTTAAAAGATGCAGGAGTATTTATTTCGATTGATGATTTTGGCTCAGGATACTCCTCGTTCAGCTATATTCAGAAGTTGCCTATTCATACGCTGAAAATTGACCGGTCTTTTATTAAAGATTTAGATCCTAATACAACGGAAGTATCGATTGTCAGAGCCATTATTACATTAGCCAAAAGTTTGCAGCTATCCGTCGTAGCGGAAGGTGTAGAAGAAGTTGAACAAGTAGAACTTCTTCATAAAGAAAAATGTGATGAAGTGCAAGGATATTATTTCTCCAAACCGATTTCAGCTGAGGAATTTTATGAGAAATTTCATAAAATCGAAGAAAAAATGGAATTTGTTCATTAATGTAAAAAGCCGTTCTTATTTAAAAGAACGGCTTTTAATTATTGGTTATTTCGATATACATAAGGGTCCTTTGGAACCTGCTCACGCTTCACTTTTGTTACTTTCAAAACAGGAATGGTTTTTTTGAACGGCTGATAGTACATTGTACTAACTTCGCCCGTAACAGTTGCCCAGTCATCATTTTTAAAAGCAACGTCATCTGGAAACTCAATGAGCATTCCAAACACTCCTGAATCTGCAATACAATGAATAATACCGAAGCGAAAGAGAAAATACTGATTCTTTTTCAACTCCTTCGTTTGATACATAAATCCTTTAAAAGAAATGGTTTTGCCACTGAATTCACCAGGATATCGGTAAATAGTTTCCATTGCATTTAAAAATTCCTCATCTTCTAAGTTGATATTCTCTCCTTTAGAAAATTTTTTAAGGTCACGATGAATCATTTGATCATAGGCTTCTTCGCCGTAAAAAGAACTTGTGTCCGGCTGTAAAAATTGATGAGAAGAATAAGGCTCTTTTTTATCATAAATAGGAAAATGAAACCCTTTAGCTTCAACAATATTAGAATCCAGGGTTGCGACAGGTAAAAATAAGACAGTGAGTACAGGTAAAATATAAATTGGGTACCATGCTCTTCGTTTCCATTTGCTTTCTTGATGGTTATGGGCGCATCCACAGCTACAACCATCATCATGTTTTTTAGGACCTATCATGTAAAAGATTAATTCGGCGATGGTTAAAAACCAAAGTACAAAGATGGTACACAATGAAATCCAAGAATATTTCATATTAATATATTTTGAGATATCCCCAGTTGCATGAAGGTGCATGAAGATGAACGTAAACCCTATTAAAATTAAAATACGAATCATGCCAAATCCCTCCTTATTAATGAACAATTAAAATCGAAACAATAAGTACTAAAATAAAGACATAAGCCGAAAGTGTAAAGACAAATTTAGTCTTAAACTGGCTTAGCATCATCAGCGTATTCTTAATGTCAAACATTGGACCGAATACCAAGAATGAAACAATAGCACTGTCTGTAAACGTACTGCGAAACGAGGAAGCGATAAACGCATCTGCAGAAGAACAAAGCGATAATACGTATGCAAGTCCCATCATTACCGCATTTGATGAAACATCTCCTTGTCCTAATGAAAATAAAGTAGATGTCTTAACAAACGTCTGCATCCCGGCTGCAATTAACCCTCCGATAATCAGAAATTTCCCAACAGAAAAAAACTCATCAATAGTATGACGGATAGCTTCTGAAACCTTCGCACTTATTTTTTTGGGGGAAGTATGCAGGTGAACCTCACGTTTCGTCTGAGGTGTTTTAAACTGAAAACTTAAAATGAGACCTACAAGTAAGGAAACAATAAAAGCTACTCCTGTACGATACAATACTATTTTCCAATCATTTCCGAAGGCTACAAAGGTAGAAAATAAAACAACTGGATTAATAATAGGACCTGTTAACATAAAAGGAATAGCAGCGTAAAGAGGAACTCCTTTTGCCATTAAACGTCTAGTAATAGGAACAATTCCACATTCACAGGCTGGAAAAAGAGCTCCAATTACACTAGCTAATAGGACGGCACCTATTTTATTTTTAGGAATAACTCGAGCCATCATTTCATCAGTTACAAAAATTTGAATAATTCCTGAAATGATCACGCCCAACAATACAAAAGGAAGGGCTTCGATGAGAATACTAATAAATATAGTATTCATTTGTAATAGAGACGAATTCACTATCTTCACTCCAAAATTAAGATTATTTAAAAGTGCATTAGTACAATAAAGTTGAATGTGGTCAACTTATAGATAGTGTATCGTAAAAAAGGAAGGGAATAAAGCTTTTTCAAAAAAGGGATTAAAAGGATTCTTCTGTTATTTATTCAAAAAATGTCCCATATTACGAGAAAACTATTGACGCGCCTTTAATTAACAGATAACATTGATGATAATGATTATCAGCGTCAAAAAGAGTATATACATAGGAGGAAGCGTTAAAATGAAGCAAGTTAAAAAGATCAGACTTGCCAGTATAGCTGCTATTGTTTCTATTTTATTTGTTCTAGCAGGATGCGGGTCAAATCAAAATTCGTCCGAAGAAAATTCAGATAATAGTCAAAAGGTATCTGTTCAGCATGAGCTTGGGAAAACGAAAGTTCCTAAAAATCCAAAAAAAGTAGTTGTCCTTGAACTATCCTTTGTAGATGCTTTGCAAGCCTTAGGAATGAAGCCAGTAGGAATTGCAGACGACAACAAAAAAGATATGATTGAAAAACTCGTAGGTGGGAAGATCGATTATACTTCAGTAGGAACACGTCAACAGCCAAATTTAGAAGTAATTAGTTCCCTGCAGCCGGACTTAATTATTGCCGATGTGCAGCGTCATAAAGCAATCTATAAAGAATTAAACAAAATTGCACCTACAATTGAATTGAAAAGCCGTGAATCTACATATGAAGAAAATATAGACTCATTTAAAACAATTGCGAAAGCAGTAGGAAAAGAAAAAAAAGCAGAACAGCGCTTAAATGAGCATGAAGAAACAATTTCAAAATTAAAAAATGAGTTAAAAGAAGAAAGTGGTCAGACAGTCTTACCAGCAGTTGTCAGAGATACTTCTTTCCAAGCGCATACGTCTTCTTCTTATGATGGAGAGTTCCTTGAAAAGCTAGGTTTGAAGAACGCTGTGCAAAACAAAGAAGCATATGCTGAGATGAATTTAGAACAGTTGTCAGACATTAATCCAGATATTTTAATCCTAGCAAATAACGAAGGCAAACTTGTAACGGATGAATGGAAAACAAATCCTCTTTGGGAAAATTTAAAAGCTGTTAAAAATGATAAAGTGTTTGTAGTAGACCGTGATTTATGGACAAGATTCCGAGGAGTGATTTCAGCTGAGGCAATTGGAAAAGATACGGTTAAGTTACTAAACAATAAGCAGCAGTAACATAACAGAGTCTGACAAAGAGGCGAGAATAGTTATTCTATTCTTGCTTCTATTTGTTTAGAAAAGAAAACTGTAGAAAGTGTGTTAAAAATGACAAATCTTGTCCAAAAGCAGAAAATAAATAAATACATTGTGTTGGTAGCTAGCGTTTGTTTGTTAATCATCGGAATGATTTTACATGTGGCTGTGGGATCTTCTGCTGTTAGCTTTACAGAAGTAATTAAGGCAATTTTTGTTCCTGATGACTCTAAGCAGACAACGATCGTACAGACGCTTAGGTTGCCAAGGGCTGTGCTGGCAGCTCTTATTGGAGCCAGCTTGGCAGCTGCTGGAGCATTGATGCAAGCTATTACACGAAATTCGCTTGCTTCACCCCAAGTTTTTGGGGTGAATGCTGGTGCTTCATTAGCGATTGTAATAGCTTTTATTTTATTTCCTGACCTTACCTCTCAATCAACTGTGTATATTGCCTTTTTAGGAGCAGCTTTAGGGGGAATAACTGTTTATTTGTTCGCATCAGGCGGAAAGACAACTCATGTGAAACTAGCACTTGCCGGAATGGCTGTGCATTTATTTTTATCGTCACTTACTCAAGGAGTAATTGTGCTAAATGAACAAGCTACGGACGTTTTGTATTGGCTTGTAGGTTCTATTAACGGGAAAGACTGGACTCATGTAAAAATTCTTTTACCTTGGTCGTTTCTAGGTCTTCTCCTAGCTTTTGTATCATCTCGTTCTATATCGATCCTAGTATTAGGAGAAAATATGGCAACAGGGTTAGGAGAAAAGGTAAAATGGATTCGCTTTTTTGCAGGTATACTAGTCATTATGCTCGCCGGTGCATCTGTTGCCGTTGCGGGGCCAATTGGATTTGTAGGTCTCATTGTACCTCATATAGCTAGGAAATTGGTAGGGGGAGACTACCAGCGAATCCTGCCATTTTCAGCTCTATTAGGAGCCATTTTGCTTGTTTATGCCGATGTACTGTCTCGTTTCATTGCATATCCTTTTGAGTCGCCAGTAGGGATTGTAACAGCTCTTATTGGAGCTCCTTTCTTTTTATACCTTGCTAGAAAAGGGAGGAATATTAAGCAATGAAAAGAAAACACCCTTATCAAATGTTAAGTATCTTATTGTTATGTTTAATAATCACGATTGTAATTAGCTTAGGGGTAGGAGCCGTTTATATTTCCCCTGCAGAAATCTTTCAGCAAATAATCGGGAGTTCTCAAGAAAGTTCATTTATTTTAACAAATTATCGTATTCCACGCACCCTCATTGCTATTGTTGTAGGTGCGGCTTTAGCAGTAGCAGGAGCTATTTTGCAAGGGGTATTAAAAAACCCACTGGCTTCTCCCGATGTTATCGGTGTAACAAAAGGAGCGGGGCTATTCGCGGTTTTTATCTTAATTGTATTTCCAGCTGCTTCTATGCTTCTGTTGCCACTTTCAGCTTTTTTAGGAGCAGCAGCCATAGCTGTTATACTTATGGTGTTTTCCTACTCTCAAGGAGCTAAACCTCATACGCTGGCTTTAGTTGGCGTAGCGTTAGGAGCTATTTGTCAGGCTGGAATTCAGTATTTTATGATTAAGTTTCCAGATGACGTGAATACAACTCTTCTTTGGCTCACAGGAAGTTTATGGGGAAGGGGCTGGAGTGAGCTTTGGATGTTAATTCCTTGTGTTGTACTTGTGCCTTTTATTATTATATTTGCATCTAAGCTCGACATTTTAAACTTAGGAGATGAGATTGCAGTTGGCTTAGGAGAGCGAACGAAATACGTTCGTTATACGCTATTGAGTATGGCTGTGATATTGACAGGGTTATCTGTAGCTGTGGTTGGGTCAATTGGTTTTATTGGTTTAATTGCTCCTCATATTGGTAGGAGGTTAGTAGGAAGCCGTTCGAAGTTCTTGTTACCAGTTTCGGCAGCAGTAGGTGCTTTATTCCTGCTAATTGCTGACAGTCTAGGAAGAGGGGGCATGCCGCCCGTTGAGATTCCAGCTGGAATCGTAACAGCCGTTATTGGTGCCCCTTATTTTCTATATTTACTGCGCCGTGAACAGAAAAAATAGAGGAAAGGAGGAACAGTAATGACAAAATTAACTGCTGAAAAAATTTCACTATCATATGATTCAACTTCAGTTATTCGCAATATTGACCTTCACATTCCAGAAGGAAAGGTAAGCATAATCATTGGATCAAATGGCTGCGGAAAGTCAACAATCCTTCGTTCATTGGCCCGTTTATTAAAGCCTACAGAAGGAAGGATATATTTAAATGGAAAAGATATTCATCGTCATTCATCAAAAGAAGTAGCAAAAAAACTGGCTA
Source organism: Priestia aryabhattai (assembly GCF_023715685.1). NCBI lineage: Bacteria > Bacillati > Bacillota > Bacilli > Caryophanales > Bacillaceae > Priestia > Priestia aryabhattai. The sequence continues at coordinate 724,999 of NZ_JAMBOQ010000003.1, forward strand.
TTTTGCCTCAAGCTCCTGAAGCTCCTGAAGATTTAACAGTAAAAGAGCTATGCTATTATGGTCGTCACCCTCATAAGGGCTTATTTGCTCGCTATTCTGCTGAAGATCATCAAATTGTAGAGGAGGCTTTACAGGCAACCAAACTGTCTAATTTAAGTCATCGTACACTGGATGCGCTCTCTGGAGGACAGCGTCAGAGGGCCTGGATTGCAATGGCATTAGCACAGGGTACGGAGCTTCTGCTTTTGGATGAGCCTACGACATATTTAGATTTAGCTCATCAGATTGAAGTGCTTGAACTTCTTCGTTCCTTAAACCAAAAGAGAAATTGTACAATTGTAATGGTCTTACACGATTTAAACCAAGCGGCTCGCTATGCAGATCATTTAATCAGTATTTCAAACGGTCAGATTTACAAAGAAGGTTCTCCTGCTCAAGTATTTACAGAAGAAATGATAAAAGACGTGTTTAATTTATCATCAACTATCATTCAAAATCCGGTTGATGGTTCACCTTTATGTATACCAACTGGAATTATAAAATAAACTGCATTTTAAAACAGCGTACTATTTTTACATAGTACGCTGTTTTACATTTAAGGTCAGAGCTAACAATTTATACAGCACATAGATTCCAAGGTACGCACCGGTTAATAAAAAAGCTGGATTTAAAAAGATTGCATGAATGCTTGTCATAAAAACAGTATGATTTTTTAAGATACGATAGATAGAAGCAGCAGCTATATTTCCAAATACTAGCGCTGCAAGAAGGGCTAACGTATTAAAAACTAGCTCTGCCCCTTTCCATTTTAGTGAGAAAAAGAGCATCACAATAGGAAAAATAATACTTCCAGCAACTATCAGAAAAACCAATGAATCATCTCCAATACGCTATCTTATTTCAGTTATATAAAATAAGGATTTTGCTTATTTTTAGATAGTCTTCCCTTTTTATAGTCTGTTAAGCTTTTTTCTTCCATTTTTTACTTATATAAGAAAGCAAGATAATAGATAAAAGCACTAAAATGATTCTACCTTGCATAGATCCTTGTGAAATATGATAAACCAAATAAACTTCAATAAAAAGCGCTGGGATTTTTCCTAGTGCGCTAGCAGAAATGAATACCGCAAAGGAGCCTTTTCCTACAGCGCTGAAGAATGTAATGAGCCCTGATGGAACAAAGGGAAGTAATCGCAAAGAAAGAATCAATATAAAACTCTCTTTCCTTTGTACGTGCAACAGCTTTAGCCACTTGGAGTGAGAAGGTGTTTTTGTATGAACAAGTGTACGGAAACCTTTTTGGTACAGCCAAAAAGAGAGAGCTACACCTAAAACCTCTCCAATAAAAGAAAGCAACCCGTTCCAAAAACCAAATAATTTTACGTTTATGAACGTAAGAGGCGCGCTTGGAAATATGCTGTAATGCTAATAAGCTCTGCTGCTTCTAAATGTTCAAGCAGAAATGTTTGAAGATAGTCAGTCATGGTTATACTCCGGTTTATGTTTTACTTGGAGGGCTGATTTTAGATGATTTTCTACTACTATATAATTTTTGGCATTAAATAAATAGGTAAGCAGTTTAGAGAAAACGAAAGAGGGTAATTACTTACTAATGAAAGATGATTTACTGATTTGAAGGGATGGACAACTGATGTTGAAATTATTGCTTGTTATTGTGGTTGTATTATTAATTTTTATGATTTTTAAACGCTTTATCCGAAAATAAAAATGCTAACTAAGCAGCTCGTGAGACCTTTCTCACGAGCTCTTTTGCGGAGCTGTTCAGTGACTTAGCAATACATTTTTTACCTGTGATGAATATCACTGCAACTAGGGAAATGAAGGGGTAAGATAGAAATGGGAGGGAGGTATATGGAATTAGTATTCTATCTCAGCATTTATTTATCAGGGGGAGCTATCGCATTATGGTTAATGAATGCAGCATTTAATGGATTATTAAAATAACAGAGGGAGAGAAAATGAACGATTCTAAAGGTATATTTAACGAAAAAGAAAGAAAGCTTGCTCGCTATTTGGAGACATACACAACCGAGCAGATTTTAAACGAAGCAGGCATGTCTTCGTCTGCTGCGTTATATGAATTGAAAAAAATAAGATTACCGCGGGCAGTTGCTAATACGATTGTTTATTACGTACTGGCAACAAATAATCAAAAGCTGGTTATGTACAAACTGCTAATGTTAGCTGGCGTTTGTAAAAAGCTTGGCATTCAAGATGCACAGGCAGCCCTTACTTTTATCAAAAAATATTACGTTTGTCACCAGCACTTACATTAAAAAGTGCATCTGTCTGAGGGGGAAAAGAGATGAGTATTGTCCCGTTTAAGCAAAGTTCACCTGCAAAAATTTATCAAGGTAGAGAACGGCCGTTTCAATACTTTATTGAGGGAGATCGGTTTCAGTTAGATTTGTATATGACATATTTATTTCATCGCTGCCATTCTAGCAGGTATAGATATAGCCGTGCTAACAGAAAGGGTAGGGTGTAATGATAAGATACCAGTGGTAAGCGGCTTCATTTTTCCTAATGGAATAATGAAGCCGTTTGTTGTGTTAGAAAGAATGATTTACTATGATGTAGTTAATGGTAAAAGAAAAAAGGAAGGGAAGGAACGTAATGGATTTACATAAATGGGAATATTGGATTTCAAAGCTCGAGCTGCAGCCTCATCCAGAAGGAGGTTTTTATAAACAAACCTATCGTTCTAACGATGAAATTTCTGATAAAGAAGTGTCATCGCAGTTTGATGATAAACGATTTCTATATACGAGTATTTACTTTTTATTAAGGTCTCAAGATGTATCGCATTTCCACCGGCTGCAATCAGATGAACTATGGTACTATCATGGGGGAAGTCCTTTAACCATTCATATTATTTACCGCGACGGAACCTATCAAGAAGTAAAACTAGGTACAAACTTAGAAAATGGAGAAGTTCCTCAATTTTTAGTTCCAAGAGATACCATTTTTGGTTCCTCTGTCGCAAATGAGAATACGTTTTCTCTAGTTGGATGCATGGTCGCACCAGGTTTTGATTTCCGTGACTTTGAATTATTCACAAAACAGCAACTGCTTGATGAATTCCCCGAGCATGTTGTGATTATCGACAAATTAGGTTACGATAAATTGCCAAATGATTAAAAAGCATGCATCTCGGTTTGATGCATGCTTTTTTCATTTGAACCAGCCTTTTTCCTTAAAGCGAGTAATAGCTTCAATGCGGTTTTTCACTTCGAGTTTGTCCAGAATGGTAGAAATGTAGTTGCGCACCGTTCCAGTCTTAATGGATAGTTCGTCAGCAATTTCTTTAGTGTTTTTTCCATCAGCTACTAGAGCTAATACTTCTTTCTCTCTAGCTGTAAGAGGACTAGTAGATTCACTATATAAGTCATCCACTAATTCTGGAGCATAGAGGCGTCTGCCTGCCATCACGCTTCGAATTGAATTTGCGAGTTCTTCACTTGGACTATCTTTTAGCAAGTATCCACTTACACCTGCTTTCAAAGCTCTTTGAAAATAGCCAGAGCGAGCGAACGTTGTTAAAATGATGACTTTGCAGTTTAAATCTTTTAGTTCCTCCGCAGCTTCAAGCCCAGTTTTAAGAGGCATCTCGATATCCATTACGCATATATCTGGCTGGTGCTGCTTAGCAAGTGATACCGCTTGTTCACCATTTGAAGCTTTTCCGACAACTTCCATGTCATCTTCTAAATTTAACAAAGAGCCTAAAGCACCTAACATCATTTGCTGATCTTCGGCAATGACAATTCGAATCATAATTGTTCCTCCTTAATATGTTTGACTATGTTTGGAACTGTAATATGAATAATCGTCCCCCCTTGACTGGAGATATCAAGATGGCCGTTTACAAACTCCAACCGCTCTTTCATTCCTAAAAGACCGTTTCCTTTCCAGCAGGTTTTTTTCGTATTAATACCAATTCCATTGTCTTCTACCGTTATGCCTACTTCTTTTGCAGACTGATGTAAAGTAATCGTGCAAACGGTGGCTTGACTATGTTTGACCACATTGGTTACTGCTTCTTTTAAGCACATGCTAAGAATATTTTCAATTAGCAAAGACACATTCTCTAATGACATGGCCTCTTCTCCTACAAACTTAATTTCGGCGGCTTCTAAAAGCTCTTGAACGCGTTGTAGTTCTTCACTAAGGCGGATTCCACGCATTTGAGAAACCATTTTTCTCACTTCATTAAGAGCCGTGCGCGCTGTTTGCTGGACATCTTTTAATTCTGATTTTGCTTTTTCAGGATCTTTTGCAATAAGTTTTCTTGCTAAATCACTTTTTAGACCGATAAGAGACAGCTTTTGTCCTAACGTATCGTGCAGGTCGCGAGCTATACGCTGGCGCTCTTCTTGTTTTACAAGCTCAGAAATACGTTTATTTGCATCTTCAAGCTGTTCTTCCAGCCGATCTCGCTTCTTCCGGTTATAAATGCTGAATGGCAGTACAATTACACTGATGGAAATTACAAAAATGAAAGGAAGCTGTTTTAAAAAGACCGCTTCTTGCATAACAACGTTAAAGTTTACAGAAATAACGGTGCTAATTAAATGAACAGCATACAAAGTGAAAAAAGCGAGCCGTTTTTGGATATTTCCAATAAAATAAGCGATAAAAAAAGCAAAGTAAAAGGCAAAGTAAATATAATTAAAAATAGTTGTTAGGGCTAAGGAAATGGCGATTAACAAAGCCGTCCATACGTAAACGGACTTGTCTGTTGAAACAAATGCAAAACGATAGAAAATAAAAAATAAGATGGTGAGTAAAGAGCCAAGAATAATGTTATTCATGGATGAAGACTGTAAGATAAAATAAAATGGTAAAATGGCAAATACCGTCCATATGTAAGGAGATAGCCCAGTGATTTTTTGGAAAAACGTATATTTTTTCATAAAGAACCTCGTTTACTTGTTAAAATACACTATTAGTTTACCACAAAGTAGAATGAAATAAGTTTAGACGGATAGATAAAACAGTCAAGCTTTTGAAAGCTTGACTGTTTTATTAAAGTTCTGCTTTTGTTTGAGATGAAATTCTGCTTGCTTTTGGTGCAGCTGGGCGTGTTTTTATTTCTTTAAAGCTCACAAACATTTTGTTTTCTTCATCCCATAGACGGAATCGAAGAGAGCGAAGGCTTGTTGCGAGTGTAATGGTTGGTACATTTTGAAGAGGCTGTGTGTGTTGATGAACAGCTTCAAGCTTATAGTTGGGCACTCTTGGGCTTAAATGATGTACATGGTGAAACCCGATATTGCCTGTTAGCCATTGCAATAGTTTTGGAAGCTTGTAAAATGAACTTCCTTCAACGGCTGCTTTTACATAATCCCAGTGCTCATCTTCTTCAAAATAAGAATCTTCAAACTGATGCTGTACATAAAACAGCCAAATTCCAATTGAACCTGAAATGAAGAAAATCGGTCCTTGAATTAATACAAACGCCTGCCAACCTACCAACCAGCAGGTCGCTGCTGCTAATGCAACAATCAATACATTTGTAAGATACGTATTCATTCTTTCTTTTTTCTTCGCATTTTTTCGATTGAATCGGTTTGTAATCAAAAATACATATATAGGTCCCACGCCGAACATAATGAACGGGTTGCGATAGATACGGTAAGCGATTTTTTTCCAAATAGAAGCTTCTTTATATTCTGTTACGGTTAACACCCAAATGTCACCCGTACCTCTTTTATCTAAGTTGCTGCTCGTTGCATGGTGAATTGCATGGCTATGTCCCCATTGACTGTAAGGAAACATTGTTAATACACCGGTAATTGTTCCGAGAATTTTATTGTGTTGTCTACTCTTAAAGAAAGAGTAGTGACAACAGTCATGAAAAATAATGAATATTCTTACTAAAAACCCTGCTGCGATAACAGTTAGCGGAAATGCTAAAAAATAAGAAATTGAAAGGCTCTCATAAGCGAGAAACCATAGTGTGAAAAAAGGTAAAAAAGTATTAATCAATTGTCTTATGCTGTCTTTCATTACTGCTTTTTCAAAAGGTGCAACTTGTTTTCGTAAATTCTTTTGTTTTTGTATAGTCATATGAAATTCCTTTCATCACCGTATATTACCCTCAGTATAAAGGGATTTTTCTGACTATTTAAGACATACGTGTCATATAGAAACTATGACAGTTGTCATATATACGTAGGGGGAAGCTGTAAAAATTGAAAAAAAGAGGTATTTCACAGTCTGCGGTTCTGATAAAATTATATAGTGAAGTCTTATTGTTACGGGGTGCACAGGGTGAATCAAATGAGCCTTTAAGGAGAAAAAGGAGTTTGGAATGAATAAAAGAAATAGATGGGTATATCTTCTTCTAGCTATTATTATCATGGGAGCAGGCCTCTTATCAAGAAAACTTACAGTGTATATTCCTCACATCATAAATATATATATAGGAGATTTTTTATGGGCCTTAATGATTTTTGTCGGCGCAGGTTTTTTATTTCCTAAAGAGAAGACAAAAATGATTGGTATGTTTGCTATAGTGTTTTGCTACTTCATTGAATTTACACAGCTGTATCACGCTCCGTGGATTGATGACATAAGAAAGACTACGCTAGGAGGGCTCATTCTGGGGTATGGCTTCTTATGGAGCGATATACTAGCCTATTCGATTGGGATCGCGATAGGAATGAGCTGGGAGTATTATAGATATCGATTTAAAAAATCCGCCTAGCAAATACGGTTCAATGAATCTTAGAACCCAGCTGAGGATGAAATAAGCCGTAGGGTTATGAAGCAGGATGTATATACATAAAAATAAACTTATGCATAAAAATTTTTTATTTAAAAACTATTGTCTATTCGTTGAACGAGAGGAAGAGAGGGGATTATTTGAATTTAATAGCCTGGATGATTATTGCATGTGAAATCGCTTTTTGGATAGTCATCATTTTAGGATTAGCAACAAGGTATATGTTTAAAAAACAAAAGCTCAGTTTTTTTATTTTAGCTCTAACACCTGTTGTTGATTTTTTTCTTCTGATTGTGACGAGCGTAGACCTTTACGGAGGTGCCACAGCGACCTATGCTCACGCTATTGCAGCCGTTTATATTGGAATTTCGATCGCTTTTGGAAAAAGTATGATTCAATGGGCAGACGAACGCTTTCAATATTATGTGATGAAAAGCGCAGAAAAACCTCGCAGGCGCTATGGAAAAGAATATGCAAAGCATTATTTTAAGTTATGGATACAGCATCTTGTTGCTTACGCTATTGGGGCAACTCTCTTAGCGGCGATGATGTATATAGTACCAAATGGAAAAACCAGCGTATTGCAAAATGTAGTGGAATTTTGGACAGTTATTGTAGGAATTGATTTCTTATTATCTCTTTCTAATTTCGTTTGGCCTAAAAAGGAAAAAGAGTCCGATTATACAAGATAATAAACGGACTATGTGTGAAAAGCCAGTGATAAAACCTCCCCTGTAAGGAGGTTTTTTGTTTTACCATCCAGGGTATAGGTATATGAATGATGCTTGTCTGAGGTAGTTCAGTTTAGTTGCTTAAGCGGCTAAACTGCTTTTTGTGCAAATATATGTACATTTTATGTTTCGTGTATGATAAGAATTTTGTGTATTCCATATACTACCTCATATGAAAGATAGACAAGTGATACAATACAGTTTGTTTTTAGGAGAGCTTTTATGAAAAAACGCCGGTTGGACTTTATTTTTTTATTTATTATTTTACTTTCAATTTATGCTTTCTTTTTTACCTCTATTGATGTTCATTGGAAGTATGCCCTAGTTGGCTTATATGGTGTCATCATTTTCATTTGTATGTATTCACTTATGCTTGAAAATCGAACGCCTGAAAGTACGTTGGTTTGGATGTATGTCCTCTTTTTCTTCCCTGTTGCAGGTTTTTTCTTTTATTTGTATTCGGGACAGCTCTATTTAAAGGGGCATATGTTCAAAAAAAAGCGTATGCATAACCGAGAGATGCTTAGAAAGATGGCAGATAAAGAAACGACTCCTGATCTATCGTCGCTTCAATCTCATCAGCGTTACTTTGCTCAGTATCTTCAATGTGTATCTTTGACGAAGATGAATGTTCATACAAAAACCTACGTCCTTAAGAACGGGCAAGAAACGTTTAATAAAATCAAAAAGCATTTGCAATCAGCAAAACATTTTATTCATATGGAATACTATATGTTTCACTCAGATTCTCTAGGAAAAGAAATCATTGATATTTTAATAAAAAAAGCAAGCGAAGGTATAGAAGTGCGCTTTACGTTCGATACAATGGGAAGTTTTACATTATCGGGTTCAGATATTAAACGAATGAAGAAAGCAAATATTAAAGTGCATCCTTTCTTACCCATTAAGTATGGATTCTTCAATCAAAAATTTAACTTTCGGAATCACCGTAAAATAGTCGTAATTGACGGGGAAGTAGGCTTTGTAGGGGGATTGAATGTAGGTGATGAGTATCTAGGAAAAAACCAAAAAATTGGTTTTTGGAGAGATACTCATCTGATGCTAAAAGGTGAATCCGTTCAAACCTTGCACTCGATATTTATGTTCGACTGGGAGTACGTTTCTGGAGAATGCTTAATTAACAATGAAGCATATACAAAACCTCACCCTGTTGAAGGAGAAGGCTTTGTGCAAGTGGTGGCGACGGGGCCAGATACGCAGGAAAATATGAGTGATTATTACTATACCATGATTACAAGTGCGACGAAATCGATCTGGATTTCAACCCCGTATTTTGTGCCAAATGAAGCCATAAGAACTGCGCTTCGTATTGCGGCTAGAAAAGGTGTACAGGTACGAATTATGGTACCGGAAATTAACGATGGCTTTCTGACTCAATATGGAACGAGGTCATATTTTGCTGAACTTCTTCGCTGTGGAATTGAAGTATATTCGTATAGAAAAGGATTTTTGCATCAAAAAATCGTGATTATAGACGGAGATATGGCCTCGGTCGGTACCGCAAATATGGATATGAGAAGTTTTCATCTTAACTTTGAAGTTAATGCATTTTTAATTGAGGGAGAGACAATTCAAACGCTCATCAAAAATTACGAAGAAGATATCGAAGACAGTCATTTGATCAAACCAGTAGCATTTTACAAGCGAAGCTTAGTAGAACGTTCGAAAGAGTCGTTTGCTCGCTTATTTTCAGGTGTTTTATAAAATAAAGTTTGCTTTCAAAAAGCAGGAGGAAACGTATGGGTGAATCTCCATTTGTTAAAAAAGATACGTTCGGTCGAAAGTTACATCGCTTAAAAGAACGCACTAAGCCATTTGTCGTGCGTTTTTCACGGTTTGGTCATGTGGCTCAAGGCGTTGTCTATTTTATCATCGGTATATTAGCGATTCAGACAGCTTTCGGATTAAAAGGCGATTTAGTTACTTCTCAAGGAGCACTGCACACAATTGCAAAGCAGCCGTTTGGATTTTTAATTTTACTTGTTTTGTCAGTAGGTTTAAGTGGATATGCATTTTGGCAAATCATTTCTGCTATTTTTGATCCTCACCACGTCGGGCATGGGATAAAAGGCGTTTTTACTCGTCTAGGCTATTTAGTTGTAGCCACGTTTTATATTAGTCTTTGTGTGAGCTCGGTAAAAATTTTGCTTCATGCTCACGTTCATACGTCAGGTAAGCATTATCAAACGGTATCTGCCAAGTTGTTATCTTACCCATTTGGGCAAACTATCATTGCGCTTACAGGTATCGGCATTATTATCTTTGGGATTGGACAAGTGTACTGGGCTCTTTCAGGCCGCTTCCTAAAAAAACTAAAGAAAAACGAAATGTCAAAAGAAGAGTGGCGATGGAGCGGGCATATTGGAAAAGTGGGCATCATTGCTCGAAGTATCGTCTTTGGGATTATTGGTTTCTTTCTTATTCGGACGGCTCTTCAAGCGGATCCAGACGAAACGAAAGGGTTAGATGGAGCCCTTGCTGAAGTAGCGCAGCGTCCTTTTGGGTCTGTACTGCTGGCTATCGTATCAATAGGGCTTATGGCATACGGGGTATATATGTTTGCAGAATCAAGGTATAAACGTATTAATCCTTAATAAAATTAAAAAGATGAAAAAGCTACTTTTTGGCCTTCTGCTCATATCATATAGCAGATAGATAATGAACAGGGGGAGAGGCAGATGCCATCGGTAGTAGGAGCCGTAAATATCTCAAATGTATTGGTTTCATCTTCAGTGGAGTTTGGTGATTGTCTGGCTATTAAGCCAAAAAGCACAGCTTTTACAACAGTCGGTTCTGGTAGCGGGAACACAGGAAATTTTATGAATATTACAAGCAGTGCCAGTACCGCTAATACAATTGATATGGATATTAATGATCAAAATGTAGTGGGGAATGCATAAGAAACGAAAGCTTATCGTCATCGGACGGTAAGCCTTTTTATTTGAGTTTTACGTATACACAGGCGTCTCTTTACCACAATGTACCTCTAGGATTCTATCTTATAGGAGTAGTAAACTAGACAGGTGATGTCAAAAAGTGGGGAGGCGAGATTATAAAATGAAGAAAATATGTATGAGCCTAATTATTCTCTGTCTTTTCAGTGGAGGATTGGCCCCGATGAGTAAAGGAGCCGCTGCTTCTTCAGTGGGCACTGTCAAAGGTGACAACGTAAACGTGTATCGTTCTCCTTCCTTACACTCTTCTGTTATGCAGACAGTGAAAAAAGGAGAAGAATTTCCTGTCATTTCATCTGAAGCTGGAGATGCAGCTCAAGTTACTACTCATACGGTAGTGCCAGGAAATACACTATGGCTACTAGCTAAGCAATACGGTGTAACAGTCAGTGATCTAATAAAACAAAATCAGCTAAAAAAGACGGAGCTGATTCCAGGGCAAACGCTGAAAATACCACCAAAAGGCTTGTTACATAAAGTAGTATCAGGAGATACGCTTTGGAAAATCTCTGTGAAGTACGGTGTAAAAACGAATGAATTAACAAAGTTAAATCAGCTGTCATCAACAAATATTGAGCCTGGACAAACGCTTGTTATTCCTGATTACTATGTACAAGTACAGCTTTTGGAAGGGAAAAAGGGCTGGATCAAGAAATCTGGTTTAGCGCAACAGAAGCATCAGCCTGTAGTTATGGGATGGAGCTTTAATGAAAAAACAGCAGGCTACACAGAATCGATGAAGCAAAAGAATTTAGACGTTGTTTCACCGCGTTGGTTTACGCTAACGTCGAGTGACAAAGTTGTTTCATCTTCCATAAATGCATCATATGTTCAAACGGCTCATAAAAACGGCAAAAAAGTCTGGCCGCTTATTGGTAACAATTTTGATGATGTGCTTACAAATGATGTGCTAAGTAACAAAGCAAAGCGGCAAAAGCTTGTATCCTCAGTAGAAAGTTCGCTAGTAAAAACAAACAGCGATGGGATCAATGTTGACTTTGAAAATATTAATATCAAAAATAAACAAGATTTTGTTTTATTTATTAAAGAGTTAAAAGCAGTGTTAAAGCCTCATGGTATGACTGTTTCAGTAGACGTAACAAGAGAAAATAATGATCCGTTTTGGTCGGGAAGCTTTGATCGGAAACAGATTGGTCAAGTGGCAGACTATGTCATTATGATGGGATATGAAGAACACTGGGGAGGAAGTCAGGTTCCAGGATCTGTTGCTTCGCTGCCTTGGGTGAAAGAAGGAACAGAACTTCTTATGAAAGATGTACCTGCACACAAAATTCTGCTCGGAGTTCCTTTTTATACGCGAGAATGGAAAACGGACCTATCGACCAAAAAAGTTGTCACAAAAGACTTAACGATGAAAGAAGCCGAAGCTGTTATCTCTTCTAAAAAGTTGACTAAAAAATGGGATAGCCAAGCCTCACAGTACTATGTAGAATACACGGAAAATGGTACGAAGCATCAAATATGGCTCGAAGACAAAGCATCTATGCAGCGCCGGGTTAAATTAATTAATGACTATCATTTAGGTGGAGCGGCAGCTTGGTATATTGGTTCAGAAACATCAGATATATGGGAGTTATACAACTTTTAAATAAAAAAACACACCTCATGCTTAATTTAGCGAGGTGTGTTTTTTATTTGAATCATAATGAAGCGCATACATCTATTTACAAACGAGATGAATTTTACAATATTTGTTTTTCTTGAGTTAATTTATAACTATATTCCAAAATGAGCCTATTTAACCTTTTTTTAGTTGAAAACGCTTAATGACTTTACGATAAAGATAATTTATAGTAAATTCAGTTTCTATACAATAAATTTACTAAATGAACAATTAAGTGATTTAATTATTAACTAAGTGAAAGGAATGGATGTTATGGGAAATGTATTAGTAATAGGCTTTCCAGGTGAAGGACATGTGAACCCTTCTTTAGGAATTGTAAAAGAATTGATTGCTCAAGGGGAAAAGGTCGTCTATTACGGCATTGAAGACTATGCTGAAAAAATTCGAAAATCAGGCGCGGAATTTCGTGAATACGAAGATTTTCGTCCAAGTCTTGATATGAGCAACCGGATGACTAAAGAAGAGTCTTATGACCGCTATGAAATAATGAATTTGTTTTTAAATGAATCTGAAAATATTATTACTAAAATTATGAGTGAAACAAAACATGAAACATATGATTATGTACTTTACGATTATCACCTTTTAGCAGGTTCCGCTGTGGCCGACCTTCTTAAGCTTCCGAAGATTTCTCTTTGTACGACATTTGCGTTAAATAAGGAGTTAGCAACTTGTATGATGCCAAGTGGTCAAACAGAACCTGAACAATCTTCCTTTTATCCTCAATTCGAAAAATCATTAAATAAGTTCAACAACCAATATAATACTGGATTAAAAGATTCCATGGACATTATGTCGAATCCAGGGGATATTACGTTAGTATTTACGTCAGAATTCTTTCAGCCAAACGTATCTGAATTTACGAGTGAATACAAGTTTATTGGTCCTTCAATTGTTAAACGACTGGATATTGAAGATCCTTCTTACTTACAAAATGAAGATGAAAAAATTATCTTTGTTTCCATGGGAACGATTTTTAATCAGCAGCTAGAAATCTATAACTTATGTGTAGAAGCATTAAAAGATTTTGAGGGTAAAGTAATTTTATCTATTGGTAAAAATACAAAACCTGAAGAATTAGCACACATTCCAGAAAATTTCGTTGTGAAGCAATACGTGCCGCAGCTAGAAATCTTAAAACGTGCGGATTTATTTATTACTCACGGCGGAATGAACAGCAGCAGTGAAGGTTTATACTACGATACGCCGCTTGTCGTTATTCCAATGGCAGTGGATCAATTTATGGTTGGCGATCGTGTGCAGGAGTTAGGAGCAGGTGTAAAATTAGATAAAAATAATGTATCTGCTGAGCTAATCAAAAATACAGTTAATGATGTTTTAACCACTGACACATATAAACAACATGCACAACAAATTGGAGCATCACTTCGCTCGGCGGGAGGATACAAGCAAGGAGTGAAAGAGATTTTTAAGATGGTGCCTGTTAAAGCGTAATATATGTAAGACAACTAGATAACTAAAAGAGAGGAGTAAATAATATGCAGCCTATAAAAAAAGCAGTTATACCAGCAGCAGGGTTAGGTACTCGTTTTTTACCAGTTACAAAATCTATTCCGAAAGAAATGCTTCCAATTGTAAATAAGCCTGTAATTCAATTTATTGTAGAAGAAGCCTTAAAATCAGGAATCGAAGATATTTTAATTGTGACAGGAAATGGAAAACAAGCGATTGAAAATCATTTTGATCATAATATTCAACTAGAACACTTGCTTCATCAAAAGGGAAAGACCGAACTATTAGAAGAAATGGAGCATATCTCTGAACTAGCGAATATTCATTACGTTCGTCAAAAAGAAATGAAGGGGCTTGGCCATGCGATTGGCTGTGCTCGACAGTTCGTTGGAAACGAACCGTTTGCGGTTTTACTTGGAGATGACTTAACAGACCCAGACCAGCCTTGTTTAAAACAGCTAATTGACCAGTATAACCAAACGGGGTCATCCGTTATCGGTGTACAGCGCGTAGAGGAAGAATCCGTTCACCGATACGGGATTATTGATCCCAAAACAAATGAAGACCGGTTATACAAAGTAAATGGCTTTGTAGAAAAACCGTCAGCTGAAGAAGCTCCGTCTAATTTGGGTATTGTTGGAAGATATGTATTTACACCTGACATTTTTGATTACCTCGAAACGCAGGAAGCTGGAAAAGGCGGGGAAATTCAGCTAACGGATGCTATTCAGCGTATGAATATAGACCGTTCTATTTACGCTTACGAATTCGAAGGTGAACGTTATGATGCAGGGGAAAAATTAGATTTTATTTTTACGACCCTTGCTTTTGCATTAAAAGATGAAGAATTAAAATCACCTCTTTTAACTAAATTCAAAGAGCTGATCAACAAGGAAGAACAAAAAGAAAAAATTGCTGTACAAATTGGAAAATAACCTTCATTTACACACCTTTCTTCTACAGTTTCTTGAAGAAAGGTGCATTTTTTTGTAGAAATTGAACGTTTGACAGCTGGATAGAAAGGATTGAAATGACTTCATGTCGAAAGCAGAAAATTCGTTTGTATCAGGCATAAAGATTGTATTTACCGACCGGGATTTTCGAACGATTTTTATTTCATTATTTATTATCGGATTGTCTGTTGGCGGCTTTATGCCTTATTTAACCGTTTGGGCAACAAATACATTGCACGCGACTTCGTTTCAAGCAGGGTTTTTATTTGTCCCAATGAGCATTATTGGTTTGATCGTCTCGTTTTATTTAGCTTCTTTATCAGACAAATGGGGGAAACGAAAGCCATTTATTATTTGGGCGTTACTGATTGGAACCATTTCAAAAGTTCCGTTAGCATTTACGCATTCTTATACAATAGCACTCATTTTACTTGCTATAGGAGGGTTTAATGCGTTTTCCTTTTTCTTTGCTCTACTGAATGATTTTATTGTTAAAAAAGAAGAAAGCAAATCGAAGGCAGGTACGATTACCGGTACCGTCCGAATGGCTTTTTCACAAGGCTATATTTTTGGACCTATGCTTGGCGCTTTAATCATTGACCACGGAGGATATGCTCTTTTGTTTTTACTATCAGGGTTGTTATCGCTAGCAACTTTAGCGTGGGTTCTTTTTGCGCTTAAAGAAGACAGTATGCCTCAAACTTCAGCTCATGCATCTTCAAAAGCGCCAGCTGGTATCCCTTCTGTATTAATAGCTGTATTCGTAGCAGCTCTTTTCATTTTTGCGGGTGATTCCGGACGTTCCATGTACTTGCCGCTATATATAACTGATACGTTAAAGCAATCCGTTTCTATTGTAGGGATTCTCTTTACCGTTACGTCTGTTTTTGAGCTAGTATTTATGCCGTTAGGGGGCTATTTTTCTGATAAGATCGGAGTTAAACGATTCTTTATTATTGGAATTGCTTGCCAAGTACTTTATTTTATTTTAACGAGCCTTCATTTACCGCTGAGTGGATTAATTGCACTTCAGGTATTTTATGCCTTTATTCTATCCGCTACAATGGGAGTGGGAATGGTGTATGCTCAGTCACTGGCCCCACGTCAAATTGGACTAGCCACGACGGCATATATGACAGCTATACAAACTTCAGCAGTTGTCAGCAGCTTAGCTATGGGGTCACTAGTTAGCGCGATTCCGTTGCCTTCTACTTTTTACATTTTAGCTGTTTTTGCGGTTGTTTCAGGTGTGATGTTTCTATTTATGAAGCAAAAGTCAGCTGAGGAAATGAACTGAAAAATTAAAAAGCCTTTTCTCTATTAAAGGAGAGAAAAGGCTTTTTTTTATGATGCTGTTTCTTGAATTTGTTCGCTGCGCTTTTTATCTAAAATTTTGCGGTAGCGGTAATTAACAAAGGCAGCAGCCACCATACCTACTACTGAAAGCATCGCATCAAAAATAAAGATAATTGAAATATGTCCCGTTTTAGACATGAGACCTGTTGCTAAAGGCAATAAAATAGCAGCTAGTCCAGCAGCGGTCGCTACAATTCCAGTAACTGTTCCTTTTTTGTTCCAGAAAAGCTCGGTCATAACAGTAATCGCTAATTGAAAGACCCCAGCCGTAGAAAAACCCATGAAAAAAGCAGCTACAACTGCAATAGTAGGTACTTTAACAAACAGAAGCGTAAGTACGGCTATAAGGGTAATCATCGGGTAAACGAGAATAACCGTTACAGGACGAAGCACTTTGCTTAATAATACAGCTAATACTAAAACAGAGATTAAAGCTCCGATACTGTAGTAGCTTAAAAGGCGAACCGAGCTGCTTTCAGCCATATCTAATACTTGTTGACCATAAGTAGGCAGCCAAATTTGAGCCACCGTAAACAGCGCTGTAGAAGTAAATCCAATCACAATAAGAGCAATTCCTTCTTGTTTCATTTTAGGAGGAGAGATGAATTTATTCTCTCCTGTATTTTGTTGTTGAACTCTACTCTGTTCGCGTTTATGATTGGGAAAAGGCAGTTTGAACATAAAGATCATATTTAGTAAATAAATAAGAGCCGGAAGGAAAAAAGCATATCCATAAAACAAATCACGATCCGCAAAGAAGGCAATCATAAACGGAAGAAGTGCCGCTCCAGCTGAAATAAATGCTTTTACAAGAACACTCGCTGAACCTGAAGATTTAGGAAAGACCTCAATCAAAGCAGGGTATGTTCCAGCATCCATAGCGGAGTTTGCAATACCAGCAATAATGGCAAAGATAAAGGCTGTTTGATAATTTGGCGATAATGGAATGCCAATTAAGAAAATAGCCATCGTCAGAGACGAAATAATAATCAAAGGCTTTCGTCCGAATTTATCAGACAAGATGCCTGATAGAGAATATGAAAGTAATTTTCCAATTCCGATAGCAGAAATAATATAGCTGATTCCCGCACCGTCGGTATTTAATTGTTTTGTCAAAAATGACATATTTGATGCAAGCATGATATTTACCATGCCAAGTAGAAAGTAGTTAATATACATACCTGAAGCGGACAGCATGTACTTATTTTTCATCGTTTACACATCCTTACGTAAATACAGCTTATATGAAATGGATAAAAGTAATCATCTGTTCCTCCTTTTTTTCTTCGTAATTTATAAACCTACTTCCATGATAAGTTTATGAAGACATTACCTTTACCTTTTATCATTGGATTCATTCAGTTCTTTTTAGTATGTGACTAAATGCGTGCATCTAGTGCTTTAAATCAATATGGAATCTATTCTAACATGTTTTTAGCGCTTTAAACCAAAAAAGTGATGTTTTATAAAAAATTCCTACCTTCTTTCACGGTTTCACTAAAGAAATTCTACAAAAAATGTGCGCTGGAAAGCAGGCTGTATAAGAATCGCCTCTTAATAGTGATTATTCCAAAGGGGAAAAGGGTATTTATAAACTAAGGAAAAGGAAACAAAGGAAGAAAGGTGGAAACAATGAAGCACAAAGTATTTTTTGATGCGGAATGTCCTTTATGTTACAACGTAAAAAAAATAATTAAAGCGCTGGACTGGACGAACCAAATCCAGTGGATTCCAGTTCAGTACATTGAACGAACGGAGTATAGTTATTTAAAAGAAGAAGGAAGAGATTTGTATGACCAAATCCATATGGTAACCAAAAAAGGTGAAGTGCTGGCAGGATTTGAAACGGTTAGACGGCTTTTAACTGTTTTGCCTTTTACATTTCCAATCGGCGTACTTCTGCATTTACCATTGATGAAAAAAGCGTTCAGTCCGCTATACAAATGGATCTCCACAAACCGATACGACTGGTTTGGACGCTACGATTCGCCGCGGACCACATAAACATATAAAAGGGACGAGCTTTGAAAAGGCTTGTTCCTTTTGTTTTGATGGAATTATAATTTATACATACCTTGATTTTTAAAAAAAGAAAACGTGAAGGTTTCAGATAAAAAACGTGAAATTTAGTATGAATGAAACGCTTGCTACATTCTAGAAAAACAGTTATAGCTGAAAGGGAGAACTTATATGACAACAAAATGGACAGCTGAACGGATGCCCGATGCAACGGGGAAAACAGCCCTTATAACGGGAGGAAACAGCGGTATTGGATTTGAAGCTGCAAAGGCTCTAGCTGCGCGCGGAGTAGAAATCATTCTTGCTGTGCGTAATGAGGCAAAAGGAAAAGAAGCTGAGCAGAGAATTAAAGCGGCTAATGGAAATGCTGAGGTGACTATTATGTCATTAGATCTCAGTGACTTGACCTCTATTGGGCATTTTGCCAATCAATTTCTTCAACAATACTCGTCTTTGAATCTTCTCATTAATAATGCAGGGGTGATGGTGCCTCCTCACAGCAAAACAAAAGACGGATTTGAACTGCAGTTTGGCTGTAATCATTTAGGGCATTTTGCACTTACGGGTTTGCTGCTTCCTCTACTAATGGCAACTCCACATTCACGTGTCGTAACGGTAAGCAGTATAGCCGCTAATTCTGGAGAAATCTATCTTGATAATCTAGATGGGGAAAAAGGCTACAGTCCAATGAAGTTCTATAGACAAAGTAAACTCGCCAACCTATTGTTTGCTAAAGAATTGCAGAACCGCTTAGAAGCAGCCGGATCAACGACAATTAGTGTCGCTGTGCATCCAGGTATTTCAAATACAAACCTATTATCACGTGGGTCAGGTAAAGAACCAAACGGCTTGTTGAAATTTTTAGTCAAGCTATTTAGTCAATCTGCAGAAATGGGCGCGCTGCCTACTCTTTATGCAGCCACTGAAGCAATAGAAGGCGGTACGTATATTGGGCCAGACGGAAAAGATGCTAAAAAAGGATATCCTGTAAAAGATAGGATGGGGGATGTTTTGTTTAAACCGGACGTAGCGGAAAAACTATGGAGCGTATCGGAAGAGTTAACAAAAGTGAAATATATATTCAAAAAAAGGTAAAAACCAGCGGCTATTGGTCGCTTTTTATCTTTTTTTAAACCAAAACATTATAACGTTATATTTACTTATTTATTTCTTTATGTTATTCTACATTTGTAAAAGCAGAAAAATAATTAATATTGTTGTAAGCGTCATCATAAGAGGAGTGAACGAAATGAAGAATCGGTTTCTATTACGGAATGTCAAATCGGTCACTGAAAAAGAGTTTGATATTGTTATAGAAAATGGAAAAATCTCTGAGATAGCAAAAGCTGGTGAAGGAAAAGCACCGCTTGTTTATGATTACTCAGGAACCTACATATCCAGCGGATGGATTGATTTACATGTTCATGCATTTCCAGATTTCGAGCCATATGGAGATGAGATAGACGAGATAGGAGTGAAACAAGGAGTAACAACACTTGTAGATGCAGGTAGCTGCGGTGCTGATCAAATAGCAGATTTAATTCAAAGCCAATATGCAGCAAAAACTAATTTGTTAGCGTTTTTAAACATTTCACATATTGGTCTAAAACGCACAGATGAGCTTTCAAATATGGAATGGCTAAAAGCGGAAAAAATTTTGGAAGCCATGAAAGCATATAGAAGCATTATTGTAGGTTTAAAAGCCCGTATAAGTAAAAGTGTAGTAGGTAAAAGCGGTATTGAGCCTTTATATTTTGCTCGAAAAATGTCTAGTGAAATTTCACTTCCATTAATGGTTCATATCGGATCTGGCCCTCCTGCTATTGAGGAAGTTGTTTCGATTCTAGAAAAAGGAGACATTATTACTCACTATTTGAATGGAAAAGCTAATAATCTATTTGATGATGAAGGAAAGCCGCTTCTACCCCTAATAGAGGCCATCCAACGAGGTGTTCATTTGGATGTAGGGCATGGAAATGCAAGCTTTTCGTTTCAAGTAGCAGATGCTGCAAAAAAATATAATGTTAAATTCGATACAATCAGCACAGATATTTATCGGAAGAACCGACTAAATGGGCCTGTATATAGCTTAGCTCATGTATTATCTAAATTTCTTTATTTAGGATACAGCCTTGAAGAAGTAGTAAATGGTGTTACTGTTAATGCGGCAAAGTGGCTTAACAGACCCGAGTTAGGAAGGATACAAGTTGGAGACCGTGCTAATTTAACTCTTTTTACTATAGAAGACGAGCCTGTTCTGTTTATTGATTCCGAAGGAGAGCAGAGAGAAGGTAAGCAAATAATTAAAGCAAAAGGAGTAGTTGTAAATGGAACGTTCATTGAATGCTAAATATGGCTTGAAACGAGTAATTAACGCGAGCGGCCGAATGAGTATCCTGGGTGTATCAGCACCAACTGATACAGTAATGGATGCAATGAAGCAAGGAGGACAAAATTACGTTGAGATTGCTGATTTAGTTGATAAAGCAGGCGATTATATTGCTGAGATTCTAGGAGCAGAAGCAGGTGTGGTCGTTAACTCAGCTTCAAGTGGAATTGCTCTCTCTGTAGCTGCTCTTGTTACACAAGGAAACCGCCGCAAGAGCGAGCGTCTTCATCAAGAAGAAATTCCCAAAAAAGAAATTATTATGCTGAAAGGTCATAACGTACAATACGGGGCACCAGTTGAAACAATGGTTTATTTAGGTGGCGGAAAGCTTATTGAAGTTGGCTACGCTAATGAAGGCAGAGCAACTCATATTGAAGAAGCAATTTCCGAAAACACAGCCGCCATTCTTTATGTGAAATCTCATCATACAGTTCAAAAAAATATGATCTCTGTGGAAGAAGCGTGGGAAATTGCACAGAAAAACAATATTCCGTTAATTGTGGATGCTGCCGCAGAAGAAAACCTTCAAAAGTATGTAAAATACTCAGATCTTGCAATTTACAGTGGCTCAAAAGCAATTGAAGGACCAACTTCTGGAATTGTTGGAGGTAAACGCAAATATATCGAATGGCTGAAAGTTCAATTACATTGTATTGGAAGAAGTATGAAAGTAGGAAAAGAAACAACATTTGGGTTACTTCAAGCACTTGATGAGTATCGAGAAAAGAAAGATAAAAGTGCAAAAGAAAAAGAAAGTTTACAAGCGCTAATGTCGTTAAAAGACATGGAAGGCGTTAATGTAGCAATTGTGCAAGATGAGGCAGGCCGGACGATATTCCGCGCTAGAATTCAAATCTTTCCAGAACAGGCTAATATAACTGCAGAAGAAGTTGTAAAAGAGTTGAGTGAAGGTGAAATTGCTATTTATACACGTGATTACGGGATAAGACAAGGATATTTTGACATCGACCCAAGACCTTTAAAAGGCGATGATATACATGTAATTGAGTCTAGAATACGCGAAATTGTAGGAGGAAAGTGACATGTCAAACATTACAAAACGTTTTTATAAAGAGCGTGCAACATTAAACGTATTAGCAAACAGTATCGAAAATGCCAAAGAAGTATTTGAGGCTGCAGAAGGGCATGTATTAGTAGGCGTGTTATCCAAGGATTATTCTACTGTCGAAGAAGCAGTAAAAGCAATGAAAGAATACGGAAAGGAAATTGATGAAGCAGTATCAATCGGTTTAGGCGCTGGAGACAATCGTCAGGCAGCTGTAGTAGCAGAAATTGCAAAGAACTATGCTGGCAGTCATATTAATCAAGTATTTCCCGCTGTTGGAGCAACACGTGCTAATCTAGGTGAAAAGGATAGCTGGATTAATAGTTTAGTATCCCCCACCGGAAAAGTCGGCTACGTAAATATTTCGACTGGCCCAGTTAGTGCAGCACATAGTGAACAAGCTATTGTACCGGTAAAAACAGCTATTGCACTAGTGCGTGACATGGGAGGCAACGCGCTCAAGTATTTTCCTATGAAAGGGTTGAACCATGAAGAGGAATTCCGAGCTGTAGCACACGCTTGCGGCGAAGAAGGATTCGCTCTAGAGCCAACTGGCGGAATTGATAAAGAAAACTTTGAAACAATTTTGCGTATTGCTTTGGAAGCGGACGTTCCAAAGATTATTCCGCATGTCTATTCGTCAATCATTGACCAAGAAACAGGAAAGACAAAAGTAGATGATGTACGTGAGTTACTTGAAAAGATGAAAAAGTTAGTTGATCAGCATGGCTAAGAGTTTTGCAGCATTTGGAGAGGTAATGATGCGTTTACAAGTACCAGGATATGAATTGCTTTCTCAGGCTCATACATTAAGCTATTCGTTTTCTGGTACAGGGGTAAATGTAGCGGCGGGATTAGCTAACTTCGGGTATACGGGATATTTGATTTCTGCTCTACCCGATAATGCTGTGGGAGATGCCGCTGTATCTTATCTTAAAAAGTTAGGTATTTCACAGTCATTTATTAAACGCAGCGGAAAACATGTCGGTATATATTTTTTAGAAAATGGATTTGGGTCCCGGTCTAGCCGAGTTACATATACCAACCGTTTAGAAAGCAGCTTCAACAGAGCTCCTGAAGATATATATGATTTTGAGAATATTGCAGAGAAAGTAGATGTGGTGCATTTTTGTGGAATCTCCCTGGCAATGAATGATTCCGTCCGGTCCCATATGAAATCATTTGCCAAAGCGGTAAAAGAACGCGGTGGTACGGTCGTATTTGACTGTAACTACCGTCCGTCTCTATGGGGGGATGGAGGGTATGAAAACGCAAAACCTCATTATGAAGATATGCTGTACCTTGCAGATATCGTAATGATGAATGAACAAGATGCTATGCACATTCTTAAGATGAAAACAGAAGAAACAAGCAGAAGAGAGCAGCTGATGAAACTAATTCCAAAAGTAGCAAAGAAATACGGTCTTTCTGTCGTAGCCGGCACGCACCGAGCTATTAATCAGGACAATAAGCACTCTTTATGCGGTTTTATATATAAAAATCATACATTTACATTTTCTGATACGATTACTTTTTCTGTCTATGATAGAATAGGCGCAGGAGATGCCTATACAAGCGGCATTTTATATGGTGAACTGGAGAGCTTTTCAGCAGAAAAAACCGTTGCATTCGCTGTAACAGCGGGAATGCTTGCTCATACAATCGTAGGCGATACTCCTATGTCATCCCAATATGATATACAAAAAGCGATGACAGAATCAGTAGGCGATGTAGAAAGGTAGAGGATGTAATAGTGAACGTATCTCGAAAAAAAGGACCCCTGTATTTACAAATAAAAAATATCTTAAAAGATCGAATTTTGCATGGCGTGTATCCCATTCAAACAAATATTCCTTCTGAACCGCAGCTGGAAGAAGAATTTCAAGTAAGTAAAATTACGGTTCGAAATGCTATCAAAGAACTTGTGAAAGATGGATATTTAGAAACAAAAAGTGGTAAAGGAACAAAAGTTATTCGAAATACATCCATTTCAAGGCTGTCAAAAGGAAAACGCTTTACCGAAGTGTTGGTGGAAAAAGGGCATATCATTCAAAAAAAGCTGCTTGGGGCAGAGACAATTGAAAATGCACCAGAAACAACTTTATATACGCTGTTCGGTGAGCAATGCATTCGAATAGAACGTCTTTACTATTTAGATAATGAACCTTATATTCATTACACGCATTATTTAACCGTGCAACGTATGGAAGGGATAGAATTAACGCACTTAAATGCACAGTCATTATACGATTTGATCGAAGAACAGGATATTGCATTGGAGAAATTTCGAGATCAGTTTGCTGTTGCAAAAGCTGATTCTTATGTAGGAGAAAGACTAAATATGCGGGCCGGAGAAGCGCTATTAAAAAGATCACGGTATTCATATGATGAAGAAGGAAATATCATCGAATACAGTGAGGGCTATTATAATACAGAGATGCAGCAATACATTGTGAATTACGATATTTAAGAAGTGCGAGAAGAATACATATTCTTTTCGCCTTAAAAATGAGAGCGTTTACTAAATGGGGGAAAAGAGGAATTTAGTATGGATATGTATCTATTGCTTGTGACATGCCTAGCAATTGTTATTGTTGTATTAGGAGTCTCTTGGTGGAAGTGGCATGCTTTTATCAGCTTAACCGTTGCCAGTTTATTTCTGGCTATTATGTCGGGGCTTTCGATGGACAAAATTGTGGGAGCTTATGAAACAGGAGTGGGCAGTGTTTTAGGTCACCTTGTTGGAATCTTGGCGCTTGGAACGATTTTAGGAAAAATGATGTCAGACTCAGGTGCTGGCATGCAGGTCGCGGAGTTTTTTATTAGGTTTTTTGGAATCAAAAAGTTGCCATGGGCGATGCTCTTTGCTGGTTTTATAATAGGCATTCCGGTTTTTTTTGAAGTCGGAATTGTTATTTTACTGCCGTTAGTAATTTCTATTCATAAAACAACAAGACAAAATATTCTATTAATTGCACTACCTGTAATTGCAGGACTATCGATTGTACACGGTCTTGTGCCCCCCCACCCGGGAGCGATGACAGCCATTGGAATATATAATGCAGACTTAGGAAGAGTTTTGCTCTATTCATTGGTTATTGCTCTTCCAGCAGCAATAGTAGCAGGTCCCGTATTCGCAAAATGGGTGCATAAACGTGTGATTCCTGAAGGGGAACCTGAATTAATTCGTGTCAGCACTTCATCTGAAAAATTACCTAAAACAGGTATTTCGTTTTTCATCATCTTATTACCTGTGTTATTAATGGTGTTATCTGTTATGGCTCCGTATATACCGCTTTCTAGCTTTTTAACTAAATTTTTTGTGTTTATCGGCAGTCCTGTCATCGCACTTTTAATTTCTTGCTTTGCCGCATTTTATCTTTTGGGCATGCGTCAGGGAATGAAGAAAAATGTGATTAAAAAATTAGTGGAAGAGTCTTTACTTCCGGTCGGATCTATTATTTTAATTATTGGAGCTGGAGGGGGATTTAAACAAATTTTAATTGATAGCGGTGTAGGTACATCAATTGCTCAAATGTCTGAGCAATTATCGCTTTCTCCTATTGTCTTAGCATTTATGGTAGCAGGATTAATTCGTATTGCTACAGGATCAGCAACCGTTGCATTAACAACAGCTGCCGGCATTGTTTCACCAATCATTGTGCATATGTCTGGAGTTAATCTGGAACTGCTGGTTATTGCGACAGGAGCAGGATCACTAATGTTCTCTCATGTAAATGATGCAGGTTTTTGGCTAGTAAAAGAATATCTTGGTTTAACAGTAAAAGAGACGTTTAAAACGTGGACGGTACTAGAAACACTGCTCTCGTTTATTGCTTTTGGAGGCGTTTTATTATTTGATATTTTTATTTAAAAATTGCCTCCTTCTAATTATTTTGGAAGGAGGTTTACTAGTTGACTTGAAATATAGTATTTGTAGAATAAGGGGGCAATGTATATGACGTGGTTAAAAGAAATACTTGGAACAGAAAAAGCTATTATTGCTATGTGTCACTTGTTACCGTTGCCGGGAGATCCATATTTTAATAATGAAAAAGGCATGGACTATGTAGTAGAAATGGCAAGAAAGGATTTGCATGCTCTTCAAGAAGGCGGAGTGGATGCCATTATGTTTTCAAATGAGTTTAGCATGCCCTATTTAACGGATGTTAAAACGGAAACTGTAGCTGCGATGGCCCGAATTATAGGTGAATTGATGTCGGAAATTAAAGTGCCCTTCGGGGTAAATGTATTGTGGGATGCTAAGAAATCTTTGGATTTAGCGGCTGCTACAGGGGCTAAATTTGTTAGAGAAATTTTTACAGGCGTATATGCAAGTGATTTTGGTACTTGGAATACCAACGTTGGAGAAACAATTAGACATCAGCATCGAATTGGGGCACAAAACGTTAAATTATTATATAATGTTGTTCCTGAATCTGCTGCGTATTTGGCTGAGCGGGAAATTGAAAGTATTGCTGCATCTACGGTATTTAACAATAGACCAGATGCACTATGTGTATCTGGCTTAACAGCAGGGGCCAAGACGGACGTGCAGTTATTAATGCGCGTAAAGGAGGCTGTTCCCAATACAATTCTACTTGTTAATACAGGAGTTAATTTCACTAATTTCAAAGAACAGTTATCTATTGCTGATGGGGCAGTTGTAGGTACAACATTTAAATACGACGGTAAATTTGAAAACCATGTGGATGTTGACCGTGTGAAAAAATTTATGGACAAAGTAAAAGTTTTTCGTGACAATCTTTAAACGAAAAAAGGGGTAAAGGTGAATCAGTTAGCTTTTAGTTTTGATACGGATGCTGTAATTGTCCACAGTGTACCTGTATACCTCATCTGTAATAAAGACATATTTAAAGAGCTGGCGATAGAAGTAGATGAGGATATACAGCTTAATTTCATTGGAGTAACAGCTAAAAGAAAATGGACAATATTAAAAGAGAAATTTTCACTGTCCCCACCCAATTTGGAGAATACAAATTCTCTGTTCAATTAATTTTTATTGTAGCGACGATCTACTGAAAAATGAGCCTTTTCGTATTAATTAGGATCTTAACTATATAAATTAAACGTAAGAAACAGTTCTGTAATCAGAGCTGTTTTTTGTGGCCCCAAAAGCCGTTTGATAAAGAGTTAAATAAAAAAAAGAATGTTGGATAGCATAATTATAAGTAAACGTACAATGAGTATGTTCTCTTTTGAGCGATAAAAGCACTCAACAAAGCTGAAGAAGCGGAGGGAAGTAACAGTGCCTGAAAAACCTAGTATTACCTCAAGTGAAATTGGAAGCTGTGGATGACATACCAGCAGAAAACGTTAATCATTTGCTTGTTGGATTATATGATTGAACATGCGGATGATGAGGATGCTAAAACAATTATGACAGACTTGCGTGAGCAGCTTATTATATACATACGAAAGATAAAAACAATATTTGAGAAAGAAGGAGCCGTAGTGCCAACGGGGCTTTCATCTCAAGACGTAAACGTACAAGCTCCAAAGTTATTTACCAACGGATTTGATATCATGTTTCTACGTGTCATTAAAGAAATTAGTATGGGGATGTATACCTTAAGTTTAGGCAAGGCCTACAGAGAAGATGTGGTGAAATTTTATCAAGATTTAACAAAAATCACTCAAGATTGTTACGATTCCTGTACGCAGTACTTACTGAAAAAAGGGATTTTATCACGCCCACCCTATATTCCAATGCCAACCACCGTTGAGTTTGTTTCTGATAGAAAATATTTGAGCGGCTTAAATGTATTTGCGGATAAAAGAGTATTAAATACGATGGAGCTAGCTCAGCTTTATCACGGGGTCGAAACAAACATTGTTGGGATGAAGTTAATGAAGGCTTTTTCTCAAACGGCTAAAGATACTGAAGTCAAAAAGCATTTTTTGAAAGGGAAAGAGCTCAGTAAAAAAATTATTACGCGTCTAGAAGAAATAATTATACAAGACGACATTTCACCTTCTGTTGCCTCAACAGGAAGTATAACGACTTCTGAGACCCCTGCTTTTTCTGATCGTTTGATGCTAACATGCGATATTTTACTAAGTAATTTTAGTATTGGAAGTCAGGCATTCGGAGCAGCATTTAGCTTTAGGAGAGATATTGTGGCTAAAATGATGCTGATAGGAAAAGATGCGTTTCAATATGCAAGCGAAGCAACAGAAATTATGATCAAAAAAGGCTGGCTTGAAGTTCCGCCAAGTATTAATTAGCTAAGAGAAAAGTCTCTTTTGTGAATTGTAAATGGAAGTTTATATATCTTTACACACCTTTAACTTTTTATTTAAGTTGATTTAACAGACTGCGTGTACAGTTAAGTTATGTCAATAATAAACAGTAAAGGGTGTAAAAAATGAAAAAACGTGTAATTGGAGCGGCAGTATTATCAGCGGTAACTGTAGCAGCGCTAGCATTTGGAACAAATTCACCAACGGATGCTAAAGCAGCTAAAGGCGTAAATAACCAAAAAGCCAAAAATGTTATTCTTTTTGTTGGAGACGGCATGGGTACTGATCACCGTGATGCGATTCGACTAGCGTCTGTAGGAGCAAATGGAAAGTTAGCAATGGATGATATGCCTTCAGTAGGCAGAGTCCATACATCTTCAGGAAATTCATTCGTTACGGATTCCGCTGCAGCGGCTACAGCCATGGCTTCAGGAGTTAAAAGCTATAATGGTGCGATTAGCGTAAATATGAAAGGAAAGCCTGTCCAAACAGTTTTAGAAAAAGCAAAATTAGCTGGGAAAACTACGGGGCTTGTGACAACAAGTCAAGTAACAGACGCAACTCCAGCAGCTTTTGGTGCACATGTTAAAGACCGAAGTGCTCAAAGTGACATCGCGAAGCAGTATCTTGAAAACAGTAAAGTAGATGTTATTCTAGGTGGTGGAGAAGATTATTGGTACCCAAAAGGAAATGAAGGTGCACACTCAGATAGCCCGCCAGAAGATAAAACAGAAGGAAGCAAAGGAACGCAAGGAAATTTAGTAAACAAAGCACAAAAACTTGGATATACGTACGTTGATAATAAAAATGAATTAAAATATGCTAAAGGAACGAAACTGCTTGGTCTGTTTGCTAATGAAGAAATGTTTCAACAAGCTCCTGAAAGCCAAGGTGACGTGTACAATCCTCAAGTATCTCTAAAAGACATGACAAAAAAAGCAATCAATACGCTATCACAAAATAAAAAAGGATTCTTTCTTGTAGTAGAAGAGGAAGCCATTGATGAAATGGCTCATAATAATAATGCTGAACTCATGATTAAAGCAGGTAAGCAGCTTGATGATACGGTGAAGATGGCAAAAGCGTATGCTAAAACACACCCGGACACTCTCGTATTAGTAACAGCGGACCATGCAACGGGAGGCTTAGCACTTGAAAAAGTAGATAATAAAGATAACGGTGGAGATCAAGCATCAAAAGAAGACGGGCCATTTGCAATAGCTCATTCAAAAGAGCAGTTCGTTGCGGATTGGACAACTGAAGAGCATACGTCATCAGACGTTCCTTTAAATGCAATGGGTGCCGGCTCAGAAAGATTTACTGGAGTATATGAAAATACTTATTTACATGATGCTCTTATAAAAGCAATGAATTTAAAATAAGTGAGATAAAAACACCGTGTTGATTTAATACACTTAGTATGTAAATCAACGCGGTGTTTTTGCTTTGTTTGAGCAAGTTATGATGGAATTTTCTTAAAGGTATGCTACGATAAGAATTATCTTGAATTGAAGAGGTGTCACGATGAAGATAGAAGTTTGGTCAGATTTTGTCTGTCCTTTTTGTTATATTGGAAAGCGTCGATTAGAGCAAGCGCTCCAGCAATTTGCACACAAAGATGACGTGCAAGTTGAATTTAAAAGCTTCGAGCTAGATCCAAATGCTTCAGTTAATACAGGTAAAACGATTAATGAAGCTCTTGCTGCTAAATATGGAATGACGATTGAACAAGCGAAACAAGCAAATGAAGGAATTGGACAGCAGGCAGCTGGTGTGGGATTATCCTTTAATTTTGACGATATGAAGCCAACTAATACATTCGATGCTCATCGTTTAGCTAAATTTGCAAAAGCTCAAGGAAAAGAAGCAGACATTACAGAAAAGCTTCTTTATGCATACTTTACTGAATCAAAGCATTTGGGTGAAGAAGAGACGTTGATTGCTCTTGCTGAAGATGCAGGTCTTGATAGAGAACAAGCATGTCAAATTCTCGCGGATAAAAATGCATATGCAAATGAAGTGCGCGGTGATGAATCAATGGCTCAGCAATATGGCATTAGCGGTGTTCCGTATTTTGTTATCAATCAAAAATATGCTATTTCAGGTGCACAGCCAGTCGAAACATTTGTAGGAGCTCTCCAACAAGTGTGGGAAGAAGAAAATCCGACTCCGGCTTTGAAGAGGCTGTCTCCAGAAGGTGCAGATGATGCCTTTTGTGCAGATGGTCAATGTGCCGTGCCTGATCCTTCTAAAAACCAACAATAAAAGAAAGCAGAGGTGGAAATTCCGGCTCTGCTTTTTGTTTATTTGTAAAAAATTTATTAAAAAAGCAAACATGTGTTCTGTTTTTGTGTTATAATAGATTTAGAAGCAACAAACCTCGATGAGTAAGCTCCAAAAATAAGCGATTAAAAGTGATCCCACCATGAACTAGCTTCCATTTAATCCTGCAGGGGGAATCTGAATGAAGAACAAAGTGCGCATTATCCCATTTCAAGTAGTTGAACAATTGAATCAATTTAATGAAGTCCCAGAAGGAGTGGCTCTAATTGGAGCAGAGGAAGTATGGAAGCAAACAAAGGGGCAGGGAATAACCGTAGCGGTCTTGGATACTGGCTGTGACGTTACACATCCAGATTTGCAGGAAAGAATTATTGGAGGAAGAAATTTTACACACGATGATCAACAAAATCCAGATATTTATCAAGATTATAATGGTCATGGTACTCACGTAGCAGGTACAATTGCAGCAGCGCATAATGGAACGGGTGTTATAGGAGTGGCTCCGGAAGTGAATTTACTTATCCTGAAAGTACTTGATGGGGATGGTTCAGGTCAATACGAGTGGATTATTCAAGGTATTAACTATGCCATCCAGCAAAAAGTGGATATCATTTCGATGTCGCTTGGAGGTCCGGCGAATGTGCCTGAGCTACATGAAGCTATTCAGGATGCTGTTGATCAGAATATTTTAGTTGTGTGCGCAGCGGGAAATGAAGGAGATGGAGAAGGCTCCACAGATGAGTTTGCGTACCCAGGCTCATATAATGAAGTTATTAGCGTAGGAGCTGTTGATTTAGAGAAACGTTCTTCGGTATTTTCCAACTCGAACAACGAAGTGGACGTAGTGGCCCCCGGCGAAAAGATCGTATCAACTTACTTGAATGGAAAGTATGCCGCACTGAGCGGAACCTCTATGGCAACACCTCACGTAGCAGGAGCCGTAGCATTGATAAAAGTTCTTTCAAATGAAACGTTTGGAAGAGAACTTACAGAACCAGAGCTTTATGCACAGTTAATCAGAAGAACACTTCCATTAAATGAATCACCAAGAGAAGTAGGAAACGGGTTTGTGCACTTGACCATTGTTGAAAAGCTGTTGCGTGAAGTTCAACGTCAAATGACTTCAGAGGTGATGGGATGAGAAGTAGTTTGGATATGTTAATGGTGGAAAAGCAGCAGGCAAAATCCCTTTATCACCAATACGTAAACAATCGAAGCTATTATGATGAAAAGACAGATGAAGAGAGTAAAAATCTTTATTATCAAGGCACTCTCTTTGAAAGAGAAGCCATGCAAACTTTGTTAACGGAAACGCATCAGCATTTGCTAAGTTATTCGCCGCATAAATATGTATATCCATGGGTGGATTTACAGGAGAATGGGGAGCTGAAGAGTCTATATTCAGGGAAAGGTATGGATCCTTTAGAAACCATACAGCAAGATATTGATAAACTTCAGTCGCTTACTAACTCATCTCTTTCAAGCAATGATATACTGCTAAACTGTGAGCACGTTGTCCCACAATCTTGGTTTGGAAAACAAGAGCCTATGAGAGGCGACTTGCATCATTTATTTGCTTGTGAACCTTCTTGTAACAGCCGAAGAGGTAATTCTTCATATGTTGACTTCCCGGATTATAAGCCGGAAGTAAAGCAATCAGACGTGAAAGAAGGGTGCGGAAAAGCAGAAAAAGGTAAGTTTGAACCTGAATATGGAAAGGGAATTGTCGCTCGGGCTACCCTTTATTTTTTAATTCGCTATCATAATAAAATTGACTCTTCACGAGTAGATCTTCCTCTTTTACTAAAATGGCATAAAGAATTTACTGTTTCACTTTATGAAAAGCATCGCAATGCAGCAATTTTTGAATTGCAAGGCAACCGAAATCCATTTATTGATTTTCCAGACAAAGCAGCTACGTTAATGAGTTCTGCTTTCTAAAATAGCAAAGAGCTCCGCTTCAATTCAAAGCGGGGCTCTTTTGGATATTTTAATATGAAAATCCGTACTTATCATTTAAAAAGGCATCCATTTTATTTAACAATCGAAAATATTCTTCTTGTTCTTCTACAGTTAGAGCTGCTAGCATATCTTTTAAAAATCCATTTCGTTTCTCTGTAATCATCGAAACAAGTTTCTTTGATTCATTGGTCAATGAAACCCACACGACTCTCCGGTCTTTTTCGTCTCGCACGCGCTGAATGAGAGATTCTTCTTCCAACTGGTTTAATAAGCTAGTTGTAGCGCCCGAGGTTAAGTGAAGTTTATTTGAAATATCTGCTACCATATACTTTGTGCCGCTGGCAATGTAGTTTAAGATATAAAATTTAGTGGGTGTTAAATGATAAGGCTGTGTTTTTAATGTTTCTTCGACTAAATGTCGTATATATTGAAAAAAAGATGTGTTAATTTGATAAAGGTGTTCAATTTTTGACTCTAAATTGTTATCCATGCTAGCTTCCATCTCCTTGTACACTACGGACATATATAAACTAACTCTAAAATAAAATGAAACAATTGTAAAGGATGGCAATGATTATCTTTAACCACCATTATTATTTTTAAATTAATATCTTTACGAAAAAATATCTTTATGATAAAGTTATTTAGGTGGTTAACCAAATAGATGATCATAAAGATACGTTTCCTCCTAATAGATGGGGATAATATCTTTGTGAAAAAGCTATATAAAAAAGTAGTTTCGTTATTGAAATATTAAGGAGGAGTAATGAATGTCTAGAAGTCGCTTAATGGTAACAAATTTTATTGGAATCATCGTTATTTTAGCTTTATTAATTGGGGGAGGATATTATTACGTTCAAAAATCGAACTATATTACAACTGATAACGCTAAAGTATCTGGAGATGTATACAACGTAGTTGCACCTGCAGCAGGTAAGGTAGCAAGCTGGACAGTGGAAGAAGGAAATGATGTCTCAAAAGATGCTGAAATTGCTAAGATTCAAGCTGAAAAAGGATCTGTAGCTGCAATAGTACCAGCAGACGGAAAGATTATTCAAACAAATGTAAAAGAAAATCAAATGGTTCAAGCTGGACAGCAAATTGCAACCGAAGTAGATATGAAAGATCTATTTATCGTAGCGAATATCAAAGAAGATCAGCTTAAGGATATTAAAGAAGGCGACGATGTAGATGTAACCGTAGACGGAGACAGCAGTACAAAAATTGACGGTAAAGTTGAAGAAGTTGGATATGCAACTAATTCACTTTCATCTTTAACATCGAACTCAAGCTCAGATGGAAACTACACAAAAGTATCTCAAACGGTTCCTGTAAAAATCTCTATTTCTAATTATTCAGAGCATGTGCTACCAGGAATGAACGCTGAAGTAAAAATTTCGAAAGACTAATCGTTACTACAACAGTTCAAGAAGGGAGGAAATATGATGACAGCCAGTATAGAGAACACAAGTGATGGATCCATCAAAAAGCATATTCCGTTATTAATTGTTTTAATGCTTGGTTTGTTTCTTGCGATATTAAACCAAACATTACTAAACGTAGCCATTCCGCATTTGATTACTGAGTTTGGCGTAACGGCAAATACAGCTCAGTGGTTGTTAACGGGATACATGCTTGTGAACGGGGCGTTAATTCCGCTTTCTGCTTTTTTAATTGAACGATTTGGCGTGCGTCGCTTGTTCTTATTTGCAATGTTTTGTTTTACAGTAGGATCATTGATCTGCGGAATTGCACCTACATTTCCAATTATGCTTACCGGCCGTTTAATTCAAGCTATTGGTGGAGGTGTCTTATCGCCTCTTGTTATGACCATTATTGTGTTTATTTTCCCTCCTCACATGCGAGGGAAAGGGATGGGGATTTTTGGTTTAGCCATGATGTTCGCACCGGCTATTGGTCCAACATTATCTGGATGGGTTATTCAAAACTATGACTGGCACATCCTTTTTAACGGCATGGTGCCATTAGGTGCCATTGTATTAATCATTGCTTTCTTTCAATTAAAAGACATTCAGCCTCCAAAAGATGTAAAAGTTCACATGCCTTCTGTTGTGACATCACTTGCAGGTATGGGATTATTGCTTTACGGATTTAGTGAAGCTGGAAATGACGGCTGGACGGATTCAGTTGTTCTTTCCACAATCATTGGCGGGGCAGTGCTTTTAATTATATTTGTTCTTCAGCAAATTAAATCTGAAAAGCCGCTATTGGATATGCGCGTATTTAAATATAATATTTTTTCATTATCAAATATTATTAGTATTGCGATTACGATCAGTATGTACGCAGGTATGTTCTTGCTTCCGATTTACTTGCAAAACATCCGCGGCTATTCTGCTTTTGATTCAGGACTGCTGTTGCTTCCTGGAGCACTTGTTATGCTGGTTATGTCGCCAATTTCAGGTACATTGTTTGATAAAGTAGGACCTCGTCCGCTAGCAATCGTTGGTATGCTCATTACATCTATTTCAACGTTTGAATTTACGAAGCTGACGATGGATACACCGTTTAATCATATTTTAGGCATTTATATTATCCGTTCGTTTGGTATGTCACTTTTAATGATGCCAATTATGACAGCCGGTTTAAATCAGCTTCCACAGCGACTAAGCAGTCACGGGACGTCGATGTCTAATACGCTTCGTCAAGTAAGTGGTTCAATTGGTATTAGTTTAATGACAACTATTTTTACTAACCGTACAACGTATCACGTAAATGAAATCAGCAGCTCCATGAATACGTCAGATCCATTCTTTATGAATAGCTTTCATTTATTTGTCCAAAAAGTGGCCGCTACTTTGCATTTATCACAAGATCAAGCTCAGCAGCAAGCGCTGACGATCTTATCTGGAAAAATGACACAGCAAGGTACGATTCAAGGTATTAACGATGCCTTCTACTGGGCAACAGCGATTTCTGTTAGCGGCTTAATTTTAAGCTTTTTCCTTCGTGACGTACGTAAGGATAAAGTAGTCGAAGAAAAGAAATCAGAAGCTCAGCAGGAAGATATTCGTATGCTTCCAGCTCCAAAAAGTATAAATTCATAAGGAGCTATAGAAATCTAAAGTTTATCATAAAGCATGTTGGAGAGAAAGGGGCGGTAAAGTGGATGGATCCATTGATATTTGGTAAAGAAATTCAAAGAATTTTAGTATCTTTAAACAAAAAAGTAATGACAAATGTAAAATGCCTTTTACAGCATTACGCAATTACCCCTTTTCAATATCATATTTTACTGATTGTTGAACGCTCACATACAATACCTGTCACAAAAGTGGCAGACGAGATGAAGGCGAGTCCAAGCGTTATTACAGCATCGATTACACGTTTGTATGAACTCGACCTTGTGGAGCGCTACCATTCAAAAAGAGATCGGCGTAAAGTTATGATTGAGCTTACAAACAAAGGAAAACAAGTGATTCAAGTTGCTAATAAAGACATGCAGCAAGAGGTTGAAAAACTGTTTGCATGTTATAAAGAAGAAGAACAGCAGCAATTTCTCACGCTCTGTCGGCAGCTAGATGAACATGTGACTTGAACTTGAGTAGAAAAAAGTATATTGAGTTATGCGGAGTGATTGTAAATGGATAAAGAAATGGTAAAAAACATTCGGAAAAACTACAATATGAATCAGCGAAACTTCGCTCAAGCAGTGAACTGCAGTTTTTCTTTAATCGCACTGGTTGAAGTGGGGAAGCGAAGAGTAACAAAAAACTTGGAAGACAAAATTAAGCAAGCATTCCAATTGAATGATCATGATTTAAAAACACTGCAAGGCTAATTCAAAAAGTAGGTGTGTGAAACGGGCGCACCTACTTTTTTTCGTCTTGTTTTTTTGTAAGCGGATCTACCGTATGTTTGTAATCATAAGCTTTCGAAGTGGTAACTACGCACAGCAGTAAAATAACAAATACAATGATAACAGAGAGCGTAATAAGGATGATCATATAAAACATCCTTTCTTTTTCTTATTACGTATGCTTTCGGTCTTATTGGTAAAATTCCTTCTTTCTCCACATAGTGCAGAAACGACAAACGCATACTAGTAACAGTCTAAAATAAAGGAGTGTTTATAATGAATGAAAAAGAGTTTAAAAAACAATTAAAAAAGGTAGCGGATTATCCTGCATCTAAAGCAGATGGAGTAGATGAAGAGTTTTCTCGTGAATTAGCAGACCAAGACGATTTAGAAGCACAGGCTAGAGCGAACGCTGCAGATGAAAGACAAAAAAAATAATAACTAGACGCGCTTCCTAGAAGAAGCGCGTCTGTTTATTATTTTTTTAAAAGCAAATAAACAAAATAAGGAGCACCTATTATGGCGGCAATAATTCCTGCCGGTATACCGTTAGGATCGGCAATGTTATGTCCTATTGTATCTGCAATCAGCAAAAGCCAACCGCCAAGTAAAATAGCAACGGGAATAAAAAGCTGGTTTCTCGGTCCAACTAAGCCTTTGGCAATATGAGGAGCAAGAAGCCCGATAAAGGCTACGCCGCCTGTAACTGAGACTGCGGATGCCGCTAATGCAACCGCGGCTAAAAGCAATGTTACACGCTCTTTCTCCATAGAGATACCGACTCCAATAGCTGCAGCTTCATTTAAGTTAAAAATGTTTAATGAGTTTGCTTTGTACAATATAAAAGGAATCAAGACAAGAAGCCAAGGTAGAAGTGCCCATATAAAAGGCCAGTCTGTCCCCCAAATGTTTCCTCCAATCCATTTAGCAATAAAATCAACTTTAACGCGATCAGCTGATGACATAATCATCACCATCATTCCAGAAAGACCCATCGAAAAACCTACGCCTGTTAAAATAAGCTTCACAGGCTGCAGTCCTTGGCTTTTACTATATGCACAAAGATAGATAAGGCCAGCTGTAAACAAGGCGCCGATGAAGCCTACTAATGGAAGGGCATAGACGAAAGAGCCAGCTTCAATTGGAAAAAATAAAAAAAATACCGCAATTGCGACCCCTGCTCCTGAATTAATTCCTATTATTCCTGGTTCCGCTAAATCATTGCGTGTAACACCTTGTAAGATAGCGCCTGATAAAGCTAGAGCCATTCCTGCTAAAAGAGTAATGATAGTTCGCGGAAGTCGAATTGAAAAAAGGACGAACTCATCTGCAAAATTCCCTTTGCCAAAAAGAGTGGGAAACACTTTATTATAAGGAAGCGGTGCATCACCGAGCCCCATTCCTACCACAACCGTTCCAAGAATCAAAATAGTGAGCAGCGTCATAATTATTCGTTGTTTTCTAATAAGAGCTGGGTGAATCATGAGAATGCTTTTCCTCCTTTACGAACAATGACTAAAAAGAAAGGTAAACCAATCATCGATACAATTGCTGCTATCGGTGTTTCATAAGGTGCGCTTACTGTTCGGGCCAACGTATCAGCCAGCAGCATAAACGCTGCGCCAGTGATAGCGGACATAGGGATAATATAACGATAGTCAGTGCCTATGATTCCTCGTACAATATGAGGAATCATCAAGCCGATAAACACCATGTTTCCGACTAGCGCCACAGAAGCACCGGCAAGAAGAATCATGACGACAAATAAAATGGTTTTGACTTTTGTAGTTTGCTGACCTAACCCCACAGCGACTTCTTCATTTAAGCTTAAAATAGTAAGCTGCCGAGAAAGCAGAAGGGCAATGAATATACCTCCGACAATAAAAGGAACAATGATTTGAAGCTGTTCCCAAGAAGTGCCTACAATTCCGCCAGCTGTCCACATCGATACATTTTTTGAAATTTTAAAATAAATACCGACGCCTTCTCCAATCGCATAAAGAAATGCTGAAACGGCAGCCCCGGCTAGTACAATTCGAAGTGGAGAAAAACCACCTCTTTTGATGGCAGCAATCCCAAACACCAGGATTGCTCCAACCGCAGCTCCGATAAAACAAGCAACGGTAATACCTAAATAATTTGTGGAAGGGATAAAGGCAATTGTTACAGCTAAAGCCGCATTTGCACCAGAAGTTAAGCCTAAAAGTCCTGGATCTGCAAGAGGATTTCTCGTCATCCCTTGCATAATCGCTCCTGATACCGATAGAGCTGCGCCAACAAAAACAGCGGCGACTTCACGAGGTAAACGAATATCTCGGATGATCGAAATCTGTTCGTTTACACTGCTTGATGAAAGTGCTAGCCACACATCTTTTATAGATATGTCAGCAGCGCCAAAAAACATCGAAAGAACAAACATTGTGATAAATACGAGCAGGACACCTATTAATTTATATAAAAAAGGAATGAAACGCTGATTGTCTTTTTTCATAAAACACCCATCCTTTCATGTAAGAATAAATTTATTGAAACAAAACAAGAGGAATTCTAAAAAGAATTCCTCTTGAATGAATTACTTACCAAGAAATTTTTGAGTAAAGAAATCTAGTTGATAATCTAATGTGATTGGATCATTAAAATAAAATTCTTTGGCATTTGCTTCAAATACGTGATTGTTCTTTCCAGCAGAAATATTTTTGTACGTATCTGTTTTCTCAAATGATGTATCTCCATCTTGGTTTTTGCTAAAGATTAAATAATCTCCGGCATATTCAGGAAGAACTTCTGGTGAAATCGCATAGTAACCATCTTTCAAAGCCATTTTCTTTACTTTCTCCGGCATTTTTAATTTCATTTCTTGATAAAGAATTTCAGTTCCGCGTCCCCAGTTATCGCCAAACACATAAAGCTGCTTGTCAAAGTTCTCAATAACTGAAACCGTGGTATCTTCGCCAATTTTAGCTTTGATGTCAGAACCAGCTTTTGCCGCACGCTTTTTAAAATCGTCTACCCATGATTGTGCTTCTTTTTCTTTATTTAATAGCTTTCCAATTTCTACATGCTGAGTAAGGTAATCTACTTTACCGTATGTATACGTGACAGTAGGGGCAATTTTTTTCAATTTATCAATGTTTTTTGTATTAGATAAGCCAATAATTAAGTCAGGCTTTAATTCAATGATCTTTTCTAAATTCTCATCTGATACTTCTTCAACGCCTTTTAATTTCTTTTCAAAGCGAGGATTCATTTTAGACCATGAGTCCACTCCGACAATATTGACGCCTAAAGACATTACGTTACCTGCATAGGAACCTAACACAACAACACGTTTCGGATTAGCAGGAACTTTTACAGGGCCGTCTTCAGATTGATATGTAACCGTCTTGGATTCGCTGTTTCCTTTACTAGACTCGTTTTTGTTTTCAGTTGAACCGTTGCTGCAGGCACTAATAAGTAGTACGAATATGAGCATGAATGGAAGTAGTAGTTTTTTCATTTAGTTATCTCCTCTTAATAAATTGTACGTAATGCACATCGGTTTATTTGTTCTCGGATCTCGTCCGATTTCAGCATCGATATGAAACACTTTTTTTAGAACATCATGTGTAATGACTTCTTCACACTTTCCGGCTTTGACAATTTCACCATCTTTCAAAGCAATAATATAATCCGCAAAGCGAGCGGCTTGATTTAAATCATGAAGCACCATTACAACTGTACGTTCTTGCTCTTTGTTTAGCTTTTGAAGAAGCTCAAGCACTTCTAGCTGATGAGCCATATCCAAGTAGGTAGTTGGCTCATCGAGGAATATAATATCGGTTTCTTGAGCTAAAGCCATCGCAATCCACACTCGCTGACGCTGACCCCCTGAAAGAGAGTCAACGAGACGGAATTTGTAGTCTTTTGTTCCAGTTACCTCAAGCGCCCAGTCAATGGTTTGATAGTCTTCTTTTGATAGACGTCCAAAACCCTTTTGATGGGGGAAGCGCCCATAAGATACAAGTTCTCCCACAGTTAGGCCCCTAGCACTTTCAGGGGTTTGAGGGAGAATGGCCATTTTTTTAGCGAGTGCTTTTGTATGTTCTGTTGAAATGTTTTCGCCATCTAAAATAACGGAACCGGATTGATGAGAAATAATTCGGGTGATGGCTTTTAAAAGCGTTGATTTTCCACATCCGTTTGAACCAATGATCGTTGTAATCTTCTTGTCTGGAATGTTAACGCTTAAATCTTTTACTATTAGACGTTCACCATAACTAATATGTAATTCTTCTGTATATAGGCGAACCATATCTGAACCTCCGTGTATGTTTAATACAACAAATATTTGATAATGATTATCAATATCGTTTTCTTTACATACTATAATTCGAACGTTTTCGGATGTCAATAGTTATTTTTATTGTCAAAACGTTGAAGAAGATGTATATTTAAATGAGAATGATAATCAATAACAATTGATTGCGAGGAGTGAACGTGCATGACACACAATGAACTTTTTGATGTGACAATTATAGGCGGGGGACCGGCTGGCCTTTATTCTGCCTTTTATAGTGGACTAAGAGAAATGAAAACAAAGCTGATTGAATATCAGCCAAAGCTAGGCGGGAAACTTCACGTTTATCCTGAAAAAATGATTTGGGATGTAGGCGGACAAACTCCTATTACTGGTGCGAAGCTTATTGAACAGCTTGTTGAACAAGGGCTGACGTTTGATCCAACTGTTGTTTTAAATGAGAAGGTTGAATCCATTTCCCGCTTGGAAGATGGTATTTTTAAGCTGACGAGTTCTTCAGGCCAACATCATTACTCTAAAACCATTATTCTGGCTGTTGGAGGAGGTATTTTAAATCCGCAAAAGCTCAAAATTGAAGGAGCAGAACGATTTGAAATATCAAACTTAAACTACACGGTTAAATCTTTGCAGCATTTTAAAAATAAAACGGTGATTGTTTCCGGGGGAGGCAATTCAGCCATTGATTGGGCAAATGAGCTAGAGCCCGTTGCTAAAAAAGTATATATTACGTACCGAAACAGTGAACTAAACGGCCATGAAGCACAAGTGAGACAATTAATAAACAGTTCAGCTCAGTGTCTGCTTAACACATCTATTACAAAATTAGTGGCTGATGCTACGCATGAATTTATCGAAAAAGTTGAACTGACTAATCACCAAACCGGTGAGATTTCTTACTTGCCGATTGACGAAGTTATTATTAATCACGGTTATGAAAGAGACACAGAACTGTTAAAAAACAGTGAATTACATATCAAAACGAGTGATGACTGCTATGTTGCAGGCAGTGCAGCAAGCGAGACATCTGTAGAAGGCGTATATGCAGCGGGAGATATTCTCATGCATGAAGGGAAAGTCCATTTAATTACAGGTGCTTTTCAAGACGCTGCTAATGCCGTAAACAAAGCAAAACAATTCATTCAGCCCACTGCTGCTAAGGCAGCTATGGTTTCTTCTCATAATGAAGTATTCAAAAAGCGTAATTCAGCATTAATTAAACAAATGATGACGTAAAGCGAGATGCAGCGTGCATGTCGCTTCTTCTCTACGGTCGAATTATCTAAATAGGAGGCAGGGAACGAAAAAAGAAAAGAGAAATATAATATTAGAAAACGCTTACATTTCGGAATGACACAGTGCTTGTTTGCATAAGGGGGAAGCCGTATGAACGAAAAAGAGAAATATCAGTTTGAAACAAAAGCCATTCACGCAGGGTATGAGTCTAAACATCATTTTGATAGTTTAGCTCCGCCTATTTATCAAACGTCTACATTTACGTTTTCGTCTCTAGAACAAGGTACAAACCGGTTTAGCGGAGCAGAAAATGGTTATGTGTATTCCCGATTATCTAACCCAACAGTCACCATTTTAGAAGAGCGTATGGCCCAGCTTGAAGAAGGAGAAGCCGCTTTGGCCTTTGGATCGGGAATGGCTGCAGTATCGGCTGTGTTAATTGGGCTTACAAAAGCAGGCGATCATATTTTATGTTCTAAAGGAGTGTATGGATGCACGTTTGGTCTCTTAGAAATGCTTGAGGGAAAATATCAAATCCATCATTCATTTTCCAACTTGGAAACTGAGGAAGAAATTCTTGCTGCTATTAGAGAAGATACAGCATGTATTTATATTGAAACACCGATTAATCCAACTATGACTCTAGTGGATTTGGAGCTAGTTACTTCTATCGCTAAACAAAAAGGAATTCCCGTTGTAGTAGACAATACATTTTCAACTCCTTATTTGCAACAACCGCTGAAGCTTGGATGCGACGTAGTTATTCATAGTGCAACTAAATTTATTGGTGGACACGGAGATGTTGTCGCAGGAATTGTAATAGGGAACGAAGAGGTTATTTCCGTACTGCGCAAAACGACGCAAAAAGATATCGGAGGCATTCTTTCACCGTTTGATGCTTGGCTGTTACTCCGAGGTTTAAAAACGCTGGCCGTTCGAATGGATCGTCACTGTGAGAATGCTGAACATATCGCAAAACAATTAAGTCTCCATCCCAAGGTAAAAGCCGTTTATTATCCAGGCGATAAAAAGAGCTCTGCTTATTCTCTCATGCAAAAGCAAATGAAAAAAGGAGGGGGGCTTCTCTCCTTTGAAGTGGAAGGCGGTTATGAAGAAACCGTAAAAGTTGTGAATCAGCTTAAGCTCATTTCCATTGCAGTGAGTCTTGGAGATGCTGAAACACTTATTCAGCATCCTGCCTCTATGACGCATGCAGTTGTGCCAGAAGAAGCTCGGAAAGAAATGGGGATCTCAAACGAACTCCTTCGTTTATCAGTTGGACTGGAGGCCTGGGAAGATATTATGAAAGATTTACAGCAGGCATTAAATAGTATATAAAAAACGTTCAAACAATGCTTGAAGTATCTTAAGGATATTTCAAGCGTTGTTTTTTTGAACATCAACCGTATGTAATCACTCATATATCTTTCTTTGCGAGGGGAACTTTATCTGCATCTCTAGACAAATGTCCTAGACAGAAGAGATGCCTTTCAATAGACTAAAGGTTGTGAAAATACAATATTTAGGTAAGGAAGGTGCTCTGCTATTATGATTCATAATCCAACTGGAAAAAAACGTCTAGGGTTGGCGTTTCTACTCAGCACGCTTGCGATATTAGGTCCGCTTAATATCGATATGTATTTGCCAAGTTTTCCTGCTATCGCTGATCATTTAGATGCGCGAGCTTCCCTTGTGCAGCTTAGCTTAACATCGTGTTTACTAGGACTTGCCATTGGTCAAATAGTGATTGGTCCAATC
The DNA here is from genome assembly GCF_023715685.1 of Priestia aryabhattai. Lineage (NCBI taxonomy): Bacteria > Bacillati > Bacillota > Bacilli > Caryophanales > Bacillaceae > Priestia > Priestia aryabhattai. The sequence continues at coordinate 767,974 of NZ_JAMBOQ010000003.1, forward strand.
AGTGATGCGAAGGGACGAAAGCGACCTTTACTCATCTCCATCTCTTTATTTATGTTATCTTCATTGCTCTGTGCTCTGGCGCCTACTATCACGGCTTTAGTCATCGCACGCTTTTTGCAAGGTTTTACGGCTTCTGCAGGAGTTGTTCTTTCTCGCGCGATTGTCAGAGACGTTTTTAGTGGAAGAGAGCTTACGAAGTTTTTTGCTCTGTTAATGGTTATAAATGCCTTTGCGCCAATGATAGCACCGATGGCCGGAGGTGCTATTTTACTTCTTCCTTTTGCAAGCTGGCATACTATTTTCTTGTTTTTAAGCTTAATAGGCCTTTTAATTGTTTTAACAATCTCAATGCGTTTAAAGGAAACCTTGCCAATTGAAAATAGAACGCCAAGTTCAATTGGCCATTCTGTTCGTACAATGGGTAGCTTATTACAAGATCGTTCTTTTATTGGGTATGCCTTAATTGTCGGACTTGTCCACGGAGGAAGTTTTGCTTATGTATCAGGTACTCCATTTGTCTATCAGGGGATATATCATGTTTCTCCACAAGTTTTTAGCATTTTGTTTGGCATTAACGGTTTAGCCATTGTGACAGGGAGCTTTATTATTGGACGCTTTAGCGGAATTCTTCATGAAAGAAGCTTGCTTCGCATTGCTGTGATTACGGCTGTAAGTGCTACTAGCGTACTTCTTATTATGACAATGCTTAAAGGGCCACTTGCTACGCTTGTTATCCCCATTTTTATTTACATGATCTCTATAGGAATGACGATCACAAGCTCTGTGACATTGGCAATGAAAAATCAAGGACATAGAGCAGGAAGTGCGAGTGCCGTGTTAGGTATGCTTCCACTAACTTTAGGGTCAATTGTTTCTCCTTTAGTAGGTATTAACGAAACAACAGCGATTCCGATGGCTGCTATTTTATTTAGTACGGCGCTTTTGGGTTTTGTAGCTTTCTTTACGTTAACTAAAAACAAGAATGAAACAGAAAAGTGCGAAGTTAACGAGTTTAAAACGGAGGTTTCTCCGTAATAACTTTTTTGATTGTTTGAAAGCATCACTCCTTTTTAAAAATGATCGGTGCAAATTTATTCAAGTATTGGATAATATATGCTACCCTTAGGACATGATTGAAAGGAGTGGATAATAATGAGTAAAGTAATTCCTGAAATAACGCTTAATGATGGGGTAACCTTGCCTGCTATAGGTTTTGGTACATACAAGCTTAACGGAAATGAAGGAGTCAACGCTATAACGAGTGCGATTGATGTGGGGTATCGTCTAATTGATACTGCCTATAATTACGAAAATGAAGGCACTGTGGGGCAAGCTCTCCGAAGAACATCGGTTTCTAGATAAGAACTATTCGTTACGTCTAAACTCCCAGGGCGATACCATACGTATGACAAAGCAATTCCTACAATCCAAGAATCTTTATATCGCGCGAATTTAGACTATTACGATTTGTATCTTATTCATTGGCCTAATCCTAAACAAGATCATTATGTAGAAGCTTGGCAAGCATTGATTGATGCGAAGCGCTGGGGCTTGATTCGTTCAATTGGTGTTTGTAATTTTCTTCCCGAGCATATCGAGCGCTTGGAAAAAGAGACCGGCATTTTACCAAGTATCAATCAAATAGAACTGCATCCTTTTTTTAATCAACATCAATATCGAAATTGGTATCAAGAGAAAAACATTCAGATTGAATCTTGGAGTCCACTAGGGCGAGCAAGTGCTGTTTTAGAAAATGAAACAATTAAACAAATTGCCAACCGTCATAATAAGACAGTTTCACAAGTAATTTTGCGATGGCATTATCAGCTAGGGGCGATTTCAATTCCAAAATCGTCATCTCGCAAGCGGCAGCTTGAAAACATATCCATTTTTTCGTTTTCTTTAGATAAAACTGAGATGAATATGATTTCAGAATTGAACTGCGAGGATGGAAGACTTAATAATCAAGACCCTGCTACTTATGAAGAATTTTAACTATAAGGCCTCACTTATTTTCTAAGTGAGGCTATTATTCTATGATTTTTAGTTACTCAAGCTTGAAAATAGTCCGTTTAGTTCTAACAATTGTAGGAGAAATTGTGTTAAAATATTTCCAAAAAAGGAGTGGAGAACCATGGAACAAGTAGTAAAAGCGATTCAAGACGAATATCCGGATGATTTTGCATGGTGTTACGGCTGCGGCCGATTAAATCAAGACGGCTATCATTTTCGGACAGGATGGCTAGGGGAAAAAACAATTACCCTTTATACACCTAAGCCTGAACATAAAGCTATACCAGGATTTGTGTATGGCGGACTTCTTGCATCACTAATTGATTGTCATGGAACAGGCTCTGCATCTCTTGCTCTATACCGTAAAAATGGCTACGAAATAGGAGATTCAGCAGAGCCGCCGCGGTTTGTTACCGGTTCTCTCCACGTAGATTTTAAAAAACCAACGCCGCAGGGTGAAGTACTAAAAGCAATAGGAACAGTTGAAGAAATTCATCCGAAGAAATGGAGAGTTAAAACAGAAGTATACGCTAATGACACCGTTGTTGCGACTGGAGAAGTTGTGGCAGTTGTTATGCCAAATACGTTTACAAGAAAAGAAGAATAAACGAAGGAAAAGTATAATGCAGAACCGTTACATAAAAGGGGAGGAAAAGGTATGAGCAAATGTAATTTAGACCACTCAATAGAAGATGTACAGCAGAAGTTTAATTCGCAGTCAAAATGGCTGCCAGAAGATGTTCGCTTGTTATTTCATGAGTTTATCGTACGAAATCCTTCGCAAACAACATTAAACGAGATGTTTCATTTGTTGAAGAAATATGATTTGGTCGACGAACAAGAAAGAAAAGAGCGAGATCGAAAAATCAAATGGCTGATATTAAATAAAGAAGATACGAAAGCTTAACTTTTTAAAGTGAGATAGATTAAGCGAATTGAAGGGATTTGAAACACTTAAAAAAACAGATTCTAAAAAAGAATCTGTTTTTTTAACGAGATTAGAAGTAATCTAGGATAATTGTAAAACTACCACCACTTAAATCCGTCTTCTTTTAACAGTTGATTTGAAGCTGCTGGTCCCATCGTACCTGCAGGATAAAAATGAAGAGGAAAGTGTTCATCGTTAAAAGCTTCTAAAATAGGTTGAACCCATTTCCAAGATAATTCAACTTCTTCCCAATGAGCAAAAAATGTGGAGTCTCCCTGTAAAGCATCGAATAACAACAGTTCATAAGCTTCGGGTACTTCTCTTTGATTTGTTGAGAAATTGATAAAAATAGGTTCGATTTTATTATCATTCAAAGGATTTTTGCTGTTTAATTGCAGTGAGATACCTTCATTTGGGCTGATTTCGACAACTAAAAGGTTAGGGATGGCTTCTTCGTTTGTATAAAGATCTTTTAAAGGATTTTTAAATTCAATGACGATACGCGTGCATTTTTCACTCATTCTTTTTCCTGTGCGAAGATAGAAGGGCACTCCTTTCCAAAGCTCATGATCAATCCATACCCGGACTGCTATAAATGTGTCATTAACTGAAAAAACATTGATGCCGAGCTCTTCTTTATACCCTATAACTGAACAATCTTGGATTTTCCCCGCTTCGTATTGACCTCTTATGACGTTTGAATGGATAGACTCTTTTTGTAGAGGACGAAGGCTTTCCATAATTTTTATCTTTTCTTGGCGGATTTTTGCAATATTAAGCGTCTTTGGCGGCTGCATGGCAGTCATCATAAGCATTTGAAGCATATGGTTTTGGAACATATCCCTAATCGCACCGGACTGATCATAGTAATGCGATCTTTCTTCTACACCAACTGTTTCGCTAGCTGTAATCTGAACATTTGCAACGTAGTGATGATTCCATAATGCTTGTAAAATAGGGTTTGCAGATGCTAAAGCTTCCAGGTTTTGAATCATCGGTTTTCCAAGATAGTGGTCGATACGATAAATCTCTTCCTCTTTGAACGTTTCAGTAAGCTTTTGATTTAACACTTGGGCAGATTGTAAATCGTGTCCGAAAGGCTTTTCGATAATAAGACGTTTCCAGCCTTTTGTAGACCCTAATTCGCCTCTATTGATATTTGAAGCAATAACATCTACAAATTCAGGAGCCACTGATAAATAGAAAAGACGATTTTCAGGAATATTTAATTCTGCTTCGCCTTCTTGAATGGCATGAAGCAACTGTTCATACCCGTCACTATTGGTAACATCCATTTTATGATAGCGAACTGTCTTAAGAAATTCTTTTACCCTAGACTTGCCTTGTCTAAAGCGCCTTGAAAAGGTCTTTACTGATTCTTCTACGTATGTTTGAAAGGCATCATCAGACCAGTTGCTTCTACCAGTACCAACAATAGAAAAGGAAGGAGGCAGCTTTTTATCTAAAAATAAATTATATAACGCAGGAAAAATTTTTCTTTTAGCCAAATCTCCTGTTGCTCCAAATAAGATAAAGGTCATGGAATCCACTTCTAACGCTTGTGGTGAATGAGACTTGAGACAATTATCACGTGAACGAGCTACACTGCCCAATTGATCTCCTCCTTTATTTTAACGATCTATTGCAGCGAATATAGTCTTTTACCATCTTTACAGATTACAGTATAGCAGGTACAATTTTCCTTTATAAGTAGGCACTTTATTTTCATATAGTGTCTAAAACTATACTATTATGCATAAAAAGGGAGGAAAAAGGATTGAGCAGACTTTTTAGCAAAACGTTTAACTGTGAAAAGGAATTAACATTGACGATTATTGGAGGCAAGTGGAAAATGTTGATTATGTGGCATCTAGGAAAAGAAGGGACGAAACGATTTGGTGAGTTAAAGTCTATGATACCGGGAATTACTCAGCGAATGTTAGTAAGTCAGCTGCGAGAATTAGAAGAAGATCAAATCGTTCACCGAAAAGTCTATCCGGTTGTACCTCCAAAAGTTGAATATTCCTTGACTGAACACGGGAGAAGTTTGATGCCAATTCTTGAGGCCATGGACGAGTGGGGAAAAAATTATATGGAAATCGTCATAGACCCTGAAATGAATAATTCCACACATATGGGATAAAATCTTTCGTTGTGAAGACTATAAAACCGCCTCTGTTATTCAGAATTTTCTGAAATAAACACAGGTGATAAGCTGTGCTGAAACGGCTATAGTATATTTTTAGTGACTATATGTTTTAAAAGTGCCTACTTTTTTTTTGAAAGTGACGGCTTTACAATGAATTCATGCTAGACAACCCCATTTAATGAAGGAGTGAAGTAGGTATGGAACTTCAATTAGCATTGGATCTTGTAAATATTTCAGAGGCAAAAGAAGTAGTGCAGGAGGTTCAAGAGTATATCGATATTGTAGAAATTGGTACTCCAGTTGTGATTAACGAAGGGCTAAAAGCAGTCAAAGAAATCAAGGAAGCATTTCCGTCTTTAAAGGTATTAGCTGATTTGAAAATCATGGATGCAGGTGCTTATGAAGTAATGAAAGCTTCTGAAGCGGGTGCTAGTATTATTACCATCCTTGGCGCTACTGACGATTCGACTATAAAAGGCGCTGTAGAAGAGGCCAAAAAACAAGGAACGCAAATTCTTGTTGATATGATTAATGTAAAAAACCTTGAACAACGTGCAAAAGAAGTAGATGCACTCGGTGTTGACTATATTTGTGTACACACAGGATATGATCTTCAAGCCGAAGGAGAAACACCGTTTGAGCAGCTTCAAACGATTAAACGAGTTGTGAAAAATGCAAAAACAGCAGTGGCAGGAGGCATTAAACTGAATACACTTCCAGAAGTTGTGCAGTCACAGCCTGATCTTGTGATTGTAGGCGGGGGTATTACAAGTGAAAAAGACAAAAGAAACGTTGCAGAGGAAATGAAAAAATTAGTAAAGCAAGCAACTTTGGTCTAAAAAATAAGCAAAAGTATTCAAACGTTCAAAATCAATTGATCGGTAAATGATTTAAAAAGAAGATAGCTAATTTATTTTAGCTATCTTCTTTCCGCAATTTTTATTATAACCATTCATTGATAAGAGCCATTTTGATAGATACCCAGCTTTTTAAACATTCTTTATTTTAAAGAAAGAATGAAGATTTTTCTGGAATTTTAAAGTTAAGAAACCGTTATCCGAACATTGGCGAAAGATAGTGCAAAAAAATCTATGTCACACTTTTTAACAAAATACTTTGAAAATTATGAAAATTAAAAATATAATTAACTATCGACAATATTTAACATCTTTGAATTAAAAAAAGGAGGGAGACATGAAGTGATGGAGCATAAGAGAATAGTAGTGATAGGAGCTGGAATTATCGGGTGCAGCATTGCCTATTATTTAAGTAAAATGGGGCAACGAAACATAACAGTGATTGAGCAAGGCCCTTTGTTTGAAACGGGAGGATCTACTTCTCACGCTCCAGGGCTTGTATTTCAGCTTAGCTTTTCAAAAATCCTGACAACACTGGCTTCTCAAACAGTCGAAACCTTTAAAGAGTTGAGTACAGATGAACAGCGCTCTTTTTACCCTGTTGGCAGTTTAGAAGTAGCCCGTACATCCGAGCGATTAGAAGATCTAAAGAGAAAGGCTGGTGTTGCCAGCTCATGGGGAATTGAAGCTTCTCTTCTTTCACCGCAGGAATGCGCGAAAAAAAATCCGCTGATTTGTCCTGACCGTATTTGCGGAGGTCTCTATGTTCCGTCAGACGGTATTGCCAAACCTTTGCATGCTGTTGATAGAATGACTCGTTTTTCTAAAGAGTGCGGCGTAGAGTTTTACGGTCATACAGAAGTGACAAATATTGAAGTAACAAATGGTCAAGTAAAAGCAGTGTACACGAGCGCTGGAAAGTTTGAAGCAGATATAATCGTGTGCTGTGCCGGATTCTGGGGGCCTCGCATCGGAGAAATGGTAGGTGTAACGATTCCTCTTCAGCCAATGGCTCATCAATATGTGTTTACAAATGATTTACTTGAATTGGATGGAGAAACGGAAGAAGCCGCAACTCCTCTTATTCGAGACCAGGATAATTCAATTTATTTTCGTCAGGTAGAGAAAGGGCTTGGGATTGGATCATATCAGCATGAGCCGTTTCCAGTCGAACTCAGTGACATTACCAAATACGGAGAAACAAAAGAAATGCCGTCTGTCAAACCTTTTACGCCGAAGGATTTTGAAAAGCCATGGGAAGATGCAATGGCATTAATTCCGGCATTAAAACAAGCGGGAATAAAAAAAGGAATGAACGGTATCTTTTCCTTCACGCCCGATGGGATGCCGTTGCTTGGCGAATCACAAACAGTACAGGGATTTTGGGTAGCCGAAGCCATATGGGTAACTCACTCTGCAGGTGTCGCTAAGCAAATGGCTGAATGGATGATGAATGGTGCACCGACTGTGGATTTAGAGCTATGCGATATTAATCGTTTTGATACGTATGCATGCAGCCCTGCTTATTACAAACAGCGGTCTATTGAAGAGTATGAAGAGGTTTATAGCATTCATCATCCATTTATGCAGCGAAAAGTATCGCGAAACATGCGCGTAAGTCCATTTTATATGCGTCAACAAGAACTAAAAGCGTATTTTAACGAAAAAGCAGGGTGGGAGCAGCCGCAGTGGTATGAAGCTAACTCTTCGCTTATATCAACTTATGAAAAGATGATGGTAATAAGAGATGGGTGGTCCGCTGAATATTGGTCACCAATTATTGAAGCTGAACATTTGCATACTCGTCAGCATGCAGCGCTTTACGATACAACAGCAGCAAAGAAAAGGTTAGAAATTAAAGGAGAAGGAGCTCTCCAGTTTTTACAGAAACTAACGACAGGAAATATAGACATTACAGTAAGTCAAAGCATACGTACATGTATGTTGCATGAGCTAGGCGGCATAAAAGATCAAATAATGGTTATTCGCAAAGGTATATCAACTTTTTTGATTGTTTGTACAGGGGCTGTAGAAGCAAGCTGGATTCAAAAACACGTGCCTCAAAACGGTCAAGTTGTTTTTCAAGATGTAACGTCAGGGACATGCAGTGTAGCATTAATCGGCCCTAAAGCTACAGAAGTAATGGAGTCCGTGGTTCAGCGTTCAGACCTTAGTGGCGCTTGGATTCAAGGGCAAGCGAAAACGCTGTTTATCGAAAATGTTTCAGTTCTTGCTCTGCGTGATTCCTACGGGGAAATGGAGAGCTGGGAATTGATTACTACTTTTGATCAAGGCCTGAATTTATGGGATTTATTAATTGAAAAAGGACAGCCTTATCAGCTGATTGCTGGGGGAGACCGAGCTCTTGAAAACCTTCGAATTGAATCTCTTTCGTTAAAAAGCGGGAAAGACTTTTGGAGCGAACATCATCCATATGAAGTCAATCTTCATGAAATGGTTGATTTAACAAAACCAGTTTTTATTGGAAAGGAGGCATTGCTTGATCGTCAGAGAAAAGATTCTGAAACAGTATTGGCAACGCTTATATTAGATGATCCTTCAGCAATAGTAATGGGATATGAGCCGGTCTTTTATGGAGAAACGGCCCTCGGATTTGTGACAAGTGCTGGCTATTCATACAGTTTAGGAAAAGGAATTGTACACACCTTATTATCTCAAGCTGTAAATGAAGAAATGGTCTTAGAAGTTGAATACTTTGGTCAGCGATACAAAGCAAAAATGATGACACACTCCCCAGCGATGGTTTAATCGATAAATCGAAATGTAGGAGGAATGCATATGTCAACACATTATGATGTCATTGTTATCGGGTTAGGAGCTATGGGGAGTACAGCTGCTTATCAACTCGCCAAAAAAGGCCAGCGGGTATTGGGGTTAGAACAGTTCGGTCCCGCCCATGACCTAGGATCGAGTCACGGTGGTTCTAGGATCATTCGGCAGTCGTATTTTGAAGACCCTGCTTACGTTCCATTATTGCTTCGTGCCTACGAATTGTGGGATGAAATTGAAAGAGAAAGCGGTCAAGAAATTCTTACGGTTACCGGTGGACTTATGATGGGACCTCCTGATAGCTTGACGGTCTCTGGAAGTATCGAAAGTTCTAAACAGTGGAATCTTGCGTATGAGATTCTAGAAGCGAAGGATATTTACAAACGGTTTCCGGTGTTTACACCTTCACCTACTACGATTGCTTTATATGAAGAAAAGGCTGGGTTCGTTAGGCCAGAAGCGAGCGTATATACTCACCTTCTTCAAGCAGAAAAATACGGAGCTGAGCTTCATTTTTTTGAAGAGGTGGCGTTGTGGGAAGCCCATCCTTCTGGTGAAGGTGTGCGCGTTGTAACAGCTAATGGAGTATATGAAGCAGGAAAAATTATTATTTCTGCAGGCGCTTGGGCACCTAATTTATTACAAGAGTTGGGTGTCAGCTTACAGGTAGAGCGTCATGTACAAATGTTTTTTGAACCAACACAAGGAATAGATGTTTTTTCAGTTGGAAAACAGCCGATTTATATTTGGGAAGCAGATGATTATGTACAATTGTATGGTTTCCCTTCTTTTGGATTAGGGGCTGAAGGAGCAAAAGTGGCGTTTTTCCGAAAAGGAACAACGTGTACGCCGGAAACGATTGATCGAAATATATATGAAGACGAAGTTAATATGATGCGACACTATCTAGCTCAAGGTCTTCCACAGCTTAACGGTCGATTTTTACAAGGGAAAACGTGCATGTATACCAATACACCAGATGAACATTTTGTCATTTCACTACATCCTGAACATCCTCAAGTAGCGGTTGCAGCAGGGTTTTCTGGACATGGGTTTAAGTTTGCAAGCGTAGTAGGAGAGATTTTAGCAGATTTAGTGATAGAGGGGAAAACCAATCACCCGATTGATTTGTTTACTCCGCAGCGATTTGCGACTAATAAAATAGTATAAATCGTCGCCACCTGATTCTATTTAAATGTTTCTAAAGAAGCGAAGGAGGAATAGTAGATGGTTATGGAACATGGTTTAGTGAATGATAAAGGGAAACTTGAGCCCACATTGAAAGGAGAGCTGTATACATCCTCGGACATTTTTAAGTTAGAAAAAGATCATATATTTTCTAAATCATGGAGTTTAGTTGCATTTGAATATGAAATAGCAGAACCAGGACAATATATTACGACGAGAGTTGAAGGTGAAAATATTCTAATTACTAGAGGGAAAGATCACGTACTGCGTGGGTTCTTGAACGTATGTCGGCATCGAGGAGCTAAGCTGTGCAGCCAAGCATCCGGTAAAGCAGGCGTCATTCGCTGTCCATATCATTCGTGGAGCTATAGCTTAGATGGTGATTTAGTAGGTGTTCCTAATACAAGCCACTGTCGAGAAGAACTCGTGCATAACGAAAATTACGGGCTAACATCCGTCCACATTGAAGTGTGGCACGGCATGGTTTGGGTTAATTTATCAGACAATCCTATATCTGTTGAATATCAGCTAGACACACAAATTTTTGATCGTTTTGGAGAGCTTTATACGTTTGCTAGATATGAAATTCAAAACTTAAAATCCGCTCACCGTGAAGAATATGAAGTCGAGGCAAACTGGAAGCTTATTGTAGAAAACTTTCAAGAGTGTTATCACTGTTCTTCTATTCACCCTGAACTTACGGCAACGCTGCCTGAATTTCGTTCGGGAGTCGGCACTCAAAGTTCAGTGGGAGGCGGAGCTAAGTTTGGCGATGAATTAGAAGCTTTTTCAATCAGCGGGAAAGGAAGCCGTCCTATGTTAAAAGGGCTGCTTCCTGAAGATGACCGCACGTATTTTGGCATTACCGTTCTGCCGCTTGTGTTTATCAATTTAACACCGGATCACGTTATTATTCATCGTATTATTCCAATTAGTGCAGAAAGGTCCAAAGTGATTTGCGAATGGTTATTCGACCCAGAAGAAATGGCTAAGCCGAATTTTGATCCAAAAGATGCCGTGGAATTATTCCACCGCGTTAATTTACAAGACTTTGAAGCGTGTGAGTGGTGTCAAGAAAATATGAGCTCAAAATCTTATAAAGAAGGAGGTATTTTAGTACCTATCGAACAGCATGTTTATCATTTTTACAACTATGTATTAGAAGCAATCGGTATGAAGATCGAATAGTAAATAGAAGCGGTCTGACACGTTATCTCAAGGTGTCAGACCATTTCTAACAATCTACTTTAAAATAAGGGGGAAATAAATTGAGTACAAGCTCTAAACTAACAGAACCCATTATCCGTGTTACCAATGTTTCAAAAGTATTTGGTCGTCAAAAAGAACAGGCTCTTAAGCTACGAGAGTCTGGACAAAGTAAATATGAAGTCGAACAAGCTACTAAGACAACCGTTGCTATCTATAATGCTCATTTCGAAGTGAAAAAGGGAGAAACCTTTGTGTTAATCGGATTATCAGGAAGCGGTAAATCTACTTTACTTCGATGTTTGAACGGGCTTGTAGAACCAACAGAAGGGACGGTATATTTAGAAAATACAGATATTTCTCATATGCCAAAAAGACAGCTTCAGCAAGTCCGGAGAAATAAAGTTGGGATGGTCTTTCAAAATGTGGGCCTCCTTCCAAACCGCACTGTGATTGACAACATTACGTTCGGTCTAGAGATTCAAGGCATATCAGCAAACGAAAGGGAAAAGCGAGGGAAAGAAGCGCTTGAAATGGTGGGCTTAAATGGACAAGCTTATAAAAGAATTTATGAATTATCAGGAGGTATGCAGCAGCGGGTTGGGTTAGCGAGAGCTCTTGCTTCTGAACAGGAGATTCTGCTGATGGATGAGCCTTTTTCAGCTTTAGATCCTCTTATTCGAAGAGATATGCAAAAGCTATTTCTTGATATTCAAGGAGAAGTACAAAAAACAGTGATTTTTGTGACTCATGATTTGGATGAAGCATTAACTTTAGGCCACCGGGCTGCCGTGATGAAAGACGGAGAAATTGTCCAGCTTGGAACCGCCGAAGATATTTTAAGTCAACCGGCAACTGATTATGTAAAACTGCTTGTTCAAGACGTTAATTACGGCAAAATCCGCCTTGCCAAAGACGCGGTGGTTCCGGTAGAAACCGCTGCCTACGAGTATGAATCACCGCAAGTCGTATTAAGAAGAATGAGAACCAATCATTTATCTACTATTTTTGTTCTTGATAGTTCTGACCGCTTATTAGGCATGATGAGCATTTATACAGTGATGGAGCTTATTGAAGCTCATAAGCATGATTTAAAAGGAAAAGCAATGACACAGCCGCATTGCGTTAATCCTGATATGTCTTTACAAGAAATGATTCCTCTATTTGCAGATAGTCAGTCGCCTGTAGTCATTGTTGATAATCATCACCGCCTAAAAGGCATGATTTCCCCAAGCACTCTTATTGCAAATCTCACTGAACGTACTGCAGTGACCGAGCAACAAGAAGTTAAGTCATATCAAATGGAGGTCCGATAAATATGATGGTAAATTCCGCGATGATTCCTCGTATTCCTTTAGATAAATGGGCAAATTCATTTGTTGATTACATGATTGATAGTTTTTCAGGTGTATTTACTGGAATTAACCATATAATGACCAGTTTAATAAGCAGTCTTGAATGGGTGTTGACGGCCTCTCCTCCGCTAGTAACGGTCGTTGTTTTTGTTCTATTAGCGCTATGGTTAACAGATTGGAAGATAGCTGCATTTACGTGTTTTGGTTTACTTCTTATTATTAGCTTGGATTTATGGGAAGCATCTATGCTGACCTTATCTCTCGTTTTAGCTTCTACTATTATCTCACTTCTATTCGGCATTCCTTTAGGTATATTATCGCACCGTTTTAATAAAGTGGGAGCAGTGATAAAGCCCATTCTTGATATTATGCAAACAATGCCTGCTTTTGTTTATTTAATTCCGTCCGTACTTTTATTTGGATTAGGGAATGTTACAGCTCTTATTGCTACGTTTATTTTCGCAATGCCGCCTGCCGTTCGTCTGACGTTACTGGGACTTCAGCAAGTTCCGCAAACCACTTTAGAAGCGGCAGAAGCTTTTGGAGCGACGGAATGGCAAAAATTAATTAAAGTACAGCTGCCGCTGGCTTTGCCTATGATTATGTCAGGTGTAAACCAAGTTATTATGTTATCTCTTTCTATGGTTGTTATTTCTTCAATGGTCGGTGCAGGAGGCTTGGGTGCTGAGGTATTGCGAAGCATCAGTATGTTGGATGTAGGCTTAGGGTTTATCGGTGGGATTGCCGTTGTTATCATTGCTGTTATTTTAGATCGTTTGACGCATCTTTCTACTCAAAAAAGCCAAGGTATTCAATCAAGCAAATAAAATGAATAAAGGTGGGAGTATATGAAACAATCAAAAAAAGTTTCTTTTATTATGCTAACAATCGTCGTTATGCTGCTTGTCTCCGCATGCGGCAATAGCAATACCGCAAGCAGTACGACGACTAAAAAAGAAATTACAATTGGATACATACCATGGGATGAAGCCGTAGCTGTTACGTTTTTATGGAAGGAATTATTAGAAGAAAAAGGTTATAAAGTCAAAGCAGTTCAAAGCGATGTAGCTCCGCTTTTCTCAGGAGTTGCTCAAGGAAACATTGATTTATTTTTGGATGCATGGATGCCTACAACCCATAGTTCTTATATGAAAAGATTCGGAAAACAAGTAGACGTTCTCGGCATTTGGTATGACCAAGCAGATAGCGGATTGGCCGTTCCAGACTACGTAGACGCGCAGTCGATAGCTGATTTAAAAAATAAGAAAGATCAGTTTAACGGAAAGATTATTAGTATTGAACCGGGATCTGGAATCAACGGTCTTACTAAAGATCATGCCATGCCAAGCTATGGCTTAACAGAATGGAATTTAGTAGAAAGCAGCACAGCCGCCATGTTATCGGAATTAGATAAAGCAATTGCTAATAAAGAGCCTATTGTTGTTACATTATGGCGTCCGCACTGGGCTTTTGAAAAGTATAATCTCAGATACTTAAAAGATCCGAAAAATACGATGAATCCGACTGGACCTGAGAAAATACAATCAATCAGTAAAAAGACCTTTAAAGAAGATTATCCAGAAGCGGCAAAATGGTTGAAAGATTTTTCTATTAGTGCCAATCAATTGGCATCCTTGGAATCAGAAATTAACAGTGCAAAAGACGAAACAAAAGGCGTGAAAAACTGGATTTCTAAAAATAAAAAAGTGACTGAAAGCTGGATAAAATAAAGAATAGCAGAAAAATAAAAGAGCTGTCTCATAAGTGAAGTTATTGACTTAGAGACGGCTTTTTTTGAGTAAGTACTTTTTATCTGCAGCTTTTCTAACGGATTAAGGCCATTAAAAGCTCAATAAAAGAAGGCTTTTTAACCTGATATGTAAATTAAAAAAATATATTTAAATTAAAAAAAGTAGCATTGCTTTCTACTATCCAAGTACAATTTAAATAATGAATGCTTTACGTTTCGCATGTAAGTATTTATTTATACCTATGTTGTCATAATTTATGTGATTCCCCAAAGCATAAATTACTTTTCATTACCTTATTGTGTACAAACATATTATGAGATAAGCCCATGCCTTTAAAGGTATGGGCTTATTTTTATAAGGTGTTTTAAAAAGTCGATTTCTAATTGGGAAATTAATCTTCACCTCTTGCACAATAAATATTCTTGTGTACAAAAATAGAGTGTATAATAGAAATGTTGACTTGATAGGAAAAAGAGAGAAGCCCTATCAAACAAAGGAAGATGGAGTGGAGAGTGTATACTGAAAATGAAATTGTCCAGCGGCAAAAATAAACATGTTTTTCGAATGCTTCTAGAAGAATATCTAGAATGAAAGTAGGAACATTATGGAAAAGAAAATGAGGTTTGGCATCAAATCCAAAATTATTATTGGATATTTAATTGTTATTATCTGTTTATTCATTGCATTTATTGTATTGAACAGTCAAATTTCATCTTTGCAAAAAGAGAGAAATTTTATTATCGATCATGATATTGAAGTACATGATTTGACAAATCGAATTGAAAAACACCTGCTCGATATGGAAACGGGACAAAGAGGCTATATTATTACAGGAGAAGCGAGTTACTTAGAGCCTTATAACAGTGCAGCATCAAGTTGGGAAAAAGATTATAATGCGCTGTATCAGCTTCTAAATAATAACCCAAGGCAGCAGGAAAAGTTAGAGGAAATTAAAAAAAGCATTCAAGGCTGGATTGAAGCTGCTGGTGAACCGACGATTGCGTTAAAAAAGGAAAATAACACAAAAGAACTGCAGCAATTTTTTGAGAAAGATCTGGGTCGTCAGTACATGGACGATATGCGCAGCCAGTTTAGCTCTTTTCGAAATGTAGAGAAAAAATCGACCGAAACAAGAGCAACAGAGTTAGACGAGAAGAATCAAAAAATTAAAATTGGACTTTACGGTTTGCTGTTATTTGTTACGCTTATTTCACTTGTTATCGCTATTGTTTTGTCCAATTCCATTGTGAATACGATCAAAGAAGTTACGCAAACTATCAAACGAATTACAGCTTTAAAAGGCGAGTTAAAAGGAAGAATTAAAGTTAGATCTAATGATGAAATTAAAGATTTAGGGCTAGCCACGAACGCGTTGTTAGAAAATATTGAAGAGCGAAATTGGCTTCAAACGAACATTGCGCATGCTGTAACGATGTACCAAGGCATAGCATCGGTAGACAAGCTTGCGGAAAAATTTCTCTTTACGGTTTCAGAAATGACAGGAGCTTCTTTCGGAGTATTTTATGTTCGAGAGGAAAATGATAAAGGAAACCTATTTGTAAAACAAGCTGCTTTTGCAGATAGAAAAGGCGAAGCGGGAAGAGAGAGCTTTTTGATAGGCGAAGGGCTCATTGGACAAGCTGCTTTAGAAAAAAGAACCTTTGTTATAAATGATGTACCTGACACGTATCAGCTCATTACTTCAGGATTAGGAGACGTAAAGCCCAATAGTATTTTTATTGTACCCGTCTTGTTTGAAGATGAAGTAATTGCTGTTATCGAGCTTGCATCGCTGCACGAATTTACAGTTTTAGAGCAAGAACTTATTAGTCAAGTGATTGAAACGTTTGGTCTCACTATTAATGGTGTAATCAGACGTATGGAAATTGCTCGTCTATTAAAAGAATCTCAGGCGATGACAGAAGAGCTTCAGGCTCAGTCTGAAGAACTTCAAACACAATCAGAAGAACTGCAAATGCAGTCTGAAGAGCTGCGTATGATTAATGAACAGCTAGAAGAAAGAACAAAAGATGCAGAAGAAAAGTCGTTTGAATTAGAGGCTGCAAAAGAAGATTTAGAAGAAAAAGCGCATCAGCTGGAACTGAATTCCCAATACAAATCTGAATTCCTTGCTAATATGTCGCACGAGCTTCGAACACCGCTTAACAGCATTCTCATTCTGTCTGAAATGCTTGAGGAAAACGCAGCTAAAACGCTATCTGAAGATGAAGAAGAATACGCTCGTATTATTCATTCTTCAGGAAAAGACTTGTTGGCATTAATCAACGACATTTTGGATTTATCAAAAGTAGAGTCTGGAAAACTAGATGTCTTGCTAGCTGAGATGAATATGAGTGAGCTTCCAGATCAAATTGAACGTAATTTCAGCCACGTTGCTGAACAGAAAAAAGTACAATTGAAAATTAACAAAGCACAAGATGTACCGGACATCATTTACACAGATGAAAAGAGATTCCAACAAATTGTGAAAAATCTTTTATCAAATGCATTTAAATTTACGGAATCGGGATCTGTCACAGTATCCATTCAACGAGTAGCTGACCATCGTCTTACAACAGCTATGCGTACAGTTGATACGGATTGCTGGCTAGAAATATCTGTAGCTGATACAGGGATTGGTATACCAAAAGAAAAGCATCAGCTTATCTTTGAAGCGTTTCAGCAGGCAGATGGAGCTACGGTCCGCAAGTACGGCGGCACGGGGCTTGGCTTATCTATTTGCAGTGAGTTTGCAAAATTATTGGGCGGCTGGATTTCCCTAAGCAGTGAAGTAGGAAAAGGAAGTACGTTTACACTCTATCTTCCTAGTCTTTCTAAGGGTCTTATTGACTATGAAAAAGTGAATTTTGTATACGAAGAAGTAGCAGTATCTGTAGAAGAAGCTGAACCTGAAGCTGAACCTGAAACAGAAGTAACTGAAATTGATCATCCTGTACAACGTGTTGCACCTCCAGTGCAAGATGATGAAAATGTATTTCAGGATAAGCGAGTGCTCATCGTAGACGATGACCAGCGAAACATCTTTGCATTAAAAACAGCGTTGGCTAAACAAGGTATGACTATTATGACAGCTCATAACGGAATAGAGTGTCTTGAAATGATGAAGACAAGTGAACCATTTGATCTCATTTTAATGGATATTATGATGCCGCAAATGGATGGATATGAAGCTATGCAGAAAATCAGAGGAGAGCTAAAGCTTGTTGATTTGCCTATTATTGCATTAACCGCTAAAGCGATGAAAAATGATCGTGAAAAATGCTTGGAAGCTGGAGCATCAGATTATATCAGCAAACCTTTAGATTTAAATCAGCTGTTCTCCGTTATGCGTGTATGGCTAGTAAATTAAGCGGGGTATGAAACATAAATGGATATGAAGCACCTAGATTTAAGTGAAGACTTAGTTATGAATAAAAAAACAGATTTAGAGATTGATTTACTGCTGACGGCTATTTATCGATTAACAGGATTCGATTTCAGACAGTACGCTAAATCTTCTATCTGTCGCCGAGTCTATAATCGAATGAAAATTGAACGTATTCCAACCGTGTCTCAATTGTTAGAAAAAGCGATTCACGAAGAAGAATTTATGAATCAGCTTTTAAATGATTTTTCGATAAATGTAACAGAGATGTTTCGCGATCCCAGCTTTTTTAAAGCATTTCGCACAAAAGTGATTCCAGTATTAAAAGATTATCCGGAAATTCGCATTTGGCACGCTGGTTGTGCAACAGGCGAAGAAGTATTTTCTATGGCGATTCTTTTAGAAGAAGAAGGGTTAATGGACAAGACGGTCATTTACGCAACGGATATGAACGAAGATGTATTAGAAAAAGCAAAACAAGGTGCTTTTTCTTTACGTAAAATGAAGTCATATACAAAAAATTATATCCAAGCCGGTGGAAAGAATGCCTTCTCGGAATATTATCAGACGGATCATCACTATGCATATTTTCATCCATCTCTGTTAAAAAATATTATCTTTGCTCAGCATAATTTAGTCACGGATCAGTCATTTAATGAATTTCACGTCATCATTTGTCGAAACGTCCTTATTTACTTTACAGCTCAGCTGCAAAATCAAGTGTATAATTTATTTTCAGAAAGTCTGTGTGTAAAAGGATTTCTTGGACTTGGTGATAAAGAAACGCTTCGCTTTGCTGAAGGAGCAGCTTCTTATACCGAGTTTGCAGGGAACGAGCGCATCTATCAAAAGCAATAAAAAAAGGACCTGCGTGAGGTCCTTTTTTTATTGTGCTTGTGCTTGAATTATAAGCACGCACATGTCATCAGGCTGATTTAACTTTTGTTCTTCTGAAAAAATTTCATTCATGAATGCCTGCGGATTTGTCCATTTTTGTTCAGTAAGTTTTTGAAGACGAAGAGCAGATTCATTTTCGCAAGGGCCCATTGATTCAAGAGCTCCGTCTGTAAATAGTAAAATTTGCACATCGTTCTCAAAGCTGACAACAGATTTCTGAACGTCCATTTCTTCAAAAAAACCTACAGGGCAGCTTCCTCGTTGAAGAGGAACGAGCGTATGTTCATCCACTAGCATATAACCTTCTGGGTGCCCGGCATTCACATATTCTACTGTCTTAGCTTCCGTATCAATGACTAAATAAATGGCAGTGAAATAGTAAGGGATTTCATCTTTTTCGCTGTGCAATAATTCCATATAGCGATTCAATTCTGTAATAACCTGCTCAGGGTCTACGAGGGACTTGATAGCTTCTCTGAGCACAGAAGATATAAACATACAAACAAGCGAGGCAGAGATGCCGTGCCCCATCATATCAAAAAGAATAATTCCGTACCGATGCTCGTCAATTTTGTGCCAATAGTACATATCACCCGCTAATTTAAAAGAAGGATAATATGAAACTTCCATTTGGATATCTTTCTCTCGTAAAGGGGGACTGAGTAAATTTTGCTGTACGTGTGTAGCTAAATCTAACTCATTTTGAATTTTCTTTTCATGTTCCGTGTGCCAATCAATTTCTGCTTTAAGGCGTAAAGCTACCCGCATACGAGCCAGCAGTTCCACTTTATTAATCGGCTTTGTGACGTAATCTGTTCCGCCGGCGTCTAGAGCTTCTACTAATTTGTTGCTGTCTTCTAGGGCTGTGACAAAGATAATTGGAATATGTTTTAAGTGTTCTACCTCTTGAATTCGCCTGCACGCTTCGATTCCATCAATTTCGGGCATCATAATATCAAGTAAAATCAAATCGACCGAATTCGTTTTTGAGTTCTCATCGTTCAGGTTAAGATAGTCAAAAAGGGCATGGGCAGACGTAAGAGACACACAGTTATCGTAGCCAGCGCCTTTTAAAATTTTTTCAATCACAAATAGATTGACTTGATTGTCATCTACTAGAAGAATGGTCATGCTTTATTTCCCCTTATTATGTTTGAAGACTAATGATTGATTATGTAGTTTTCAAGCATTTTTTATACTTTTTCTGTTTTTCTATTTATCTATTATACAGAAAACACAGCGTTTAGGGTATTTTTAAGATTATTCTTTTCTATTAAAAAAGTCATTAGTCCTCAGAAAAGGAGACAAATGACTTTTTATAGCAACTTGTATAAAGCAAATATCCCGAAAGTCAGTATAACCGCTCCCGAAATACGATTCACCCAAATCAAGCTGTTATTCGTAAACTTCGACCGGGCAAGGCTAATGCCAAAACTGAGCGAAAGCCACCAGCAGGCCGATCCTAAAAATACGCCTGCAACCATTGTCAAAGCAGAAGCAACATCAAATGCTGATTTACTAATTCCTACACCAGAAAACACGCCAATAAAAAATAAGATCGTCATTGGATTTGTAACGGTTAGCAAAAGAACAGATGTATAAGAACAAAGCAAACCTTCTCCTTTAGCAGCGGCAGCGTGCTCTGCAGGTTGAGAACGAAAAGTTTACACACCTAAATAACATAAAAATAATCCCCCAATCAGCTGAAGCCAAATCTTTTGGGTTAGTAAAAAGGTTGTAATGAACGTTAAGCCAAACGCAGCGATACATCCATATACAGCATCTGCTGTAGCTGCTCCCCGCCCGGATACAAATCCGTGTACTCGCCCTTTAGATAACGTGCGATTAATGCATAAAATACCAATGGGACCGACGGGAGCAGCAACGGAAAAACCGATCACTAACCCCTTTAGAAAATAAAATAAGCTTATCTTTTACGTTGCTCCTATGAAGTTTTTCTTTAGTATAGTACAAAAGCAATTATGAATGAAGCTAATTTTGAGAAAGTTGTTAACGAATGTTTTTAGTCTGTTCGGGTACATCATAATGGGGTGATAGAAAATAATGATAAGCACATTTTATTTTAATTATTAAAAAGTTTAAACTATGAAATATTTTACACAGAAAATTAAATGTAGTAAAATAATTCACTGTTACATATACCGAAAGATCTACCGCTAAAAAGTAGACTATAAAAAGTAGTCATTTGTAATGAGATGAAGAGAGGTTAGTCATCATGAGTAATCTGTTTGAAAAAAAAGATGTTAACAAGCTGTTAAATGAAAATGCAGCTAAAGAATCAACTAAGACGCTAGGTTTATTTGATGTTATTTTGATGGGAGTAGGAGCAACTATTGGGACAGGAGTTCTGGTTATAGCAGGGCTAGTTGCCGCCAGGGATGCAGGGCCCTCTGTCTCCATTTCCTTTGTTATTTCTGCAATAGCCTGTATTCTTGTTGCGCTGTGTTATGCAGAATTTGGTTCAGCTATTCCAAGTTCGGGAGGCGCATATACATACATATATGTTTCACTAGGGAAATTTGTAGCGCATTTAATAGGGTGGTCCATCGTAGGCTGCTATACGGTATCTTTAGCTTCCGTAGCGGGCGGATGGTCATCTTATGTGAATAATGTACTTACTGAATTTGGTATTAGGCTTCCTGAATCGTTCACGGCCATACCAAGCGATGGAGGTGTCATTAATCTTCCGGCGGTATTTATTGTACTGTGTATGTCGTTTTTATTAACAAGAGGGGTAAAAGAAAGTAAAAAAATAAATAACTTAATGGTTTTAATCAAGA
This sequence comes from Priestia aryabhattai, assembly GCF_023715685.1. Classification (NCBI taxonomy): domain Bacteria; kingdom Bacillati; phylum Bacillota; class Bacilli; order Caryophanales; family Bacillaceae; genus Priestia; species Priestia aryabhattai. The sequence continues at coordinate 789,294 of NZ_JAMBOQ010000003.1, forward strand.
TAGGTATTGTTCTTTTATTTGTAGCCGTCGGCGTCTTTTTTATTAATACAAATAACTGGCACCCATTTACTCCTTTTGGTGTGAAAGGGATCTTTGCAGGCGCAGCTTCCGTCTTTTTTGCTTATAACGGATTTGATGCCATTTCTACTTCGGCAGAAGAAGTGAAAAATCCGCAAAGAAACTTGCCGCTAGGGATTTTGATTGCACTAAGTGTTTGTGCAGTCATTTACGTAGTAATTGCATTAGTATTAACAGGGATGGTTTCTTACAAAGAGCTAAACGTAGGCGATGCGTTGTCATATGCGCTCAATAGTGTAGGACAAGAATGGGTAGCGCTCATTGTATCTATAGGAGCGGTTATTGGTATTATGGCCGTCGTGTTTGCTTATTTGTTTGTTGTGCCTCGCATACTGATGTCAATGAGCCATGATGGATTATTGCCGTCTCTTTTTGCGAAAGTGAACCGAAAAAACAGCGAACCTGTCATATCCACATGGCTTGTCGGGGTGTTAGGCGCGATCGTAGCTGGTTTTGTTGATTTAAAACAGCTGGCGGATTTAGCAAATATGCTAGCGATTGTTACGTTTGCTGCAGTTTCATTTTCGATTTTGGCTCTTCGAAAAACTCAGCCTAACCTAAAGCGCGGTTTCAAAGTACCTTTTGTACCATTTATTCCAATTATTGCCATTCTTTGCTGTATCTTTCTTATGTTTAACTTATCAATGAAAACGTGGATGTATTCAATCGGCTGGATGCTGATTGGCGTCTTTATTTACGTTGGATACGGCAGAAATAAAAAGAGCGTTTAACAAAAAAGACTCTAAGCGAACGAGCTAGAGTCTTTTTTGTGTATATATTTCTCTTGAAAGTAATCCATGAACATAACGTAAAAATTAAAATTTTATTTGGGACATATGTCCTTTTTATTTTAGGAAGTGTTATTGTTTAATAAAAAGAAACCGTTATGATGGAGAGGAAAACATGAGGGGAATTACGAGTGAGAAACAGCTGATGGAGTATATAAATACTTATAAATTAGAGTCGGTTTTCAAGAAAGAGTTAATACCGCATTTGTCACTGTATGATGTCGAGGCCGGAGAACGTCTTTGTTCTCAAGGAGACGCGTCTCATTGTTTGTACATATTGATGAAAGGTAAGGTTAAAGTTTATACAATATCGCCCGAAGGCAAGACGCTTGTTCTTTCCTTTAAACAGCCTCTTGAAGTAATAGGCGATATTGAGTATGTACAAGGCGTTGATATTATGAATACGGTTGAAGCCGTTTCACCTTTAGTTGTTATCGGTATACCATACAAACGATTAAAACAATATGCCAGCAATGATCCACAGCTGCTGACGTTTTTACTGGAAATGCTCACAAAAAAGTTTTGTGCAAAATCGAACTCGCTAAGCTTTAATTTAATGTACCCAGTTGAAGTGCGGCTGGCTAGTTACTTGCTCTCTATTTTTTGTGAAGAATCGCATTTGGTTATGAACCAAAAAACAGAAAGCTTAAAAGATATAGCTAATTTAATCGGAACGACTTACAGGCATTTAAATCGTGTTCTTCAGAAATTTGTAGCGCAAGGAGTTATTGAAAAGAAGAAAGGCTCTATCATTCTCAAAGACAAGGAAAAACTGCGCTGTCTAGCAAACGACAATATATACGAATAGAAAAGTAATAGATTAGTTGAAGGGGAGAGAGAAGAATGAAAACATACCGAACGTTGCTATTTGACATTGATAATACGCTCTTAGATTTTAACGCAGCCGAAGAGCAGGCTTTACAGCTTCTTTTTGCTAACCATGATATTCCGCTGACTGAGGAAAGCAAAAAACGTTATAGTTTGACAAACCAGAGGTTATGGACAGCTTTTGAAGAAAATAAAATAAGCCGTGAGCAAGTTGTAAATACTCGTTTTTCTACTCTATGTAAAGAATATGGAATAGAGAAGGATGGAAAGCTACTTGAAGCAGAGTATCGAACGTATTTGAACAATGGCCATCAGCTAATTGACGGAGCAATTGAGTTAATTAAAAACCTGAGCAGTCACTATGAGTTATATGTTGTTACAAATGGCGTATCGGCTACACAATATAAGCGACTTCAAGATTCAGGTCTATATCCTTATTTTAAAGAAATATTTGTTTCAGAAGATACAGGTTTTCAAAAACCTATGAAGGAATATTTTGATTATGTTTTTTCACGTATAAAAGAGCTGTCCGTGCATGAAACATTGATTGTTGGGGATTCTTTGAGTGCAGACATTCAAGGCGGGCAGCTAGCCGGTATTGATACGTGCTGGTTTAATCCTCAGAAAAAAAAGAATGATACAAATTGGATTTCAACCTATGAAATAGGAAGACTTCAAGAGCTTTATGACCTGCTGAACGTAAATAATGAAGTAGCTTCAGTACAAGTGTAAAAGTGTATAAACGTTAGAAAATGCAAAAAGCGCTCAACCCTTTATTTAAATGAAAAGGGTTGGCGCTTTTTCTATTTTATGGCTTTCAAAGGCTTAACATACTCTAGGGATATCGGTCTACGAATGTGATGGCTTAAAGTAATCAATACAAATTTAAACAGTTTTAACTAAAAAACAATAGGGTATTTTACCAATATCCCAGATAAAGTAAGTAACTAGGAGGTCGTAAAAGATGATTAATGGAAAAAGTTTATCTCGTTCAGGAAAGAGTTCATATAGAAGAGAAACAGCCGTTGGAAAAACAGGAATGGTAGCCAGCGCTCATCCAATTGCAACTGACGCCGGAGAACAGGTACTAAGAGCCGGAGGCAATGCAATTGATGCGGCAATAGCCGTTCAGTTTGGCCTCAATGTTGGAGAACCGATGATGACGGGTATTGGGGGCAGCGGCTTTTTTATGGTATACCACAATGAAAGTAAAACAACTAAAATTTTTGATGGGCATTCTCAGGCTCCTAAAGCAGCTTATCCTGAAATGTTTCTGGATAAAAATAAGGAAGTTATTCCGTTTAGAAAGCGTTCTACGCATGCGACGGCAATCGGAATCCCAGGGATTTTAAAGGCAATGGAAGCAGCTCGTAAAGAGTATGGAACAAAACCTCTTGCTGAATTAATTGAACCGGCTGCCAAGGCAGCAGAAGCAGGGGTCGAAACAAACTGGGTTCTTGGAGATATTTTAAAAACATATGCCTATCGACTAGGAGAACATGCTAAGGAGCTATATTCTCCGAACGGCAAGCCTATACAAGAAGGAGATATGATTAATAAAAAAGATCTTGCTAAAACATTTCGTATTCTTCAAAAAAAAGGTGTTGAGTCTTTTTATGAAGGTGAAATTGCAGAAGCTATTATTTCAACGATAAAAGAGCACGGCGGTTTTATGGAACTGTCAGATTTGAAAGAATACCAGATTAAGATCGATGAGCCCGTGTGGGGAGATTATAAAGGATATCGAATTGCTTCTTCTAACATGCCTAGTGCAGGAGGGACTACCGTGCTGCAAATCTTAAAGCTATTAGAGGACTTCGATGTGGCTCAGTACGACGTAAAATCTTGGGAAAAGTATTATTTGTTTGCAGAAGCTATGCGTATTGCATTTTCAGATAAAATTGCATTCTCTGGAGATCCAGCCTACAGTGACATTCCATTAAAAGGGCTTTTAAATGAAGAATATATAAAGGAACGTCAAAAATTAATTAATTGGAAGCATAAAAATGAGAAAGTTGATTTCGGCAACCCGTGGGATTATGAGAAAGGCCAAAAAGTGAACGTTGTGCGTCAGCCTTATGAACCTGAACGTGAGCTTAGTGAAACAACTCACTTCACGGTAGTTGACCGCTGGGGCAATATTGTCGCTTGTACATCAACTGTGGAACATCCTTTTGGTACAGGAATTATGGTTAAAGACCATGGATTTTTACTCAACAACGAGCTTACTGATTTTGATGCTATTCCTGGAGGGTTAAATCAAGCGGATGCAGGAAAGCGTCCGGTTAGCTGTAAAAGTCCAACCATTGTTTTTAAAGACAACGAACCTGTACTCACTTTAGGGTCTCCAGGTGGACCAACCATTGTAGGGTCTGTGTTTCAAACGCTTATTAATGTCTTAGACTATGGAATGGATATAAAAGAAGCGATTGAAGAACCAAGAATTTTTAATAGTACAGGATCACTTATCGGTTGGGAAGCCGGAGTGGGTATGAATGCCAAAGGAGAACTAGAAGCCATGGGATTTAATTTTGGAGATGAGCCATTCCCAATCGGAAATGTTCAAGGTATTCAAATTGATAAAAGAAACGGCCGTTTATTTGGAGCAGCTGATTCCAGCCGTGAAGGAAAAGCAACTGGCTTAGACTCTTAATATTTAAAAAATGCATCATACGCTCTCCCTTTTGTAAAAAGGGAGAGCGTATGATGCATTAAAAAAGATAAAAATGAGTAGGTAAAAAGAAGGAATATTTTTTTCTGAAAACATACTTTAGACCTTTATTATTATCATCCTAATCTCCAGAAAGAAAAAAGAATAGAACGTTTTCATGTCCGAATAATAAAAAAGAGTACTGGTTTTTCAAGAGATTGATGAAAACAGAATGGTCGGAAAGTATAAAAAAAGGAATAGCGCTTTCAATGCCAGAAAGATAGAGTATTTAATCGTGTAAAAGGTATAAAACGCAACGGCTGGAAATCGTGGTTTGGAATGTAAAGAAAGCCGTACACTTTTTTTGGAAAAACGGTTACATGAAAAAGCCCCTTGTACGTAAACTTTGGTCCTAGTTACAGCTCAATAAAAAAGATAAAAATGAGAAATAGCTACATTTGGCATGTTTGACTTTCGTCATTTATCCAAGTAATCTTTTGGTTGAACGGAACCGGTTCTGTTTTCGAGTTTTTGATAGCTAATTGAATTAATAAATTTATATTCTTTACTAACCCAAAAGGAGAAAACATATGAAAATGAAACGAGTTGCTAAGCATACAACTGCTGCTACATTGGCTGCAGCCCTACTAGTAGGCGGGGGATATCAAACATTTGCTAAAGGAAATGACAGCAAAGACTTTAATAATAGCTATGGAATTTCGCATATTACTCGCGATAATATGGTGAAAATTCCACAGCAGCAAAACAGTGATCAGTTTAAAGTTCCTGCTTTTGATGAATCAACTATTAAAAACATTGCTTCCGCTAAGGGAAAAGATGCATCAGGAAATACAATTGACTTAGATGTATGGGACAGCTGGCCATTACAAAATGCTGACGGAACAGTGGCGACTTATCATGGATATCAAATTGTGTTTGCCCTAGCAGGTGATCCAAAAGATTCGAATGACACGTCTGTTTATCTTTTCTATAAAAAAGCTGGAGACAAATCTATTGACAGCTGGAAAAACGCTGGAAGAGTGTTTAAAGACAGCGATAAATTCGTTCCGAATGATCCGCATCTTAAAAGCCAAACGCAAGAATGGTCTGGTTCTGCCACGTTAACAACAGATGGTAAAGTTCGTTTATTCTACACGGATTATTCAGGTAAACAATACGGAAAACAAACGTTAACGACAGCTCAAGTGAACATGTCTCAGCCAAACGATAATACGTTAAAAGTTGAGGGAGTAGAAGATTACAAGTCAATCTTTGATGGTGACGGAAAGATTTATCAAACGGTTCAGCAGTTTATTGATGAAGGCGGTTATGACACAGGGGATAACCATACGCTAAGAGATCCTCACTACATAGAAGACAACGGACATAAGTACCTTGTTTTCGAAGCTAACACTGGAACAGAAGATGGCTACCAAGGTGAAGACTCTCTATATAACAGAGCATACTACGGAGGAAACAATCCTTTCTTCCAATCTGAAAAGAAAAAGCTTCTTGAAGGATCTAATAAAGAAAAAGCTTCTTTAGCAAACGGGGCTTTGGGCATTATTGAGTTAAATGATGACTATACGCTCAAGAAAGTAATGAAGCCGCTTATTACATCAAACACAGTTACAGACGAAATTGAACGTGCAAACATTTTCAAAAAAGGTGGAAAATGGTACTTGTTCACCGATTCTCGCGGATCTAAAATGACGATTGATGGAATCGGACAAGATGATGTGTATATGCTAGGGTATGTTTCAAATAAGTTAACAGGAAAATATAAGCCTTTAAATGATACGGGATTAGTTCTTCACATGGATTTAGATCCTAATGATAAAACATTTACGTATTCTCACTTTGCCGTACCGCAAACAAAAGGTGATAATGTCGTTATTACAAGCTACATGACAAACAGAGGCTTTTATGAAGACAACCACTCTACATTTGCACCAAGCTTCTTAGTAAATATTGACGGTTCAAAAACATCTGTTGTAAAAGATAGCGTTCTTGAGCAAGGTCAGTTAACAGTAGATGAAGACTAAGCGTTTTGCAATAGCAACAAAAGAAAATGGTGATTGTAATCACCATTTTCTTTTGTTTTATTCGGTGTAGACAAAAAAAGAGAAAGGTGGGGTTTGTTTGAAGAAAAAAGGTGCTTATAAATGGATAACGCTTGTCGTTCTTTTAGTTGTAATAGCTGGACTCATTATAGCAGGCGTATCCAAAAAAGAGGATACACAAGACCAAGGAAAAGAAAAAGGGAATAAAAGTGAATCTACCTATCGTCCAGTGTATCATTTTAGTACGCCTGATAAATGGAAAAATGATCCTCAAAAGCCCATTTATTTTGACGGAAAATATCACTACTATTACTTATACAATCATGATTACCTTAAAGGGAACGGGACGGAATGGCGACATGCAACGTCTAAAGATTTGGTTCATTGGAAAGATGAAGGAGTAGCTATTCCAAAGTATACAAATAAAAATGGCGATATATGGTCCGGCTCCGTTGTAGAAGATAAGGAGAACACAGCAGGCTTTGGTAAAGGCACAATTGTAGCTATTATGACCCAGCCTTCTGCCGATGGACAAAAGCAAGAACAGTATCTATGGTATAGTACCGATAGAGGAAAAACCTTTAAATCATATAGCAAAAATCCTATCATGCCTAATCCAGGCACCAAAGATTTTAGAGATCCCAAAGTCATATGGGATAATGAACATGACAAGTGGGTGCTCGTCATGTCAGAAGGTGAAAAAATCGGATTTTATGAATCTTCTAATCTAAAGGATTGGACGTATACAGGAGGATTTGTAACCAAAGATATTGGCATTACAGAATGTCCAGACCTTTTTCAAATGAAGGCAGATGACGGGACAATCAAGTGGGTTCTCGGGACAAGTGCGAATGGAAAAGAAAGCGGAAAGCCAAACACCTATGCTTATTGGACGGGAAATTACGATGGAACAACATTCACTCCTGATATAGACGAGCCACAATGGCTAGATCATGGCTTCGATTGGTACGGAGGAGTCACTTTTAAGGACGGTAAAAATGAGGATTCCTTAGAAAAACGCTATGCTTTTGCATGGATGAACAACTGGGATTATCCAGATGAGACGCCAACGATGAAAGAAGGGTTTAACGGATTCGATTCAGTAACCCGTAAAATTACGCTTTCGAAACAAGACGACGATCAGTACAGTCTGTTATCACAGCCTGCCGAAGAATTAAATCAGCTAACTGATTCAACAAATTCTCTTAAACAAGTAGAAGTAAATGGGGAGAAAAAGTTGAAAATAAAAGGCGAAGCTTATCAGCTTGATACAGATATTTCGTGGTCGGATGCAGAGAATGTAGGCTTAAGACTGCGAGAGTCTACAGATCAAAAGCGGCATATTGATGTGGGGGTTTTTGCAAAAGATAACGTTTCTTATGTGAATAGAAGCTATAGTAATCAGCCTGATCAAAGCAAAAAGTATGTGGAAAGCCGCAATTTTTTTGATGCAGGCAAGAAAAATGTTCATTTGAAAATATTGGTAGACAAAACGAGTATTGAAGTCTTTGTTGATGATGGAAAAACAGTGCATTCTAGCGAGGTATTTCCGCGTCACAATGACCAAGGAATTACGCTTTTCTCCCAAGGAGGAACGTCTTTCTTTAAAAATATAGAAATCAAACATTTCCGATCCATTCAGTAAATTCCCTATTTTTAAAAAGAAAGAGCAGAATATCACCTTGTTATGGTTTAGGACTAGTTAAAAAGGGTACATGTCTACTAACAGCAAATGAAAGGGTGTTTATTCAAATGGAAGAGAAAATGAGACAACTAATAGAGGGACTTAATACCGATTTAGCGGGTGAATATTCGGCGGTTATTCAGTACACTTACTATGCGTCTACAGTAACCGGCCTAGAATATCAAATTTTAAAACCTTTCTTTGAAGGAGAAATTCCTGATGAGCAAGGACATGCCCTTTATTTATCAGAAAAAATTAAAAACCTTGGCGGTGAGCCAACAACAAAGCCAGCTGAGGTGAAGCATGTCTCAAACGTGACGGAAATGCTTAAAGAAGCGAGCAAGGCCGAAAAAGAAACTATCCAGCGCTACGAAGAGCGAAAAAAGCAAGCGGAAGAGTTAGGATTAACAGAGCTTGTTGTAAAACTTGAAGATATGATTGCAGATGAAACAAATCATATGGAAGAAATGGAACGTTTATTAAAAGATCCCCGACTAAGTTAATCATACAAAATACGTAAAAAGCATCCCGTAACATCTGTGACGGGATGTTTTTTTATGATTTGAAAAAGAGATAAAACATCGTTTACGCATGTTTCTATAATTGAGAGTAAAGTCATATTTTTGAAATTCTCTATCGCTTTGAAAAATTTTATAGTAAAATAATTATTTGGCTGCATATGGCAGTAACTATATGCGGAGCATCACATACATATAAAGGCTAAAAGGGTATAAGTATATTGAAACCGCTTTTATCTTCTGTAAGTAAAACGATGGTGTGCCCGCAGTTGCAAGGAGAGAAAAAGATGAGGAAACGAATCATGACAGCGCTGCTGCTTGTCACTGTTTTAGCTGCAATGGAAGGAACCATTGTCAGTACGGCTGTTCCAAGAATTACAAGTGATTTGTCGGGTATTGAGCTAGTTAGCTGGGTATATGCCATTTATATGCTAACAACCGCTGTATCCACACCTATATACGGAAAGTTAGCCGATCTATTCGGCCGCAAAAAAGTTATGCTTGTTGGAATCATTATTTTCGTAATCGGATCTATACTTTGCGGACTTAGCCTTTCGATGCAACAATTAATTGTCTATAGAGCTATCCAAGGGCTAGGCGCCGGGGTAGTTATGCCGCTTACAATGATTATTATTGGCGACCTGTATGAAGAAGCAAAAGAAAGAGCCAAAGCGCAAGGATGGATTAGCGCAGTTTGGGGAGTTGCTGGAGTTCTCGGGCCTCTTCTTGGAGGATTCTTAGTAGATACGCTGTCTTGGCGCTATATTTTCTTTTTAAATATACCGTTTGGACTAATGGCTTTTGTTGTTCTTCTAGTAAACTATAAAGAAGAAGTGGTGAAAGAAAAACGCTATATCGATTACATTGGAGCGGTGACGTTTTCAGTTGGAACAATTGCATTTTTATACGCGCTTTTAACCGGAAGTCAGCATCAAAACTGGGGAGATCCGATCATTATAGGATTATTTGTTCTAGCTGTTCTTACATTCATTGGCTTTATTTATATCGAAAAGAAATCGCCGGAACCTCTTATTCCGCTTGAGCTGTTTTCTATTCGAAGTGTATCTGTTATAAACTTATTAACACTTCTTGTCGGATCAGTAGTTATTAGTATTACTGTTTACCTTCCAATTTGGAGTCAAGGAGTGATGGGAAAAAGTGCAACCGCTGCCGGTTTTGTGTTAATGCCTATGCCAGTATGCTGGACAATTGGTTCATTGCTTTCAGGGAATTTAGTAGGACGTCTTAAAACGCACTCTATCCTTACGCTAGGCACGGCAATTGTAAGTACGGCATGTTTTATGCTGTTTTTAGTCTCAACCCACTCACCTGTATTTTTAATTTATGTAGCCGTTGGGGTCCTTGGTTTAGGAATGGGGATTATTACGCCTATTTTTATGTTAGTTATTCAATCAGCGGTCCCAGCTAGCAAAAGAGGGGTAGCGGTGGCTCTTAATACGTTTACAAATACATTTAGTCAAACACTAGGTTCCGCAGTGTTTGGTACAATCTTTAACTTAGTGACGCTTTCACAAGCGAAGAAATTAGGGCAAGAAAATTTGAATGCTTCGTTTGAGACAGGCGGGGTACCAGCAGAAGAACTGTCAAAGCTGAATGAAATTCTTGCATCAGGTGTTCACATTATTTACAGTGGAACGTTTTTAGCTGCTTTACTAAGCTTTGCTGTCTCATGCTTATTAGTAAAAAACGGACATAAAAAAATAAAGAACATATCTATGCAAAAGTAACGGAAGAGGCTGGGACAAAAGTATTTTAGTTGAAGGACAATCCGAACGAGTTTGATTAAGAATCAAACTCGTTCGGATTTTTTCATTGGTATGGTGAATGTAGGTTTCATGTATGTAGTTGCTTTTAGCCGTTGATTGGAGGGAAAGGTGAAGACTTCTGCGGGAAAAGCGGAATAGGTGAGACCCCGCAGAAAGCGAAGTCTTGCACGGAAATCAACAGCGGTGGAACAAGCGATCCGTACTAGCTTATTTATCCAATTTGTTCGTCTTTAGATTCGGTTGATTTAGTTATGTCTCAGTCCCTTTTTTTAAAGAACTATCAAAGAGAGAAAAGAAAAAAGATATTGTCTAATAACGTTCCGGAAAACTCGTTAACAGAAGGAAGAATCTTTATCCGTACTGAAACTTTTGTCTTTTTTTTGTTTTTTTAGTATGGACATTTACCTGGTTGTTTATTATTATAAATTCTATAAGTACGGAATTTTAAGCGTTTTCAAAAGAAACATTTGTCTTTCTCAGGAATACACTTTGTTTTTAACTCATATACTATAAGTGCTTAGATTAATCTTTTAATGGGGAAAAGAGAAGTTTATAAGAAGCGTTGAACGATAATGAGGAGGTATGGAAGATGACAAGCAGACGTTTAAAAGAATTCTTGAATAATAATTTAGAAGATTTAAAAGATAAAGGGCTATACAACGTTATTAATCCGGTAGAGGGACCAAACGGACCTGTTATTCAAATTGACGGAAAACAATTAATTAATTTATCTTCGAACAACTATTTGGGGCTTGCTACAGATGAAAGGCTTATTAACGCGTGCAACGAAGCCACTGAAAAATATGGAGTGGGAGCTGGAGCTGTCCGAACGATTAATGGAACTCTAGATATTCATATTAAGCTAGAGGAAAAGCTTGCGGCGTTTAAGCATACAGAAGCAGCTATAGCTTACCAATCTGGCTTTAACTGCAATATGGCAGCCATCTCCGCGGTTATGGATAAACATGACGCGATTTTATCAGATGAGCTGAATCATGCTTCAATTATTGACGGATGTCGGCTATCAAAAGCAAAAATTATTCCTTACAAACATTCGGATATGGAAGATCTTCGTGCAAAAGCAGGCGAAGCACAAAAGGCCGGTGCCTATAATAAAATAATGGTAATTACCGACGGTGTATTCTCAATGGATGGAGACATTGCTAAGCTTCCGGAAATTGTGGAAATCGCAGAGGAATTTGATTTAATCACATACGTAGATGATGCTCACGGGTCGGGCGTATTAGGTAACGGTATGGGCACAGTCAAACATTTTGGCTTATCTGAAAAAGTAGACTTCCAGATTGGAACCTTGTCAAAAGCGATTGGAGCTGTAGGTGGATACGTAGCCGGAAAAAAAGACTTAATTGACTGGCTAAAAGTAAGAAGTCGTCCATTTTTGTTCTCGACTGCTATTACACCAGGTACGGCTGCTGCATGTATTAAAGCAATTGAAATTCTAAGCACAAGTACAGAGTTGCAGCATCAAATGTGGGAAAACAGTCGTTATTTAAAGCAAGGATTAAAAGAGCTAGGCTTTGATATTGGAGAAAGTGAAACACCTATCACTCCGTGCATTATAGGAGATGAAAATCAAACTCAGATTTTTAGTGAGAGGTTAATAGAAGAAGGGGTATACGCTAAATCAATTGTTTTCCCTACCGTTCCAAGAGGAACAGGACGCGTTCGCAATATGCCAACGGCTGCTCATACAAAAGAAATGTTAGATGAAGCACTTCGCATCTATAAAAAAGTAGGCAAGGAAATGAAATTAATCTAAATGTTTGATCTAGGCAGTACACGAGGAGGATATTGAGATGAAAAAAGTATTAATAACGGGTTCTCTAGGACAAATCGGTTCTGAATTAACGACGAAAATGAGAGAGATGTATGGTTCAGAAAATATTATTGCCACTGATATTCGCAAAACGACGAGCGATGTCGTGACTTCAGGCCCATTCGAGATTTTAGATGTAACGGATCAGACTGCGTTATTTACGATCGCCCAAAAACATAAGGTCGATACTATTATTCACTTGGCTGCGCTGTTATCGGCGACAGCCGAGCAAAAGCCGCTTCTAGCGTGGAATCTAAATATGGGTGGATTAGTAAATGCGTTGGAAGTAGCGCGTGAGCTAAAGTGCCAATTTTTTACTCCAAGTTCAATTGGTGCATTTGGTCCAACGACTCCAAAAGACTGGACCCCGCAGGATACGATTCAACGTCCTACCACGATGTATGGTGTTAATAAAGTAGCGGGTGAATTACTTTGCGATTACTACTATCATAAATTCGGAGTAGATACACGAGGGCTACGTTTTCCAGGCTTAATTTCATACGTAACACCTCCAGGTGGAGGAACAACGGACTACGCTGTTGAAATTTATTATGAAGCAGTTAAACATAAGCGCTATACGTCTTATATCGACAAAGGAACATATATGGATATGATGTATATGCCTGATGCATTAAATGCTGTTATCCAACTAATGGAAGCAGACGGTTCTAAGCTGAAGCACCGAAATTCTTTTAACGTTTCTGCAATGAGCTTTGATCCAGAACAAATGGCAGCTGAAATCAAAAAAACGATTCCGGAATTTGTGCTGGCTTACCAAGTAGATCCTGTTCGACAAGCAATTGCTGAAAGCTGGCCTAACCATATAGATTCCAGCTGTGCGAAAGAAGAGTGGGGATTTAAAGCAGAATATAACCTAGAAAAAATGACGAGAGAGATGCTGGGAAAGTTAAAAGTTGAATCACAGCTTGTCTTAACGTAAGTAGAGAAAAATGATTTCTTCTACGAAAATAAAGTAAGCGCTTACTAAAAAAGAATGCTTATTTATGTAAGTTCTGCTTCATAACAGTGACAGTACACATAGACCTCCTTATTCTTTAAGTAAGCGCTCGTTTGTTGAATAATCCGAACCCTTTTAGGGACCGTCTGTTAAAATAATAAGGGGATAGAAGGGAGGGAATGACAGTTGAGCAATAAATTTCAACAAGTTAACGATTTTTCAATGGGGAGATTAACATCTTTACTCGTTCTTTTACATAATACGGAACTAGTTGAAGGTATTGAAAAGGAAATTAATGAAAGAGGATATAGCTACACAGTAGGAAAAGTAGGAGCAATGGAACTTTCTAAAGTCGTGGCGGCAATTGAAACGAGTGCCAAAACAAATAAAATTATTAATGCCCAGTCGTATCGGGAAGTTCATGCTCTTTATCATGCTATACTTGAAGCGATTCAAGGAGTTAGTCGAGGAACGCTGCAGCTAGGTGATATTTTACGGACAGTAGGACTCACATTTTCAATCGTGCGCGGAAAAATTGAGTTCTCAGGAAAAAGCGACGAATGGATTAGCGTTTGTGTGTATGGAACAATAGGTGCGCCTAAAAAAGGCTTTGAGCATGATACATTAGGCTTTGGTTTTAACCATATTTAAAAAGTAATTGACGAAAGATGATGACAGTAAAAAGCGAGTAGTAGATGTACATAGCTGTTTTAAAGAGAATATTTTTCTTATTGAAAGCTTTTTTGCGGCGTGTTAATATAATGATTAATATAATAACTGCCTTTAAGACGGTCCAGAGAGGCCGAAAAGGACGGATAACCTGTTTACTGCTTCTATGCCTATCTGTGCCCTTTTGCCCTCTGCGACAAAAGGGCTTTTATGCGTTACTTACCTCTTTTAAACGAAGTCCAGAGAGGCTTCAAAAGAGAATGGACATATGTTATTTATCCATTCCTTCAAAAAAGAAAGAGCGTTGATACAGAAAGAATACAGTGGAGGGTGGAACAACATGAATTATCGTAACAAGACAGTTGTAGCATCAGTAGCAGGTTTGACGTTAGAAGGGATGGACATTATGTTTATCTCGTTTGCTATGTCAATGATTATTGCTGAATTTCACATTGATTTAGCAACAGGTGGACTTATTTCTTCTATTACAAATATAGGAATGCTCATAGGCGGCGTAATCTTCGGAATTTTAGCAGACAAATTTGGAAGAGTGCGGATTTTCACCTACACGGTTCTTCTATTTGCAGCCGGAACTGCATTAACAGGTTTTGCAACAACTGTGGAACAAGTGTATGCCTCACGATTTATTGCCGGAATTGGCGCCGGAGGAGAGTACGGGATCGGTATGGCTCTTGTAGCAGAAGCGTGGCCGAAACATAAGCAAGGACGAGCTTCATCTTATGTTAGTATTGGCGCTCAGTTTGGAGTTATTCTTGCGGCGCTTTTAAGTTCTCTGATCCTGCCGATTTTCGGATGGAGAGCTCTGTTCTTTGTCGGAATCATACCCGTCATTTTCGCTTTTATCGTACGAAAAAATTTAAACGAATCTCCTGAGTGGCTGAAAGCTCAAAAAGAGAAAACAGCAGTTGTTAAAAACAATGGTAAGCTTCGTCAACTATTTGCTACGCCTAGGACAACGATGACGACTATTTCTCTGGCAGTGATGGCTACCGTTCAAATTGCAGGCTATAACGGACTCATGATATGGCTTCCGTCTATGCTGCAGCAATCACAAGGGCTGTCTGTTTCAAGTTCAGCTCTTTGGACAATCAGTACAGCCGTTGGAATGATTATAGGCATGTTAACATTTGGTCAATTTATGGACCGATTTGGCTCTAAACGTACCTTTGGAATTTTTCTTCTTGCTTCAGCTTGTGCGGTATTTTTATACTCTTATGCAGAAGGAAGTGCAGGGCTACTTATAGGAGGAGCTGTGGTCGGATTTTTTTCAAACGGAATGTTCGCAGGATACGGAGCATTGATAAGCAGCCACTATTCAGTAGAGGTTCGCAGTACTGCAACGAACACCATTTTTAACTTTGGGCGGGCGTTGGGTGGATTATCACCAATTCTTGTCGGATATCTTTTGCAAAGCTATGATATGACGGTAGCGATGACGTACTTGGCAGGGCTGTACTGTATTTCGTTTGTTTTTATGGTGAGTCTTAAAAAAACGGAAGAAAAGAAAGTGAAACAAATGAAAGCTCAATCTGTTCTTTAAAATGAAACATAGATTCTATGTTTTTCTGCAAAAACCGCCCTTACTCAAAAGGGCGGTTTTTTGATTATATAAAAAATAAGACGAGATATTATATGGTTGTTTCTTTTACAGGTGCTTCATTAACTTCTACTGACGTGGCTGCAGGCGTTTTACTTCTTATAAACATCGAAGCACCTAGTCCGATTACTAGCACAAATGCTAATGATTCAAAGGCAAGTCGGAAGTGTCCGGTGCTAATTAAATAAACGGCTAGAACAGGACCCGAGCTTGCGCCTAAAAATAAAATAAAAGCATTAAAGGATACGGCACTTCCTCTAGACGCACCGCCCAATTGATTAATCAGTGAAATCGTAATAGGCGTTACAATCGCAATTCCTGCTACAAAAATGACGCTGCTGATCACCATTAATACTACGCTTGGGCTCAGTCCCAGTCCAATCAGTCCTATGATGGCAATCACGAGCCCGCCTCGAAGAATAAATTCAGTCCCCATTTTCATAGCAAATCGTCCTGTAAACGGTGATAAAAGCATCCCAACAATGCCTACAGCACGGACAAGAAGAATTTGTTGATCTGTTAAGCCCCACTTTGGAGAAGATAAATAGCTTCCTAGAAGTGTATACATGCCAACAAGTGTTAATAAGAGTGTAAATGTAATAAAAAAAATAAAATTTAACTGTTTTTGCTTAAAGAGATTTTGCATTTGTTTAAATTTCAGCCATACGCTTTCCTTTGCCCGAGGAAGGTCATCTTTTGGAAGAAATAGAATGATCAATACGCTAGAAACAAGATAGACCCCGCCAAGCATTGAAAAAATAGCATGCCATCCGAATAATCGGTTGATAACGCCGCTAAATACTTGTCCTGCCACGCTTGCCATTAGCAAGCCAGAGCTGATGAATCCAAGAGCTGTTACTCGTTTATGTGCAGGAAACATCTCAGCGGTATATACAAACGAAATCGGAGCAAAGGCTGCTGCAATAATTCCTTGAAGAGCTCTAAGGAAGATTAATCCGCTAAAATTAGGAACGAGGCTGATAAGAAGCGTCACGATGGTTAGCAAACTAATACTACAGACAAGGAAAATCTTGCGTCCGTGTTTATCAGAAAATGGACCGTAAATTAAGCATCCCAGCGCATAGCATAGAGAAAAGGCGCTGCCAATCCACGTAGCTTGATTTGTTGAGATATTAAAATACGTTGTAAACATTCCGGTAAGTGGAATCGTAACGTACATACTCGATAGGATAGCTAATCCGCACCAAAATAAAATAAGTGTAATAAATGCATAGTTTTTATGATGACTCAGTTTTTCCATGATGTCTTTTCCTACTTTCTTTCATCACTAGAGCATAAAATACTGGTGATGATATGATCGACTAAATTTGTAATAAAACGTTCGTCTGGTTCTTGGTTGTATATCAGAATGCGAAAATAAATAGGGCCAAGAAGCATATCTAAAATAATATCAGTGTTGAGATCCGGTTTGATCTCTTTTCTTTTGATAGCTGCTTCTAAAAATAAGGTTGCATCTCTTCTTCGAAGTGTGAGGAAAGACGTGTAAAAAGATTTGGAAATTTCTTCGTTTTCCACAATGATAGCGAGCATTGAGCGCCCAATCTTTGAACTGAAAACAGAAGCGAGGTTTGTGAGCTGACGCTGAAAATTTGAGCGTACGGAATCTTCTATGTCAAATTGGAAGCGTGAAGCCGTATACATAAGAAAAGCATCAAGAACTAAATGTGCTTTTGTATCCCACCATCTGTATATGGTTGTTTTGCCGGCTCCTGCGTGGGCCGCAATGGCTTCAATTGTAAGAGAAGGATAACTTGTATTTTCTAACACCTGTAGAGTCGACTCTAAAAATTTCTCTTTATTTCTAGGTTGCTTGGAAGGTTTTTTTTCTTTCATTCTTGAACTCCTATCTTTATTTAAAAAACGATACGTATCGTGTCGAATTATATAGAGTATAGTATTCTTTTTCAAGACTTTGTTTCCTTCGAAATTCCTCTTCTTTGCAGAAACCGATCCTTTTGCATGTAATAAAAGAATATATGCACTATCTATAAAAATATTTATCGATAAGCACATATTTTTTTATGGAGAATATTTTTTAAAGAAATGAGGAAAAACGATGTCAGAAATTATTATTAACGCCATTTTGCAAGCTAAGCCAGGAAAAGAAGAAGAACTTCGATCAGAGTTAGTAAAAGTGGTTGAACCGTCAATAGGAGAAAATGGATGTATTCAATACACTCTCCATCAAGACACGGACAAAACTGGCACGTTTGTTTTTTATGAGAAATGGAAAAGCAAAGAAGATGTTGAAGCTCCTTTTGAAACACCTCACTCTAAGCAATACAGACAGCAAACTGAACCATTAATTGAAAGCAGAGTGGTACATCGTTTACAAGAAGTACGTTAATGCATAAACACCGTTCGTATACGAACGGTGTTTTTTTATATACAGAGTTAAAAAGTTGCAGAGGAAAAATAGTTTTAGCTATGAAAGAGTGATTGGAAAAAAGATAAGAGGCAGTGAAAGAAATAAAAATAAAATAAGTGGTGTTTGAGAAGCAGACAGGCGGGTAGACAAAAACTAGATAACATAGTTCAGCAATTAACAAACTAAAAGGAGAGATCAAATCAATGCGTACAAATTTAAAACACTTTATTAACGGAGAATGGGTTGAATCAACAGGAAATGAAACGACAGATGTGATCAATCCTGCTACTGAAAAATCAATCGGTAAAATTAGCTTAGGTACAAAAGAAGATTTAGATAAAGCCGTAGCAGCTGCTAAAGCAGCCCTTCCAACATTTTCAAGAACAACAAAAGAAGAACGAATTAAAATGCTTCGCAATATCGCAAAAGGGTATGAAAAGCGTAAACAAGAGCTTATTGAAGTCATGACTGAAGAGCTTGGCGCTCCTTTAAAGATTTCAGAAGAAGTTCACTATGAAATGGGGCTTAGCCACTTTAAAGAAGCAGCTGATGCACTTGAAGATTATACATTTGAAAAAGATCATGGAAGTTACAAGGTCGTGAAGGAGTCTATTGGAGTAAGCGGACTTATCACACCATGGAACTTCCCAACAAATCAAACGTCTACTAAAATTGCAGGAGCTATTGCAGCAGGAAGTCCAATGGTATTAAAACCATCAGAACTTACACCGTATGCAGCGATGATATTAGCGGAGATCATTGATGAGGCCGGTGTGCCAAAAGGTGCCTTCAACCTTGTAAATGGAACGGGAAGTACAATCGGTGATGGCATTAGTTCTCACCCAGATGTTGATTTTGTATCTTTTACGGGATCAGGTGCCGTAGGCGAAAAAATTATGCAAAATGCTGCTAAAACAATCAAAAAAGTAGCGCTTGAACTAGGTGGGAAATCACCGCTAGTCGTATTAGAGGATGCGGATGTAGGAGAAGCGGCTAAAATAGCAGTTTCACACATCGCAATGAATACAGGACAAGTATGTACGGCAGCAACACGTATTATCATTCCTGCCTCTATGAAAGAAAAATTTGAAGAAGCAGTGAAAAAGATTCTACCATCATTCCCAGTGGGAGATCCGTTAAATAAAGATAACGTAACTGGACCACTCGTAGCAGAAAAGCAGTGGGACCGCGTACAGGATTATATTAAAAAAGGAATAGATGAAGGTGCGACGCTTCTTACTGGCGGAACGGGCAAGCCAGACGGCCTAGAGACAGGTTACTTTGTTAAACCAACAGTCTTTACTGACGTTTCAAATGATATGGTTATTGCACAAGAAGAAATCTTTGGACCTGTAACAACTATTATTACGTATGATGATCTAGAGCAAGCTCTTGAGATTGCAAACGATACAGTTTATGGACTTGCAGGCTATGCGGTCGGAAAAGACCAAGAAACACTTGACTATGTTGCTAAAAATATTAGAGCTGGTCAAATCATCGTCAACGATGCCGAGCAAGACAGAGCTGCACCGTTCGGTGGATTCAAACAATCTGGTATTGGACGCGAGTGGGGAGCATTTGGTATCGAAGAATATTTAGAGCCAAAAGCGATTATGGGCGTCAAAGTTCCAGCAAAAGTATAATTGATGTTAAAAAAGAAAGGAGTTTTTCTCCTTTCTTTTTTTTATGGGTACATAAAATAGAGCCATTTAAAAAAAGAATAACGAAAGCAAAGGTGGATAGCATAAACGTGTATCACGCATATGAAGTGAGATGATAAAGGAGGGGATTATAAAGTGAATAGGGATATGCACGGAAGTTCATCAACAGAAAGTTTTATTCCCATGAGCTCTATAGCCAGTGGAAAAGGAGTCGAAGTGACGCCGGATATCTACAGCTATACTACACAGATTGTTAACGTATGTTTTATAGGAAACCCAGCCAAAGACGATCGCTTTGTCCTTGTTGATGCAGGAATGCCTAACTCGGCTTCTATGATTATTAAAGAGGCAGAGGAAAGGTTTGGAGAAGGGAAAAAACCAAAAGCCATTATTCTTACACATGCACATTTTGATCATATTGGAGCCATTATTGAACTAGTGGAGAAGTGGCAAATACCGGTATATGCACATACACTTGAACTTCCATATGTGACGGGTAAAAAAAATTATCCCACACCAGATGGCACAGTGGAAGGCGGGCTTGTAGCAAAGCTTTCTCCACTATTTCCAACGGAAGCCATTGATTTAGGCTCTCATGTGCAAGCTTTGCCAGCCGACGGCTCTGTACCTTATATGCCAGAGTGGAAATGGATTCATACCCCTGGTCATTCGCCAGGACATATTTCTCTTTTTAGAAAGCAAGACCTTGCGCTTATCGCGGGAGATGCTTTTGTTACCACTAAGCAAGAATATTTGCTGGATGTATTGGAGCAAGAATTGGAAATTAGCGGTCCTCCTCGTTATTTAACTACCGACTGGGCGTCTGCAAAAAAATCCGTTGAACTGCTTCAGTCACTGCATCCATCTGTAGCGGTGACAGGACATGGAAAACCAGTTTCTGGCGAATGGCTTTCAACCAATTTATCACAGCTTGTTAAAAACTTCGATACAATTGCTCGTCCCGATTACGGAAAATATGTATAAGAATATATAAGAATAAAGGAATGATTTTAATCTTTATGCATGATCTTAAAAGCTGCGGGTGAAGATCAAAAGCTCTAAGAACTCAGTGAGTTCTTAGAGCTTTTTTAGTTTTTTCGTATAAAAGTAAAAAAACAGTTGTTATTACCCTCATTAAAAATTTTGTTGAATAGCCTGCTGTGCTTCGCGTAAATGTCTTAAGTGTTCTTCCATTCGCTTTAATTCTTTATCACCAGACGCCTGTTCTTTTTGTTCATTAATTTGTTGCTGAACCATATTCAAATGCATTTGAGCTTTTTGAAAATTGGCTGCATCCAAATTCATCTGCCCTTGATAAACAGCCTGTTCAGCTAATTGTAATGCTTCTTTAATATGAGTGTATGAATTCATGCTTCTCATCCTTCTGTATAGTATTTACAGTTAACATGCGCTGGTTTTTCGTAGCTATACAAAAGGATTTAGAAATAAAATAAAAATTACGTAGTACAAGCTAAGTCGGCTGCATACATTTATCATAGTTAAATTTATGAAATCTCAGAAATAATGGAGGAAGGGATGTATGTGGGGGCTTTTTTTAGCTATGTATTATTAGGACTTTCGTTAGCCGCGCCAATTGGCCCAATTAATGCAGCGCAGCTTGATAAAGGAATTAAAAACGGTTTTTTGCATGCCTGGTTCTTAGGAATAGGAGCAACATCGGTTGACGCTCTTTATATGCTGGTGGTTTATTTTGGCTCTGTTCATTTTTTAAGCAGCGACTTTATGAAAACGTTTCTTTTTTCGTTTGGCTGCTTCGTATTAATTTATACAGGTATTGAAGGGTTAATGAGTGCAGGGAAAATTACACAGCATAGAAACGCAAAAGGAGATTCGGTATTAAAGTGTTTTTTTTCAGGCTTTTTAATTTCATTAACAAACCCGCTTACCATTCTTTTTTGGCTTGGAATTTATGGCTCTGTTTTAGCCAAAACAGCTAATACATACGAAACAGAACAGCTCATCTTATATAGCTGTGCTATTTTTACAGGGATTTTGGCCTGGGACATTGCTATGGCAGCTTTAGCAAGCACTTTTCGAAGGTACTTAGCCGCGACGTTTTTGACTGTCGTGTCCGTTGTATCGGGGTTATCTTTAATAGGATTCGGTATATATTTCGGCTGGCAAGCTGTACAGCAATTAATCATTTAAAAGAATAAAAAGCAGCGCTGAATTTAAAGTGTTTTTTGTATGCTTGGAAATTAAAAAATGATAGAAAAGGTGTGTCTCTTTACGCATAAATTTTTCAAACTATCACACACTACATCGAGGTGTAAGGAGTGATAGTATGAAAAAGAAAATAGGCTGCGGAAGTCAAGTTGAAGGGAAATTAAAATGGTGGCAGCTGTCTTTAATCGGAGTAGGGTGCATAATCGGTACAGGCTATTTTTTAGGGTCAAGTATTGCAATAAAAGCCACGGGGCCCTCTGTATTAATTGCTTTTTTACTAGCAGCATTATGCACATTTATTGTATTTGACGCACTTGCTAAAATGAGTGCTCAAGATCCTCAAAAAGGTTCGTTTCGCTCCTATGCTAAAAAAGCTTATGGAAGATGGGCAGGATTTAGCAGCGGATGGGTGTACTGGAGTTCAGAGATGCTGATCATGGGGAGTCAGCTTACGGCTTTATCTCTTTTTACGCGTTTTTGGTTTGAAGGTATTCCACTGTGGGTGTTTGCATCTATTTATGCTGTTTTAGGCATTGCTGTTGTATTAATTGGGACAAAAGGTTTTGAACGAATGGAAAATGTGTTTGCCGTTACAAAAGTGGCTGCTATTTTAATGTTTATTGTATTAGCTAGTCTCGCTTTATTTGGATTTCTTGACGAAGGTGCCAAACAAGGGGTGCCACGAACGATGAGTGAAGTATTTCCTCACGGATTTTTAGGTTTATGGGGCGCTTTGCTTTATGCCTTTTATGCTTTCGGCGGCATCGAAGTCATGGGGATCATGACCGTTCGTTTAGAAAACAAAGAAGATGCACCAAAAGCGGGAAGAAGCATGCTTATTCTCCTTGGAATTATTTATATCGCTTCACTGAGCTTAGCTATTTCAATTGTACCTTTTCATGATTTTCATGGAAATCAAAGCCCGTTCATAACGGCTTTAGAAACATATCATCTTCCATTTTTTCCTCATGTTTTTAATGGAGCAATGATTGTTGCCGGTTTTTCAACGATGTCAGCGTCTTTTTTTTCCGTAACGACAATGATTGTCACTCTTTCAGAAGATGGAGATGCTCCGGCATTGTTTTCAAAACAAAAAAAGAAAAAGCTACAATTTCCTTTACCGGCTTTGCTTTTAACAACAGCGGGATTGATTGTTTCTATTGTTCTTTCCTTGCTATTGCCCGGGAAAATTTATGAGTACATTACAACAGCAGCTGGACTGATGCTGATTTATAACTGGTTCTTTATTTTAATTTCTTTTCATCGCTTAATCAAACAAACTGTTTGGGATAAAGTAAAACAAGCTATCGGTATCTTGTTAATCCTATTAGCAGTGAGCGGCACACTGTTAGAATCAGCAAGCAGACCAGGTTTCTTTGCAAGTTTATGCTTTTTAATTGTTATAAGTCTTGTTATTTTAAAACTGCGCCATAAGTGGAAAGAAGAAGAAGCGGCTAGCTAACATATATTTAATCTTTATGAGGAACACTATGCACGTTATACAATTATAAAGATAAAAGGTGGTTTTAATCATGCCAAAAAACAAGCAGACTCCTTCTTCACAAGTAGATCAAAAACAAGTAGTAAATGACAAGGCAAAAGCGCTACGAGAAAATAATTATGAAGACGGTCATATTCGTAAGATAACTCAAAGCGGGGCAGACGGCCAATAACAAAAAAAGACGCGTTCGCGTCTTTTTTTGTTGAAGTATATCCTTACCAACGATGAGCTTTTGCATTACTTCGCAAGATGATGTTCGTTTGAGACATCTCTGTATGTCCATTTACTTGGGACTTTGAACGCTTCGGTCTCGTCCAGTTGTGGCGGAATAGTTCTGAATGCTGATCTACTTGATTTTTATCATTCATCATAATCACCTCAAGGATAGGATACTTTCATAAGATATTTACGGTGAAATATCTCTCTTATAGAATGGGGCAAAAAAGAAGAAATACACCTAACACTTTTAACCATACATATAAAAGGAGGGCCTATTCATAAACTATAAAGGGCAATTTCTTACTTTGAGTTAAGCTTCGGATTTATCAAAAAAACTGCCTTAGTGGGGACTAAGGCAGTTTTCGTTTAAGTAATCAAACTTCAATGATGATAGGAAGAATCATAGGTCTTCTTTTCGTTTGATTATATAAAAATTGGCCGAGTGTTGTCTTTATTTCTTTTTTCATAATATTCCATTGGTGAACGTGAGCTTTTTGTAATTGATTTACGACCTTGGTCACTTGCTGATTAATATCTTTTAATAACTGCTCTGAATCTCTTGCATAAACAAAGCCTCGTGAAATTGTGTCTGGACCAGACACAATTCTTCCTTCCGCTTTATTTAGAGTGATAACAATAACTAGCATGCCATCTTCGGAAAGCTGTTTGCGGTCGCGTAAAATCGCGTTGCCAACATCTCCAATGCCAAACCCGTCTACATATACATTGCCTGCAGGGATTTTTCTTGTTTGAAAAGCTGTTCCGCCCTTGATGTCAACAATATCGCCGTTATTTATAATGAAAATGTTCTCTTTTTCCACCCCTACGGATTCTGCTAATAAGCTGTGGTGATGAAGCATTCGAAACTCACCGTGAATTGGGATAAAATACTTCGGTTTCATCAATGTAGCCATTAATTTTAATTCTTCTTGATAGCCATGTCCTGATACGTGCATACCTGTTGCGCTTCCTGAACCATAAATCACATGAGCCCCGAGTGTGAAAAGACTGTCGACAATACGAGAGATATTACGTTCATTGCCCGGAATAGGCCCTGCTGATAAAATGACCGTGTCTTCAGGAAGAATTTCTACTTGTCGATGATTTCCGCTGGCTAATCTAGATAAAGCGGCCATCGGCTCACCTTGACTTCCAGTGCAGAGAATAGCGACTTGCTCAGGGGCAAGTGAATGTACTTCATAAGGCTCAATTAGCATCCCATCAGGAATGGTTAAATACCCTTTCTCTAAGGCGACAGATACGACGTTAACCATACTTCTTCCTAGCAGCGCAAGTTTTCTGTTCGTTTTAATCGCAGCATCTACAATTTGCTGTACTCGGTTAACATTCGAGGCGAAAGTAGAAATAATCACTTTTCGTTTAGCTTTACGAAAAGCCTCTTCTACATGTTTGCCAACTAGCTTTTCCGACGGCGTAAATCCAGGGCGCTCAGCATTTGTGCTTTCTGATATTAAAGCCAGTACACCTTCACTGCCGATTTTCGCCATTTTATGAAGATCTGGATATTGGTCGTTAACAGGAGTTAAGTCGAATTTGAAATCTCCCGTATGCACAACTGCTCCTTCAGGGGTATGAAAAACAATACCCAGACAATCTGGAATGCTGTGGTTGGTCTTAAAAAAGGATAGTGGAATATCGCCTAATGTAATTTCTGAGTCTTCATTAATTTCAATGAGCTCCGTCTCAGCAGATAATCGATGCTCCTGAAGTTTAATATCGATTAATCCGAGCGTAAGGCTTGTTGCGTAAATAGGGAGATTTAATTGTTTTAAAAGATAAGGAATACCTCCAATATGATCTTCATGACCATGAGTAACAACCAATGCACGAACCTTTTCTTTATTTTCTTGCAAGTATGTAATATCAGGTATAATCAAATCAATTCCCAATAAACTTTCGTCAGGAAATTTAGAACCGCAGTCAACAACAATGATGTCGTCATCATATTGAACTGCATACATATTTTTTCCTATTTCATTGATGCCGCCTAAAGCAAAAATGGATAGTGTGTTTCTATTTGTACTCACAGTTATTTCCTCCTATATTGTCAAAATGGATATATACGGTTTCTACTCTTAGTATGAACATTAATCCCTGGTGCATTCTGTTAAATATGGAGAATTTGTTTTTTATTCAATATGAGGTTAAAAGCAAGAAGAAAAATAGGTTATTTTCCTGATACTACCTCTTATTTTCTTTTCATAACTCCATAAAATATAGACGTTACACATGGAGGTGGATGGAATGAGTAAACAGAATAAAAGCACAAACCAAGGAGTCAGCAACAGTGCAGCTGCTACTGTCGATAACGTGAATAAAAATATTTTATCAAACGATATTCATACAGATGAGCTTCAAAAAGCAAATGTAAATCGTCATAACAAATAAAAGAATGACAGACAAAAGAGCAGCTTTGAGCTGCTCTGGATAAAATAGAGATAGGGAAGTGAAAAAACGTGTCAAAAAACAAAAATTCTCAATATAAAGAAGAAAATAGGTCTACTCCTAGTCGTCCTCTTGAATATAAAGAACGCACGAATGAATCACAAAGTACACGTCAAATGCTGCGCAGTATTCTCGAATATTCGAGTCGGTATCGTTAATAAGTTTTACATATAAAACTGTAAGGATAAGTGGGCACAATATAAAAGGTGCAGCACCGGTTTAATACACAAAAAAGCAAGCAGCTATGCTTGCTTTTTTGTGTGTATGGCTGTGTACCTATTGAAAAAAAATCATACATACGTTATTTTAGATAAACGTATGTATAATGGTAAACCTGTACATGTATTTGGGTGAAAAGGTTGAAGTAGGGAGAAAAGAAGTGAGGGATTTTATGAATTTACATGATTTTGTTCATGGAGTAGATCCAACAATAAAGCTATTTATTGAAGATGAGTTTCCTGGAACGCGGTGTGTAGGCGGAAAGTACGTTCCTAGCACGCATTCTATTTTTTTATATGAAAAAGATATTAAAATACAGTGTCAGCACTTGTTTGGTTCAAATGAGTGTTTAGAATCTTATCGATGGATTATTTTAGCTCACGAATTGGGTCATGCGCTAGATGAAGACCTTTTATCTTTGAGTGCAAAGTTTGAACAAACGGAAGATATGTGGCTTTTGTATCAAATTGAATGTAATGCTTGGGAAATGGGAGAGAAATTGATTACTTTTATTGATTCAGAGCTATTTGCATCTATAAAAGATGAATCGTTAGCCCATTACCATAAAGAGATGGAGAAGATTAGTTAGAAGAAGAAAAGTTCCTGTAGCTTGTACTATAAGGAACTTTTCTTCTTCGAGTTGTTTATATACTTCAAATACTAGTTAATTATTACGTTGGTTGCTGCTGGATCTGCCGCCTTTTTTTCCAATTTCCTCGTAAAATTCTTTACCTTGATTTTTGGAAGTAGCTTCTCCGCCTTTTTCACCAATTTCTTGGTAAAATTCTTTGTCATGATTTTTAGAAGTAGCTTTTCCACCTTTTCTTCCCGCTTCTTCACGACTCATTTTTTCATTCTTTTTATTAGTTGCCATCTTGCATCCCTCCTAATAAATTTGAATTCATAGTCTGTCTTCCCGGTCAAAAAAGGATTAAACTGGTTATTTTATATTTTTTCTAAAAATTAGATTTTTCTCAAAACTAGCAGACCACAAAGCCCTGTATAGCAGTATTTATTAGGTTAAAATTAATCTTAAAAAATTTTATATGAAATATGATATGGTTAATAGAAATAAGAAAAAGGAGCTTAGAAACATGTCAAAATATGTGAAAATGGATAACGCTTCGCTGCGACAGAAAATACAGGAATACAAAGAATTAATTTGGAGAGTAGGACCAGGAAGTGAAAGAACTATAGAAGCTGTTCAAGAGATTCAAGGAATGGAGAAAGAGTTAAAAGCACGCAATGCGGAATTTGAAGCTACAGATTGGAAAGCTTTTACTCGGGAAATAAAAGAGAACTACGATTTTACTTATTAAGAAGACGCATTCATGATAATGTGATTAAGATAAATGTCTCCAAGTAGAAGGCTTTCTGTTTTCTACTTGGAAACGATAGAAGTAGTATGAAGACGATTAAGAAAAATGGTCCAGTATCAGCGAAGCAAGTAATCCAAGTGCAGCAATCAATCCTGTAATAGACCCTCCTTCTTCATAGGCCTCTGGCATCATTGTAGAACCCACCATAGCAATAATACCACCGCCAGCAAAAGCAGCAATTCCAGCCATAAGTGTATCAGATGCATGGTCTAAAAAAACAAATCCTGTCCATGAACTAAAAGCTGAAATGAACAAAACAGCTGCCCATAGTAAAAAAATTTTCTTTTTAGAAAATCCGCTTTTCACTAGACCAGTCGTACTCGACAGTCCTTCAGGGATATTACTTATAAAAATAGCGATGACAAGAAGCCAGCTAACGGTTGCATTTTCAATTAAGCTAGCTCCGATCATAATTGACTCTGGGATTGCATCCATTACGGTTCCTATAAATATAGCAATTCCAGAACTATTCGCAGCCATCTGTTTTGTAGACCTCTTTCTTTTATTCGCTCCTTGACGTGAAATCAGATAGTCTAAAAAAGTAAAAACGACAGCTCCGGCAAGAAATCCAAGAGAAGTAGCTTTTAACCCGCCATTATGAACCGATTCTCCAAGCAACTCATAGGTAGATGCTCCAATTAATACACCCGTCCCAAAAGCCATAATATAACCAATTATCTTTTTGCCGATAGGCAAAAAAACTGCTGCCAAAGCACCAAGAAGGACAGCTGATCCCGAAATTCCGCCCCACATCGCAGCTTGCCACATGACCAATCCCTCCTTATCTCTATTTTCTATGGATACTTTCCCTAAGAAGAGAAAGAAAAAACGTAAAAGTAGAAGAAAGGGATTTGTTCGATTAGGTAGTGATTCATTTCGCTTTCCTTGAGAAATAGAGTGTACCAGTATCCGAGCTAAGTTTATGTTTATTTTTAATATTCATAAAATTTAAATTATACTGAAATAAAAAACTATTTTACTAAGATGACTGATTTAACAAAGGTGAAAGGTTTTGTTGAGTGTTTTTCTGAAAAAAACAATTGTATTTCTGAGGAAAATTTATTATTATAAAATAAGTAATTATACAGTCGAATAGCTAAAAATAGAAAACATAGTTTAGTTGTAAAGGTACTGGGTAAAAAAATGGAATGTTTTAAAAACGATAGCTGTTCCATCAGACACAAAAAGTATCTTTCCTAACAGAGCTATAACAAGTTTAGGAGGAGGAAATGGAATGGCAGACAAAGAGCTAAAAAGAGGCTTAGAATCTCGTCACATTCAAATGATCGCGCTAGGTGGAACAATTGGCGTTGGATTGTTTATGGGATCAGCGAGCACAATTCAATGGACAGGTCCATCAGTATTGCTTGCTTACGCAATCTGCGGAATGTTTATTTTCTTTATTATGCGTGCAATGGGCGAAATGTTATACATGGAACCAAGTACAGGTTCATTCGCTACATTTGGCCACAAATATATTCATCCATTAGCAGGTTATATGACTGCATGGAGCAACTGGTTTCAATGGGTAATCGTAGGGATGTCCGAAATTATAGCGGTAGGAGCATATATGCAGTACTGGTTCCCTCATTTACCAGCTTGGGTACCTGGTATTATCGCCATGTTGATTTTAGGCGCAGCAAACTTAATTTCGGTAAAATCATTTGGAGAGTTTGAATTTTGGTTTGCGATGATTAAGATTGTAACGATTATTTTAATGATTATTGCAGGACTCGGATTGATTTTCTTCGGCTTTGGAAATGGCGGAGACGCAATTGGCTTATCAAACCTTTGGTCACACGGCGGCTTCTTTGCAGGCGGATGGTCAGGCTTTTTCTTTGCACTATCTCTTGTTATTGCAGCTTATCAAGGAGTCGAGCTAATTGGTATTACAGCTGGTGAAGCAAAGGATCCTAAAAAAACGTTAACAAGCGCAATTCAAAGTATCATTTGGCGTATTTTGATTTTTTATATTGGAGCTATTTTCGTCATCGTGACGGTATATCCTTGGAATGAGTTAGATTCTTTAGGAAGTCCATTTGTATCTACATTTGCTAAAGTTGGTGTTACGGCAGCTGCAGGTATCATTAACTTTGTAGTCATTACAGCAGCGATGTCAGGCTGTAATAGCGGAATTTTTAGTGCAGGACGCATGCTTTATACACTTGGTGTAAACGGTCAAGCACCTAAATTCTTTACAAAAATTTCTCGCAACGGTGTTCCAATTTACAGTACACTCGCTGTTATGATTGGATTAGTAATTGGTGTTATTTTAAACTACATCGCTCCACCTAATGTATTTGTTTATGTATACAGTGCTAGCGTGCTTCCGGGAATGATTCCTTGGTTCATTATTCTTATCAGCCAAATTCGTTTCCGTAAAGCTAAAGGTGCTGAAATGGATAGTCATCCTTTCAAAATGCCTTTTGCGCCTGTAACGAATTATGTAACCATTGCTTTTTTACTAATGGTGCTTGTAGGCATGTGGTTTAATGATGAAACGCGTATTTCACTTATTGTAGGGATTATTTTCCTCGCTCTCGTTGTCATTAGTTTTTACGCATTCGGAATAAATAAACGTATGATACCTGATACAGAGAACGATCAAATAAAGAAATAAATATGCTTTTTCATCATTGAAAGGCAAAACAAAAAACGGCTGAGAAAAGCCGTTTTTTGTTTTGTTTAAATGAAAGACATAAGAAAAAATGTTATTGTGTGCTGATAGTTTGGATAAACTATATTCGTTCATATAACGTAAAGGAGCGAATGTCATGAGAAGTCACAGATATATTATCAAAGGGTCATTAAAAGCTGATGAAGTTGCTAAAGATTTGGAATTGCAGCTGGACATAAACCGAATGTCGGATGTCAGAATTCTTTCGGTAAATGCACAAAACGAAATACTCGTTCAAATGCAGGAGGAGAACGAGGATGCAGGAGATGTTATTGATGTATTTATGAAAGAGTATAAAACAGGAGAAATTATTGAATAGCACGTAATTGAGAAGAATATTGAGTGGTTTCGTTGAATAAATAAAAAGAAAACACCTTTATTTTTTATTGAAAAAGGAACGCACGTAAGAAAACTTCTTGTTTATCAAGAAGTTTCTTTTGTATCTGAACATTAGTTTGTATATGTAGAAAGAGGTGATGAAGGTGAAAAGAAATAGTGAGGGTCACGTCTTTTTTATTATTCTCGGAGGCCTGTTTATTTTAATAGGTACACTTTTTGCAAATACTTCCGTTTATTTTCTCATCTCCGGATGGATAGCAGCTGTCTGTTGCTTAGGAATCAGCGCTCTACTAAAGAAAGGAAAAACAAAATCAGTCAGTAAAGAGGATGAACAATAATAATTTTTATATAAAGATGGAAATTAAATATATGAAAAGGAAGAATGGATATCCATTCTTCCTTAAGTCATGGTGTGTATGAAATTGTCTTAGAAACGTCCGCCGCCAAGTTGTTGCTCAGCTAATTGCACAAGACGTTTTGTGATTTCGCCGCCTACTGATCCGTTTGCACGTGCAGTAGTGTCAGCTCCTAAGTTTACTCCGAACTCGCTAGCGATTTCATATTTCATTTGATCGATTGCTTGTTCAGCTCCGTATACTAATAATTCATTATTATTGCTGCTTTTGTTGTTTGCCATTGTATTCAACTCCTTTCTGTAACGTTAAGGTGTGAATAAAGGAAGAAGAATATGCAACAAACTGATATTTATTTTGTAAAAAACGTATTTTTACGTTGTTTGTCCTTCTAGAAGCTTAACTGGAAGACAGATTTCATGAGGTACATTGCTAAATTCTCCTTCAATTTCTTTTAGTAAAATATCAATGGCCGTTTGAGCAATCGATTCAATTGGCTGTTGAATTGTAGTTAGACCAGGTAACAAAGCCTGACTGGTTTCCGTTCCGTCATAACCCACGATTTTTAAATCTTTTGGGATGCTTTTTCCTCTTTTTTGTGCTTCCGCAACTACTAAAGCTGCAAGTAAGTCATCGCTTGCAAAAATACCATCTACTTCCGGATGTTCTTCAAAAACCCTCGAGATAGTTTCTTGCTGAATGTTGCGGTCAAAGGTATTTGAAATTTCATACGTGATAGGCTGTTTTCCGTACTTTTTCATCACGTTTTCATAAGCTTTCCTTCTTAAGTTAGCTGGAGTTTCAAGTTTAAGGGGGCCGTTAATATGAATAATATACTTACAATCTTTTGAAATGAGCAATTCCGTGGCTTGTTTTCCTCCAGAATAGTTATCAGAAGATACGGTAGGAATATCTTTTGATAAATAATGATCCACTGCTACCACAGGAAGACTTTGACTTTCGGAATCAAAAATACCTCTATTGTAAGTAACGGCAATAACACCATCTACCTGATTTCTGATGAGCATTTCTACATATTTTTTTTCTTTATCAATTCGATTAAGACTATTACAAAGAAGTACTTTGTAGTTAAGGGAAGCACATATACTTTCAATGTGAAAGGCTAACTCTCCGAAAAAAGGGTTGCTCGTTTGCGGGACAATCATACCGATTAAATTTGTTCGCTTATTAAATAATGAACGCGCAATATCATTTGGGAAATAATTAATTTCTTTCATTGCTGTATAAACATTTTCTCGCGTTTCTTTGCTTATGTAACCACGGTTATTTAATACACGAGAAACTGTAGTCGGTGAAACACCTGCAATTTTTGCTACATCACTAATTTTGGCTTTCATCTAGTTTCCTCCTAATTTTTCCAAACCCTTGCTTTTATAGTATATATCAGACATATAAAAGCCTTAAAATAAATGCAATGAAGCAAGTAGCTTTCCAGTCGTTACGTTTTATTTTGATCGATAAAATCTATGTAAGGATTGTAAACGTTTTATTAAACAATTTAAACATACCACATAGCCCACTTTTACGCCTAATACAATCTTTTTACAATATAAAATATGAAACCGGTTGACATGAAATTAAATTGAAAGCGCTTTCATTTCGTTAGATAAAAGATTTTATATCTTAAGCTAAAGGGGTAACTAAAATGAAAAGTTCAAAAAGTTTATATTGGAAGCTGAGTGCCTATTTTTTCTTTTTTACGTGGTCGTCGAGCTACTCTTTATTTTCTATTTGGTTAGGGCAGGAGATTAAGCTGAACGGATCAGCTACGGGCTTAATCTTTTCTGTAAACGCTATCTTTGCTTTGTGCATGCAGCCTTTGTACGGATATATATCTGACAGGATAGGTTTAAAGAAACACATTTTATTTTTTATTAGCTGTCTTTTAGTATTTGTAGGACCATTTTATATTTTTGTTTACGGGCCTTTGCTTCTATGCTAACAAATAAAACTCTTTCTAACAGCTATGTAGTAGAAGTAAATGAGGACTTGCTAGAGATACAAGCTGCATTTGGTTTAGCGGACTGCCAAGCTTCATCGGTAGGAATAAAAATTCGTGGAATAAACAATGAAGAAACGCTTATGTGTTACAACCTTAATGAGCAAAAGCTATTGCTTGACTGTACTCACTCGGGAAAAGAAGATGGAGTTAGGAAAGTAGCGTTACAAGCAGGTAAGACACTAGCTTTACGAATATTTGTGGACCGTTCTTCTATTGAAGTATTTGCAAACGAAGGACAAGCTACCATGACAAGCCGTATTTATCCAACAGAAAGCAGGCTAGGAATTGAGTTATTTACTGAAGGAGGAGACGTAATAGTAAAAGAGTTAACATATTGGAATTTAAAAGATATTTGGGGGTAAAATACAGAGGAAGAAAAGTATATTAATACTTCTTCTTTTTTGAGCATTTAATAGCTCTTCAACAAACTGGGGATAAATAAATGGATAAGGCACTTTAGATTAAAAGTACGTGCAAATACGATATAATAGTAAAAGAGATAATGAATGAAAGAGAAAATGTCCTGCTTTAAGATGCCCAGAAGAAAGCAGGGTAGAGTAGGACTACTACGCTTATAAAACAACAATCAGTAAAGAAAAGAATTATGTTTTAAGACACAAAAAGAAAAGGAGATACGATGACTAATCAAAAAGAAACAGGATGGAATTTACGTAACAGCTATGCGGAGTTACCAAACATCTTTTTTACGCCTCTTGACCCTAATCCAGTGAGTTCGCCTAAAATAGCCAAACTTAACAACTCTTTAGCCGCGTCTCTAGGGTTACAAAAAGAACAGCTACAAAGCCAAGAAGGAGTTAGCATTTTGGCTGGAAACAGTGTTCCAAAAGGTGCTTTCCCGCTTGCACAAGCTTACGCAGGACATCAATTTGGCCACTTTAACATGCTAGGAGACGGACGGGCTATGCTGATAGGAGAGCAAGTTACGCCTTCGGGTGAACGAGTGGATCTTCAGCTTAAAGGCTCAGGCCGAACTCCGTATTCCCGAGGAGGAGACGGTCGCGCAGCTTTAGGACCTATGCTGCGTGAGTATATTATTAGTGAGGCCATGCATGCTCTTGGTATTCCGACTACTCGGAGCCTAGCAGTCGTAACAACAGGCGAATCCATTATTCGTGAAAAAGAATTGCCGGGGGCGATTTTGACGCGTGTAGCTTCCAGTCACCTTCGTTTTGGCACATTTCAATTCGCTGCAAAATGGGGAACAGTCGAAAACCTTCAAGCTTTAGCTGACTATGCATTAGAACGTCACTTCTCCCACATAGAAAAGAATGAAAAAAAATATTTATCATTGCTTCAAGAAGTGATTAAGCGTCACGCTACCCTAGTTGCTAATTGGCAGCTTATTGGTTTTATTCACGGCGTCATGAATACGGATAATATGACAATTAGTGGAGAAACAATTGATTATGGACCATGTGCGTTCATGGATACCTATGATCCAGAAACTGTATTTAGTTCAATTGATGTACAAGGGCGTTATGCATATCAAAATCAACCAGGCATTACAGGGTGGAATCTTGCGAGGTTTGCTGAGGCTTTATTACCGCTATTGGATCAAGATATAGAAAAAGCAGTTGAAATAGCGCAAAACGCCGTGACGGAATTTCCAAAATTCTATCGAGAAAACTGGCTGGCAGGTATGCAGGCTAAACTTGGGCTTTTTACCGAAGAAAAAGAAGATGAAGCATTATTCCAAGAGCTTCTTACAATGATGAAAACCTATAAAGCTGACTATACAAATACGTTTCGTGCATTAACTTTTGATAAGCTAGGAAATAGTGACCTGTTTGAAAGTGAAGAATTTGCAAAGTGGCATGAGTTATGGCAGAAAAGACTAGGTAGACAAAAACAATCTAAAGCGGAGTCGCAAGAGCTTATGAAAAATAACAATCCGGCTGTCATTCCTCGAAATCACCGGGTAGAAGAAGCACTAGACGCAGCACAAAAAGGAGACTACAGCGTCATGGAAACCCTTCTTGAAGTGCTTTCTATTCCGTATCAATCGCCGGATCAGTCAGAGTATTGTACACCGTCTGCTCCGTCTAATCAGCCTTATCAAACGTACTGCGGAACTTGATTTGTTTAGATAAGAACAGCTATTTAAAGACAGCATAAATGATATCAAAAAGAGCTCTTTACAAAGAGCTCTTTTTGATTTTCTGAAAAATGTATTATTGATTAATTAAAATGATAGCGATTCCTTATGAAAAGCTACATAAAATTTAACAGTATAAAAGAATCAAAATAAAAAGAGATTATCTAATTCTTTTGTCTCACATTATTACCAATAGGAACTATTATATAATAAATTATTCCACTGTTTCACAAAAAGTACATTAACGATATTTTTTGGAAATTGGTTTCTTTAATAGCTGTAGAAGAGCTTATAAAAAAATAGTAGGTTAAATATGATGATGAATTTGCCGATTTAATTAAAAAGTTAAAGATTTAAGGCTTTATAACTAAATTAAAAAAACAAGGGGATAAAAATGGTGTGATCACTCCATTTTACCTATTTGACTTTTCAATATTATGCAAGTAACCTTGGAAAGGTGATGGAACCGGTTCTGTTATTTCGCCAGATTGATATGACTTCTCGATACATAGAAAATGAATCACTTGTGAGTAACACAAGAAAAAGTATTATGCAAAAGGGAGAAAAACAGATGAACATTAAGAAAATCGCAAAGCAAACAACAGCATTATCTTTTGCTACAGCTCTGTTAGTAGGTGCTGGATCTCAAACATGGGCTGCTGAAAGCAATCATAAAGATACAAATAATAATTATGGAGTTTCCCATATTACACGTGATAACATGCTGAAAATTCCTCAGCAGCAAAAAAGCGAACAGTTTAAAGTTCCAGCTTTTGATAAATCAACAATCAAAAATATTGCCTCAGCAAAAGGGTATGATAAATCGGGCAATTTAATTGACTTAGACGTATGGGACAGCTGGCCTCTGCAAAATGCTGACGGAACAGTAGCCAACTATCATGGTTACCAAGTTGTATTTGCACTAGCAGGCGACCCGAAAGATGCTGATGATACATCTATTTATGTGTTTTATCAAAAAATTGGTGAAGAGTCAATTGACAGTTGGAAAAATGCAGGAAGAGTCTTCAAAGACAGTGACAAATTTGTACCGAATGACCCTCATTTGAAAAAGCAAACACAAGAATGGTCAGGATCTGCTACTTTAACATCAGACGGAAAAGTACGCTTATTCTATACCAACTTTTCAGGTACAAACTATGGAAAACAAACCTTAACAACGGCTCAAGTAAATGTATCTCAGCCAAGTGGAGATACGTTAAAAATTGAAGGTGTTGAAGATCATAAATCCATTTTTGATGGTGATGGTAAAAAGTATCAAAATATTCAGCAGTTTATCGACGAAGGTGCATATGGTTCAGGAGATAATCATACGTTGAGAGATCCTCACTATGTAGAAGATAAAGGGCATAAATACCTTGTGTTTGAAGCTAACACAGGAACTGAAGATGGTTATCAAGGTGAAGATTCCCTTTACAATCGAGCTTACTACGGTGGAAACAATCCATTTTTCCAATCAGAAAAAGAGAAATTACTGCAGAGTTCTAATAAAAAGAAAGCCTCTTTAGCAAACGGCGCATTAGGCATTGTAGAACTAAATAACGATTATACCTTGAAAAAAGTAATGGATCCACTGATTACTTCAAACACGGTAACAGATGAAATTGAACGTGCAAATGTATTTAAAAAAGATGGAAAATGGTACTTATTCACAGATTCTCGCGGGTCTAAAATGACCATTGATGGTATCGGCCAAGATGACGTATATATGCTAGGATACGTATCGAATACGCTGACAGGAAAATACAAACCGCTAAATGATACAGGACTTGTTTTACATATGAACCTCGATCCTAATGACAAAACGTTCACTTATTCACATTTTGCAGTTCCACAAGTGAAAGGAGACAATATCGTGATTACAAGTTACATGACAAACAGAGGCTTCTATTCAGAGGAACACTCTACGTTTGCTCCTAGCTTCTTGTTAAATATTAAAGGATCAAAAACATCTGTTGTGAAAAATAGTATTTTACAACAAGGGCAATTAACTACAGATAAATAATTTTTAAAAACGAAAGAAAATGGCGATAACTGCTGCTGTTTTCTTTCGTTTTATTATTTGATCAAAAATGTACTGTAACTGCAGTGCTAATTAAAATAAAAAAGTAGTATATACAGATTTATAGTTATTTAAAGAAAATGAAACATTCAGACAGGCTATAACTTTAAGAATGGAACCGGTTGACATACGGGATTGACTAACTTAATATATTTACATATAATGGATTGAAACGCTTTCATAGATTAGTATGACATGATGGTACTTGTGGATGAAATAACTTGTAGTAGTAGGGAATGTCTCGTTTTTTTGAAAAGAAAAGATACAAATGCTAACTGAAAATAAAGAAGGTGCTTCTAATGAAACGAATTGATAAGGTATACAATCAGCTGTTGAGTAATTTTCAAGAGTTTACAGAAGTGGAACTTTTACATAAACAAGGAAGCTCAGCGATTGAAATTGCTGAACAGTTAGATTTAGAGAGATCTAATGTAAGTCTTGAACTTAACAAACTTGTCCGCATGGAAAAAGTAATCAAAATTAAAATGTTCCCCGTTCGCTACGTTCCGCTGGAGGTTGTCGAAACAATTTGTCGTCAAAAGTGGGATACAAATAAGATGGAAGTGGAAAAACTAGAGCAGCTATCTAATAGGGGAAAAGAAGAAGCTCTTCCTGCTAATCCTTTTGAATTAATGATTGGAGCCACAGGCAGTTTGAAAAAATCGATTTCTCAAGCAAAAGCTGCTGTTCTTTACCCGCCCAATGGGTTACATATGCTTCTATTAGGTCCCACGGGATCAGGCAAATCTCTTTTTGCAAAACGAATCTATCAATTTGCCTTATATTCAGAGAGGTTAAAAACAGGTGCCCCGTTCATTACCTTTAACTGCGCTGATTATTACCACAATCCTCAATTACTTCTTTCTCAGTTATTTGGTCATAAGCAAGGGAGTTTCACTGGAGCAACTGAAAGTAAAGTAGGGTTAGTAGAACAAGCAAATGAAGGCATTCTCTTTATGGATGAAATACACCGGCTTCCTCCTGAAGGCCAAGAAATGCTTTTTTACCTCATTGATCAAGGTACGTACAATCGCCTAGGAGAAACAGATCATAAGCGAACTTCTAAAGTATTAATTATTTGTGCTACAACTGAAAATCCCGGTTCAGCCTTACTGCAAACTTTCTTAAGAAGAATTCCGATGACTATCCATATTCCCTCATTAGAAGAGCGATCTCTAAAAGAAAAGATCCGTCTCACAACGTTTCTTCTAGAGCAAGAAGCTAAACGAATTAATAAAAAGCTAAGTGTCCACATTGATGTATTAAATGCTTTAATCCACACTGAAAAATTCGGGAATGTAGGGCAGTTAAAGTCGAATGTGCAGCTCGTTTGCGCACACGGGTTTTTAAATAACCTTGATAGTAAATATATGGTGGAACTTACAGTGAGAGATCTGCCTGATGATATTAAACGAAATTGGATTTCGAATAGTAAAAATATGGAACGAAGCAAAAAAATTTCTGAATATGTAAACCTTAAAACGATTATTTCTCCGGCTATGGAAAGCCAAGAAATAAAAATGGAGGAAGACGTATCATTTAATTTATATCAGTTAATAGAAGAAAAAGTAGATATTTTAACAAAAGAAGGTTTATCTCAAGAAGACATCAATCAATATATTCTTACCGACATTCATTTGAATGTTCGGAGCTTTTTCAATCAAAAAAATGGCCAGAGTTCTAATTTAATGAAATTCGTAGAAGACGACGTGATTCAACTTACAAAAGAATTAAAACATTTAGCAGAAAAAGAATTGAACTGTAAATTTGATCGCAGATTTATTCATTTTTTAAGTATGCATATGGAATCCTTTTTAAAGCGAAAAAAACAAGTAGACGTATTAAATACAAAGGAGATAGATGAAATTTGCGAAACATATCCAAAAGAATATGCGGTGGCACTGCTTTTTAAAAGTCGAATTGAAAAGTGGTTTAACATTATCGTGCCAGAAATAGAAGTCATTTATCTCACAATGGTTATTCAATCGATTCGAACGTTAGAAGAAAATAAGCGAGTAGGGATTGTAGTTGCTGCGCATGGAAACAGCACGGCAACTTCTATGGTAGAAGTTGCTACGGAGCTTTTAGGAAGCACTCCTATTATAGCTATTGATGTGCCTTTGACGGTATCTCCGGTTGAAATTGTAGACAGGTTAATCCAAGGAATTAAGAAAGTAGATGAAGGAGAAGGCGTATTAATGCTTGTGGACATGGGTTCGCTTGCCATGTTAGAAAGCAAGTTGGAACAAAAAACAGGGACTAAAATTAAAACGATCAGCAATGTGACGACATCTATGGTGTTAGACACCGTTAGAAAAGTAAATTATTTAGATTTAAATTTATATGCCATATTTGATTCGGTGCAAAAAGACTTTATGGAATTTATAGATAAGCAACAGCATGTGTTTGGAAAAAAGAAAGCACTTGTTTCTATTTGTACAACAGGAAGCGGCACAGCAAAACAATTAGAAAAAATCTTAACAATTATTTCACGCAAAGTATCTCAAGAACCTATTAAAATTCTAACCGTTTCTTCTATTAAATTAGCAGCAAACATTCGAGAAATTCAAAAAGAATATGAAATTGTCGCAACAGCAGGTACTAAAAACCCTAAGATTGATGCACCTCATGTATCACTAGAAGTCCTTATTGAAGGGCAGGGAGAGCGAATACTTCAACAGGCAATTACAAAAGAAACGATACGCTATGATGAGGAGCAAACCGAAGGGAATATTGTTGTGCGTGAACTTTGCGAAGAAAACTTGCGAAAGTACCTTCTATTTATTAATCCGTATCTCATAAGTGAAATCCTGTTAGAGTGGTTAGGTCATGTACAAGATGAGTTGGAAATGGAATTAAGCAACACCGTTATGATTCGAATTGTAATGCATACAGCCTTTGCTTTAGAAAGAATGATAAAAAATGAACCTCTTGTTTTTCCGGAGGATGAAGAAATCACTCATCAATTAGAAAATATTTATCAAAAAACGGAAAAAACATTACAAGCCGTCGAAAAAAAGATGAACCTTACCTTAACAAGAGATGAAAAATTATTTATTGCCACTATTTTTGCGGATGAAATGTAAAAATCATATTATAATCCTAAGAAACTAGTTTGATTTATATGCCACTAGTTTCTTTTTTTATCCCACTTTTTAAATAAAAGAAAAACCTGTATTAAAACGTATCGCGTTTTGATACAGGTTTGTTTATTTTAAGGAACCTGTATCAACAACAAAGAAAAAGGTATTGAAAAATAAATGAAAGCGCTTAATACTCTTTATTGGCACGATACTTGCAATAAATAAGTGTAGAACGTAAAAGAGAGGAGCAAGTGTACATGATTTCAGTCATTATTAGTGGACATGGTGATTTCGCGCCAGCATTAGAAGGGTCTTCCAAAATGATATTTGGTGAAGAGAATCACGTAGTAGCCGTACCTTTTCTAAAAGGAGAGGGTATTCAAACCCTTGAAGAAAAATAT
The DNA here is from genome assembly GCF_023715685.1 of Priestia aryabhattai. Taxonomy (NCBI): domain Bacteria; kingdom Bacillati; phylum Bacillota; class Bacilli; order Caryophanales; family Bacillaceae; genus Priestia; species Priestia aryabhattai. Next base: position 829,865 of record NZ_JAMBOQ010000003.1, read on the forward strand.
AAGCAGGCACTAGAGGAAATGCCTTTAGAAAATGAAGTGCTTTTTCTAGTCGATATTTTCGGAGGCACACCCTATAATGCAGCTACTCCATATATCCTTAAAAATAAAACAGCGGATATGGTATCCGGGGTTAACTTGCCCATGTTACTAGAAGTGTTAGCCATGCGGGAACACGTTACGTTAAAAGAGATGTTAGGAAGATTAAAGCAAGTGAATGAAGAAAGTTTTCAAGTGTGCAGTGAACATTTGGAAAAAATTCAGCAAACAAACCAAATCGGAGAGGATGGATTATTATGAAAATCGTTTTAGCAAGAATTGATGATCGCTTTATTCACGGGCAGGTATTAACAAGATGGATTAAAACAAATGCAGCAGATCGAATTATCATTGTTTCAGATGAGGTGGCAGCGGATGAAATGAGAAAAACACTTATTCTTTCTGTAGCTCCTTCGAATGTAAAAGCGAGCGCTGTCTCAATTTCTAAAATGACAAAAGCCTTTCATAGCTCGCGTTATCAGGATACAACAGCCATGCTGCTGTTTGAAAGCCCCGCAGATATTGTTGCTCTTGTTCAAGCAGGAGTGCCTATTGAGACAGTAAACGTAGGAGGCATGCGTTTTGCTAATGACCGAAAACAAATCACTAAATCTGTAAGCGTTACCGAAAAAGATATCGATGCTTTTGAGAAATTACATGAACTGGGTGTGAAGCTTGAGCTACGCCAATTACCTTCGGATTCTAGCGAAAATTTTATTCAACTACTGAGAAACGAAATAAAAATCAAATAAGGAGATGAGTTTATGTCCTCCATACAAATTATTTTATTATTAGTCATTGCAGCGGTAACCGGTATCGCAAGTGTGTTGGACGAAGGGCAATCCCATCGTCCTCTCATAGCCTGCACGTTAGTGGGCTTGGTGCTGGGAGATTTAAAAACGGGCATTATTTTAGGTGGAACGCTGGAATTAATGGCTCTTGGATGGATGAATGTTGGATTAGCGATGGCACCTGATACGGCTATTGCTTCTGTTATTTCAACCATTTTGGTTATCACAGCTGGTCAAGGTATTGGTGAAGGCATTGCGGTAGCAATAGCTTTAGCAGCTGCAGGGCAAGTACTCACCATTTTTGTCCGTACCATCACAGTATTTTTAATTCATCGAGCTGATAAGTACGCGGAAGAAGGAAACTTTAAAGGAATTGAAATTATGCATATTACTGCTATGGGTTTTCAGGCTCTCCGCCTTATGATACCAACTTTAATTGTTACATTAATCAGCGTAAGCGCCGTGCAAACTTTCCTGGGGAATATTCCGGAAGTTATTACAAAAGGCCTGCAAATTGGAGGAGGCATTATCGTGGTCGTAGGATACGCCATGGTTATCAATATGATGAACATTCCTCATTTAAAGCCCTTTTTCTATATCGGTTTCTTATTAGCGGCATTTACAGGGTTTAACCTAGTAGGATTTGGGGCGTTAGGTCTTTGTTTAGCACTTCTTTATCAGCAAGTAATGCAGCAGCGAAATCAAATGCAGCCGGCAGGCGTTCCTGCAGCTACAGGGAGCGAACAAGTATATGATGATGACGATTTAGATGCCTAAACGGCGAACTTAAGGGAGGGATAGAGATGGAAAATGAGAAAAGATTAACGAAAAAAGACATCTTTAGCATGTTCATTCGCTCGAATTTTTTACTCGGTTCATTTAACTTTGAGCGTGTTCAGGCAATGGGCTACTGCTATGTCATGATTCCAGCAATCAAACGTTTATACGGACCAGGAGTTCAGCGAAATGCAGCATTAAAGCGTCATTTAGAATGGTTCAATACACACCCCTGGATTTCCGCACCTATATTCGGCGTCACGGCAGCAATGGAAGAAGAAATGGCAAACAAAAAAGATTTTGATGAAAAAGCCATCAGCGGAATGAAAATTGGATTAATGGGACCACTTGCTGGCGTAGGAGACCCTATTTTCTGGGGAACGCTGCGACCAGTTCTCGCAGCACTAGGCGCATCTCTCGCGTTAGGCGGGAATATTGCTGGGCCACTGCTATTTTTCATCTTAATTAATGCAATTCGATTAAGTACAAAATATTATGGATTAAAATATGGCTATTTAAAAGGAACAGAAATTTTAAAAGATTTAGTAGGCAATCGAATTCAAAAACTGACGGAAGGTGCGTCCATTTTAGGACTCTTTGTAATGGGAGCATTGGTTTCGAAGTGGACCACTATTAATATACCAGTAGTGGTTTCTAGGATCAAAGATGATTCTGGTAAAGTTGTGGTAAAAACCGTGCAAGACGTACTCGATAGTATTTTACCGGGGCTACTTCCTTTAGCGCTAACTCTATTAGTAGCATGGATGCTTCGAAAAGGTACAAATCCGCTGCTTATTATTTTCGGTATTTTCCTAATCGGTATAGGAGGTTATTGGATCGGCTTCTTAGGGTGATAAATAAGGAGTCCTATATGCTTCTAAAAGCTGCTGGTGAAAATGTTTTACATAGCCAGTATGGAAATAAAGGAGGAAAGGAAGATGAAAAGAACCGTCAAAAAGTTATTGATGATTGGAGTCGCTTGTTCCATAAGCTTGTTTTCTGCATACCCTGTATTAGCTGATAATACGGGGTATTATCAAGAAAAATACCGGAATCAATTTCATTTTTCCCCAGAAGCGAACTGGATGAACGATCCAAATGGAATGGTCTATTATAACGGAGAGTACCACCTTTTTTATCAGTATCATCCTTACGGTACCACCTGGGGACCTATGCACTGGGGGCATGCAGTTAGTACAGACTTAGTGAAATGGAAACACCTGCCGGTTGCTCTTTCTCCAGATGAGAATGGAGATATCTTTTCAGGGAGTGCCGTTATTGATTGGAATAATACCGCAGGGTTTGGAAAAGAAGCGATGGTAGCGATCTTTACACACTCGGGTGGTAAAGGGCAATTACAAAGTCTAGCATACAGCACGGACAGTGGAAGAACGTGGACCAAATATGAAGGAAATCCTGTTATGCCAAATCCCCCAGTTCCTGACTGGCGCGATCCAAAAGTGTTTTGGCACGACCAAACCAAGCAGTGGGCGATGTCTTTAGCTGCTAAAGATAAAATCATGTTTTATACATCACCTGACTTAAAAAATTGGAAATATGCAAGTGAGTTTGGATCTGACGGAGGCATTCAAGCAAACGGTCAAAGTGGTGTCTACTCATATACTTTATCCGAACAAAAAGGTCAATCCTTTACTCTAGAGGGAGAAATTACGCTTGTAGAAAAGAATGGACGCGAAGGCGCAGGAGGCCTTGTTTTTCGTTCTAATAAAGATGCAACAAACGCATATACCGTCAATTTAGATGCTGAAAAGAACCTGTTAACACTTAACAAAGTAGAGAAAGGAAGCGTAACGACCGTTGTTTCAAAGCCAATGAGGCTTGATACGTCACAAGTGTATCATGTGAAAGTAGAAGCAAACAGTCACCACTTTAAGATACTGCTAAATGGAACACAGGTTTTAGAAGGCAGTGATGCATCTTTTGAAAACGGTCAGTTTGGACTAACAGCATGGAATTCCACAGCTGTCTTTCGTCATGTTAAATTTACGAATCAATCTAATTTCATAACCAATCTATCTAACTGGAAACCTGTTACGGGAACGTGGAATGATACTACTGCTGGAAAACTCGGTAAATCTGATAGTGATGGATATATCATGAGTGAAGAACAGGGTGACCAGTTCATTTATGAGTCAAATATGACATTTTTAGATGAAAGCAATGGTTCAGGTGCACTACTCTTTCGAGCAGACGCGGAAGCCAAAAACGGATATATAGCTAGCGTGGATGCTTCTAAGGATACAGTCAAACTAGTAAAGCTTCAAAATGGCATTTCAACTGTCCTTGCCGAAACAAACGAAAAAATTGATACGAATAAATCACATCAAGTGAAAGTAACTGCATCGGGAAATGAACTTGATTTGCATATAGACGATAAATTCACTCTTACTGCAAAAGATGAAACTTTTTCAAAAGGATTGTTTGGATTACATGTTAATCAATCTTCAGTCCGGTTCCAAGACGTTAACATGACCAAGTTTATTGATACAGATGAAAAGGAAATTAAAAATAAAAGTTTTGAAACAGGAGATCTCGCAGGCTGGAAAACGATAAAAGGAAATGCATTCACTAACGATCATGTAACGGATGCAACCGCAAATTGGAGCGGTCCGTTTGAACAAAAAGGAAAGTATCATTTATGGGGGTTTTCTGATAAGCAAGATGGCGATAATGCCACGGGAGAATTACATTCGTCTTATTTTAAATTGAGCGGTTCAGGTGAAATCAATTTGTTAATAGGAGGAGGAAATGACCCCACAAACCGCTATGTATCCTTAGTCAGGGCATCCGACGACAAAGAATTGATTCGTCAAGCGAATACAAAGTTTGCAGATGAAAAGTATCAGCGCTACGTGTGGGATGCTTCTAAGTATATAGGAGAAGTGCTGTACATTAAAGCTGTTGATCAAGCTGTAGGTGGATGGGGGCATATTAATCTAGATGATGTTAATGTATTCAATACAGAAAAGATGCCGGAGAAAGTAGATAGTGTAGCAAAAGAACTAGAGGAAGCTAAACAAAGGGAAAGCGGAGAGCTTTCAGATTGGAATACTGTGTCAGGAGAATGGGTGAAATCAACTTATGGAAGCAACGGAGGCATTTGGGAGTGTCCTACTTTACTCGAACTGCCGGTTGATGGAGACAGCACGAAGAAAAAATGGGTGCTGCAGGTCAGCATCAATGATGGAGCGGCAGCTGGAGGTTCAGGTATGCAGTACTTTGTTGGTGATTTTGACGGAAAAACGTTTAAAAATGAAAATCCACCAGAGGAAGTGCTGTGGACAGATTATGGTGCCGACTTTTATGCTGCTGTAGATTGGAGCGGAGTTGAAGGAGATAACGGAGAAAAGTATTGGCTAGGCTGGATGAGTAACTGGCAATATGCAAACAATACCCCAACTACTACTTGGAGAAGTTCTATGTCAATCCCTAGAAAAATAGAACTAACCAACACAGCAGAAGGGCTTCGTTTAAAACAAATACCTGTTTCAATTGATTCAATTCGCAATAAGCAAGAAAAAAAGATATTGAAGAATCTGGTGGTTACTGAAAATAAAAATTTTCTTTCAGGCATACAAGAAAATAAATATGAAATCCTCGCAGAATTCGATGTTTCTAATACAGATGCACAAGAATTTGGTTTTCAAATTCAAAAAGAGGGCAGTGAAAATACGAAAGTCAGCTATAACATAAACAAACAGCGATTATCTGTTGATCGAACAAACTCTGGAAGTTTTGATTTTGGTGAAAATGTGAAAGGCAAACACTCTGCTTCCATGCTTCCAAAAGACGGAAAGGTTAAGCTTCATATATTTGTAGACCAATCATCTGTAGAAGTATTTGGTAATGACGGTACGGAAGTAATAACAGATCAGCTCTTTCCAACGCTTTCAAGCAATAAAATAAGGCTTTATAGCAAAGGAGGAGCTGTAAAATTGAATTCTCTTAAGATGTATCCATTAAAATCTATTTGGAATAAAAGTCCTGTTGATACAAACTTATCAGGATGGAAAAACATTAGTGGACTATGGGCCGATACGATTAACGGAAAACAAGGACGAAGCAAAGAAGATTCCTTTACTTTATCATCAAAAGAAGCAAAAAATTTCACATATGAGGCAAAGATAAAGGTGTTAAAGGAGGCCATTTCAAATTCTACAGGAGCAGGAGCGCTAGTATTCCGTTCGGATGAACAGGCAAATAACGCTTACGCTGCGAATGTAGATGTGCTTAATAATCAAGTAAAACTCATTGCGTTTAGAGACGGAATAGGCAAGGATCTCATTATTTACGACGATGGGGGAAAGCTGGATTTAAAGACAAATACGGATTACCACCTAAAGGTGATGGCTGAAGGAGAACACATTCAAGTTTATCTCGATGGTAAGCTTGTGATTGATGTAGTAGACCATACCTTTTCAGAAGGTTATGCTGGGCTGAATGTGTGGAATTCTACTAGTTTGTTTAATGAAGTGAAATTTGAAATAGTGAAATAACGGATTGTGAAAGCTGCCGCTTACTAAGGCAGCTTTCTTGATCAGTTTATAGTAATTTTTCTAGGGGAATTAAGAAGCTGAACGCACTTCTTCTCTTAATTCATAATGACTAAGTTTTTTCTCAATGACTACAAATAGCCTTTCAAAAAAAAAGCAAAGAATCCAGTAAATAAGTGAAGCGACCAGATACATTTCTAAATATCTATACCCATCATTGGCGATGACTTTAGATATCGCCATAATTTCAACTACTTTTACCGCAAAAGCAAGAGAAGTTGCTTTAATTAAACTAATAAAAATGTTTCCAAGGTTAGGAATAGCGGCTACTAAAGACTGAGGGAAGATAATTCTTTTAATAGCCTGAAAAGTAGTCATTCCTACTGAATATGCAGCTTCAATTTGACCACGGTCAATGGTTTGAATAGAAGAGCGGAATACCTCTGATTGATAAGCAGAGGTATTTAATGTGTACGCAATTAAAGCATAAATTAAAGGTGAAATAGTATCCTCACCTAAGTCCCAGCCTTGAGTCTCGTTTAGAAATTCTAGGAAAATAGGGATTCCGTAGAAAAATACATAGAGCTGTACGAGCAGTGGGGTGCCTCTCATAAATGAGACGTACATAACAGCTATTTGCTTTAGAAGCGGAATTTTATATATTCTGCATAGCGCAATGAAAAGACCAAAAATACTTCCTATCGCCATTGAGACGATCGCTATTGTTAGTGTTAAAGGTACACCTTTTAAGACTTCAGGAGTTTGCTCCAAAGCAAATCGCAAATCAATAATAGGCAATCATGTTCACTCCTTTACTAGTGCAGGTTATTTAGAGATGCTGGCGCTGCCTTTTTTAAAATGTTTCTCTAAGTAACTGACCGTGATTTCAATTACGATACACATGCTCCAATACACGAGTGAGATCGTAACATAAATTTCAAACATTCCTATTCCATAGTTGTTGCCCAAGATAAGGCGAACTTGCCCCATAATATCAATAATCCCAATGGTAAAAGCAAGTGCAGTATCTTTTAATAATGAAATCGTAGCATTGCCTAAATTAGGTAGTGCTGCTACAAACGCTTGAGGAAGGATAATTCTTCTTAAGGTTTGAAAATAGTTCATCCCAATACTATAAGCTGCTTCGAACTGCCCTTTATCAATCGAAAAATATGCTGAACGAATAACTTCTGATAAAGGAGCGGCAGTATGTAATGAAAAAGCAATAACCAAGAAGGTGATGCGACTCCAGCTGTTAATGTCGATATGGACGAGAAGCAGCAGCTGAGGAAGACCAAAGTATACAAGAAACAGCTGAACAAGCAGCGGTGTACAGCGCATAAAAGATAAATAGATGGTTGCCATTTTAGAAAGAACAGGTTTTTTTTGAATGCGTATAAGGGCAATCACGAAACCTAAAAGCAACGAAAAAAGTAGAGAAAGGCCTAACATAAATAGTGTTAAAGGAAGTTTATCTACAACTTGCCACAATAGTTTTAACCAATCATGAAAATCAGTACTGATCATATCTCACCCCGCCTTAATGATGCATTCTTTTACTCATTTAATCTTGAAAATTGAAGTTTTGCTGATTAATATACTTTAAGTCTTTAAAGAAATTTACTTTAAACCATTTTTCAGCCAAGTTTTCTAGCGTTCCGTCATTTTGTAGTTCAAATGTCGCTTTATCAACCTCATCAGCAAGTTTTTGATTATTTTTATTAAAGACTAACCAAGTTGGTTCTTTTGATACAATGCCTCCTACTTTTAAATTTAATTTGAGCTGTTTTTGTACTTCGTTAAATGTTGTTACGTTTAAAAAGATAGCATCCGCTTTACCTTTATCCACCAACTTTAAGTTTTCCGCGGTAGAAGGGTTATCAATGCTTTCTAATGTTAAAGGCTTAGTGGGATGTTCTTTGTTATAAGCATTCAAAATAGCGCGTAATCCACCCGTAGCAGATACAGGCGGGAACTTTTTACCTACCATATCGTCAAGTGTTTTGATATCGTTCCGTGATTTTTGTGTCACTAAGGCCGTTAAAGAATAACCATATTCATGTGAAGGATAAAGAAACTTTTCTTCACGTTCAGGGTTTTTGAAGAACCAGTTGATGGCAAAATCATATTTCCCTGTCGAGACACCTACTAAATTTGTTTCTTCTTCTCCAAGCGTATATTCAAATTTGTATTCCGGAAGCTTTTTTTCAAGCTGTTTTACATAATCCATATCATATCCGATAGGCTCATTCTGTTTGTTCGTAAATAGAAAAGGCGGATTTACTTCATCACTCAAAGCAACTTTGATTACTTTTTTATCGCTATTTTCTGAGCTAGAGCTTTGAGAGCATGCTCCTAAAGCCATAATAAGTCCAATTGCCAAAGTTAAAGTAACGCATAATTTTTTCATTGTTTTATTCCTCCTGATACTAATTTCTGTGTGACAAATAATAAAAAGCATGGAAAAAGCTTTTTCCGTGTCATTGGTGATCCAGTAGGCAAGTGTACTTTAGATTGCAAAATAAAAGAGGCTCTTCAAACGCTATCGATACGTTTGAAGAGCCTCTGGTTGACCAGACGGCCTGATTAATATGAAGTCTATATTAGGTTAATTATTCCTATTTGTAAAGTCGGTTTTTTGGGTAACATAAACATTTTTGTTAGATTTTTTAGACTTTCTATCTAATGCTCAATTGAAGCACCTAATTATAGCTAGTACACATAAAATATGTAATCTCAAGGTTTAAAAATACTAAATTGACAGTCAAAAAGATGTTTGGTATATTTTTCAAAAGGTTTAAAATTCTTATTGGAATTATCGGATTTAAAAATATTTGTTAAACATATAGTGGAAATAGAACAGTCGACCAGACGAATGGAGACAAAAATGACGGGGATTACCTCAGATTTTTTGTCTTTTTTAGTGGCAGCAGATTAACGCTATATGTTTAATACATCACAAATGGTGGAGGTAGAGAGAGAAATGAAGAAATTTGTATGGCTTTTCGCATTATTAGCAGTGCTTACTGTTGTAGGAGGGTGTGGAAATAAAGAAAAAGCATCTGGCCAAAATAGTGACAAGAAAGAAGATGTAGTTCTTAAAGTGGGAGCAGCTTCCACGCCGCATGCAGAAATTTTAAAGTATGTGGAACCTGATTTGAAAAAAGAAGGTATAAAGTTGGACATTGTAAATATTAAAGACGGCATACAGACAAATGAACAAACAGCAAATGGAGAATTAGATGCCAACTATTTTCAACATACGCCATACTTAGAGCAAACGAATAAAGATAGTGGATTAAATCTTGTCAGCGTGACAAATGTTCATATCGAACCGTTTGGAGTGTACTCTAAAAAAATAAAATCAATTGACGATTTATCCAAAGGAGCAAAGGTTGCTGTTCCTAATGATCCGGTGAACTTTTCACGTGCACTAGAGCTTTTCGAGGCTAATGGAATCATTGAATTAAATCACAAGAAACCTAGTGGTAGCTCTTATACGGTTGAAGATATTTCAAAGAATAAAAAGAAACTAGACTTTGTTGCAGTAGATGGTCCGCTTCTTGTCCGCTCTCTTGATGATGTAGAAGTTTCAGCTATCAATACGAATTACGCTCTTGAAGGCGGATTTAAACCAACTAAAGATGCGTTAATTATTGAAAAGAAAGAGTCCCCTTATGTGAATATTTTAGTGACTACGAAAGAGAAAAAAGATGATAAAAATATTCAACGTTTAGCAAAAGCACTTACTACAGATAAGGTTAAAAAGTTTATTAACGACAAATACGATGGCGCAGTCGTTCCAGCTTTCTAAGTATATAAGTAAAATAAAACAGGAATAGGAATCACAGTTTGAAAGAAAAGGAGGATTTCTTTTGATAAAGTTTCAACGTGTTTCAAAAGTATTCGGGAGTGGTTCAAAGAAAGTTGAAGCTCTCAAAGACATTGAATTAACCATACAAAAAGGAGACATATTTGGGATAATTGGATTAAGCGGGGCGGGGAAGAGTACACTGCTTCGAACGATTAACCTGCTGGAGTACCCGACGTCAGGTGAAGTAATAGTAGATGGAGAAAACTTAGCAAAGTTGTCTGAAGCGGAGCTAAGAAAAAACAAAAAAAGAATTGGCATGATCTTTCAACACTTTAATCTATTAAATTCAAAAACGGTGTTTGAAAATATAGCAATGCCGCTTATATTAAGTGGAAAAGCAAAAAAAGACATAAAGCTACGTGTAGAAGAGCTGCTTCATTTTGTAGGTTTAGAAGACAAAGCAGGTGCATATCCCGATCATCTGTCAGGAGGTCAAAAACAGAGAGTGGGCATTGCGCGTGCATTAGCAACAAACCCTTCTATTTTATTATGTGATGAAGCAACTTCGGCATTGGATCCGCATACAACAGAATCTATTTTGAAATTGCTGAAAAGAGTTAATGAAGAATATCAAATTACGATAGTAATAATCACACACGAAATGGAAGTCATTAAGCAAATTTGTAATCGTGTGGCTGTGATGAAGGACGGCAAGATTATTGAAACAGGAAATGTATTTGATATTTTTTCAAATCCACGTACTGAAATTGCTAAAAATTTTGTTCAGTCCGTTGTTCGAGATGACATTCCACAAAACGTGTATGAATTAGTACAAACTACAAATTCAAATCAGAAGATTTTTAAGATTAACTTTCTCGGCAGCAATTCCGGTCAATCTGTGATTTCAATCTTATCAAAGCGTTTTAATGTACAGGTGAATATTTTACTTGGAAACATTACGGAGTTACAGGGCATTCCATTTGGTCATTTAATTATTGAATTAATTGGCACGCAAGAAGAAATAGACAGAGCTGAACTATATGCACTGCAGCAAAATATAAAAATGGAAGAGGTGATTGCAAATGTTAGAAGTAAGCCAAGAGTTGATATTAGCGGCTTTGTGGGAAACACTGTACATGGTTAGTGCTTCCCTGCTTTTCGGGGCTTTAATTGGAATTCCCTTAGGGATTTTACTTGTTGTAACACGCAAGGGTCATATTCTTGAAAATCGAGTTGTTTTTTCAATTCTAAATCCTATTGTAAATGTTTTTCGTTCGATCCCGTTCATTATTTTACTTGTAGCGATTATCCCATTTACAAGGTTCGTCGTCGGAACAACTATTGGTACCACGGCGGCTATTGTCCCACTTGTTTTACATATTGGACCTTATATGGCTAGGCTCGTTGAAAATTCTTTGCTTGAAGTAAATGAAGGCATTATTGAAGCAGCGCAAGCGATGGGTGCTTCTAAAACTCAAATTGTATTCCGTTTTTTAATTCCAGAGGCCTTTCCCTCTCTTATTTTAAGCTTAACAACTGTCACAATTGGGTTAATTGGAGCAACCGCAATGGCCGGTGCTATCGGCGGCGGAGGACTTGGCGATTTAGCTATTACTTACGGCTATCAACGCTTCAGCACGATTACGATTGTAGTCACGGTTGTGCTTCTTATTATTATTGTTCAAGGTATTCAATCTTTAGGAAACGTTATAGAACGCAAGATTAGAAGAGTGTAAGAACATCTTTGAAGTAAGCTTTTTAAAGGAGAGTTATAAATGAAAAAATCGATATTCCTGCTTCTGCTGTTGTTTATCCTCACCATAACAGGATGTTCTAATTCCTCGTCCAGTGCCAATAGTAAAGAAACTAAAATTAAAGTAGGCATTCGAAGCTCCGAACTTCGGACATGGGAATTTATAAAAGAGAAAGCAAAAAAACAAGGGCTGGATATAGAACTTGTGAATTTTTCTTCAGCTTACGATCCTAATCAAGCCTTAGCTGAAGGAGAAATAGATGTAAATGCGTTTCAGCACGTTGCGTATTTGGATTCATTTAATCAAAAGAACGGAACGGATATTGTGCCAATTGGAACAACTATCATTGCACCTTTAGGCCTTTATTCTGAAAAGTATAAATCGGTAAAAGACATTCCAAATGGTGTTCAAATTGCTGTTCCAAATGACCCTTCTAACTGGGGAAGAGCATTAGTTTTGCTACAAGAAGCGGATTTAATTACAGTGGTCGAAGGCTTTGACGGTAACGGAGGAGAGGATAAAATTAAAAGCAATCCTAAACACTTAAAGATTGTTCCCGTCGATTCTGCAAGTACTCCCCGCGTCATGCAAGATACTGCGGCCTCCATTATTAACAATGGTGTAGCTGTGGAAGCGGGTCTCAGCTTAAAGGATGCACTTATTCATGAAAATAAAACAGCGAAGCCCTATATTAATGTCATCGCTGCAAGAAAAAAAGATCAGGATAAAACGTATTTAAAGAAGCTAGTAAAAGTGTATCAATCAAAAGGTACGGCTGCCTTTATTAAAAAAACATACAAAGGAAACTATATTCCGACGTTTATTAGCTTGAAGGAATTGAATACTTATAAAGAGACGTATAAAACAAAATAAAGACTAAATAGGGGATGGGAAAATGGCCAAGGAACGAAAAATGAAACTTGCCGCTTATTTGATTGGCACAGGTATGCACGTAGCTTCATGGCGTCATCCTGATTCAAAGCCTAACGCAAGTATCGACGTTTCTGTGTATCAAAAGCTTGCACAAACCGCCGAAAGAGGGAAATTTGATATCGCGTTTATTGCCGACAGTTTAGCAGTAAATGCAGAGTCACATCCTCAGATTTTGAATCGATTTGATCCTATTGTACTCATTACAGCAATGGCAGAAGCTACTGAAAAAATTGGCATTGTTGCCACATCTTCCACTACTTACAATGAACCTTATACATTAGCACGCCAGTTTGCCTCTGTCGATCATGTAAGTGGAGGAAGGGCAGGCTGGAATGTTGTGACCACAGCAGATGCAACAGGTGAAACGGCGTTAAACTTTAACCGTGATACTCATTGGGAACATGATCACCGATATGAACGTGCAGAAGAATTCATTGATGTTGTTCAAGGGTTATGGGATTCATGGGAAGATGCTGCCTTTTTATATGATAAAGAAAATGGAGATTTTTTTGATGCTAATAAGGTACATGAACTTAACTATAAAGGCAAGTATTTTTCTGTAAAAGGGCCGTTAAATATCGCTCGTTCCATCCAAGGACAGCCAGTTATTGTTCAGGCCGGTTCTTCTGAGCCGGGACAGCGCTTAGCAGCAAGAACGGCAGAAGTGGTATTTGCTCACCGAGATAACATAGAAGAAGCCAAAAGTTTTTATAAATCCCTTAAATCAAGGCTTTCTGAATACAATAGAACGGAAGCGGATTTACATATTCTTCACGGCATTTCCCCTATTGTAGGAGAAACAGAAGAAGAAGCGATTCAAAAATACAACGATTTACAAAAGCTAGTGAATCCGTATGAAGGATTAAAGTTCGTTTCTGGGTATATGGGGAACGTTGATTTTACGAAGTATACCCTTAATACTCCTGCATCAGAGGTGGAGTTTCCATCCGTGAATGGCATCCAAAGTCAGTTTGATGAAATGATAAGAATTATAGCGAAAGAAAAACTAACGGTAGGGGATCTTTATACGCGATTTTTCGGTGCTGCAAGAAGAGATAACTTTGTAGGGACCCCCATTCAAATTGCGGACGAAATGGAAAAATGGTTTCAGGAAAAAGCAGCGGACGGATTTATGCTGCAGTTTCCTTTGCTTCCAGCTGGCTTAGATGATTTTGTGAATTTTGTTGTACCAATCTTACAAGAAAGAGGTTTGTTTCGGATAGACTACGAAGGAAACACTTTAAGAGATCATTTGGAGCTTAAGAAACCTAGAAATAAGTTTGTTGGTGAAAGTGTAAGACCTATAGTGTAGAAAAGAATGCTGCCTTATAGCAGCATTCTTTTCTTTGTGAATTTAATCGGTTAAGAAACGAAAGTTTGGCATATGATAAATATCTTACTAGTCTAATTAATCGTACATTTTAGTTCTTAAAAGGTCTTTTGAAAAATCCTCATAAAAATATGATAAAATCGGATAGGATATATATTTCGAGGAAGGAAAGTGTTTTTTTATGATTATTGGTAACGAACAAGATTTAGAAAGTTTACGTAAAATTGGACGCATCGTTGCACTTGCACGCGAAGAGATGAAAAACCAAGCAAAAGCTGGTATGACAACGAAAGAGCTTGATATGATCGGTAAAAAAATATTGGATGAACACGGTGCTACTTCTGCACCTGAAAAAGAATATAATTTCCCAGGTGTAACGTGCATTAGTGTAAACGAAGAAGTGGCTCACGGTATTCCGGGAGATCGAGTATTACAAGATGGCGATTTAGTAAATGTGGATGTATCTGCCGTACTTGATGGCTATTATTCAGATACGGGCATTTCATTTGTCATTGGGCAAGACGAAGAAAAAGAAAAGCTGTGCCAAGCTGCAGTTGATGCATTTTGGGCAGCCATGAAAAAAGTAAAAGCCGGTTCAAAACAAAACCAGATTGGTCGTGCTGTATCTAACTTTGCACACCAAAACGGATATGCTGTTATTGAAAACTTAACGGGTCATGGTGTTGGCCGCAGCTTGCATGACGCTCCTAACCACATTTTAAACTATTATGATCCAATGGATAAAGCACTTTTGAAAAAAGGCCTTGTTATTGCTGTAGAGCCATTTATCTCTATGAAAGCTGATCATATCATTGAACGCGGAGACGACGGCTGGACATTTGTTACGCCGGATAATAGTCTTGTGGCGCAATGTGAACATACGATCGTTGTAACAAACGGTGAACCGATTATTTTAACGGAACTATAATCAAGTTTCACACATCTTCTTATTTCTATAGATTCCAATAACAAAAAAGCTACTTCACTTAGCAATGTGTTTTCATTGCGTTATAGTGAGGTAGCTTTTTTCTTACTATGCAATGAATTCATATTGATTTGCTTTGTTCATACAACGTTTGAAAGATAGTGTAATTGAATATGTTCAAGGGAATACTAAACATAAATCAAAATGAAAAGGGGTATAAAATGTGGAATATGTAAAAAGAGAAGCGATTATAAGTGAACTGACCCATCATATGGATGATATTTTAAGCAAATATAACCTTCAAGGCGTCTCCGTATATGAAGAAGAAGGAGAAGGTAATCACTATTATCTTGGCTACACAGCAAAAAAGAATGACCATGTGTTTATGATTAACAGACCTTATTTAAAAGATAAAGAGGGGAAACTAGCAGTAGAAAAGCAAGAATGGACCGTTCAAGGTAACGAAGGAGAAACAAATGGATATCCTTCACTTGAAGATGCATTTCAAAAAATTGATGAAATCATACATTAAATAAATGTGATGAATTTCAGTGCGGATGTTCTTCTTTGAATGCGTGAGGATGAGCAGTAGAGACGCTAATAGTTGTGTGCTTCTTTCACCTATACTATCTAAATTTTCTTTGCTTTGAAGTCTTGAAAATTACATGTAATAAAAAATTGTTTTTTAAGGTTTTACTATATAAATACGGGGTATATATATAGTACAGCAGCTATCATGCAAATGGTTGTTGTGAAAGGTTAAATACTTAGCGTATGAAGGGACTGATTAGTTTTGAAAGGCTTAACAGCGACTTCAGCAAATGTATTACCGCAAATTGAAAGTAGATATTCGTATCTCACACAAGGAACTTTGGTTATGAACCGATATACGTAACGAAAGGGCCTCACTGGGCAAACAAATGAAAGACTGAATCAACGAGAAGAAGCCTGCATCTAAAAATGTAGGCTTCTTCTTTTTTACAGCTGAAACTAAGACGCCGAATGAGTACATAACGGGTATAGATTAAGAAGTTTCACATTCAGTCAATTTTCTGTGCACGTTTTTCTTGAAAAAAGGTCATAAGTTGAAGATACTGTATATAACTATGTAAAAGAATTTTTGAGTGCAAAATAATAAATTTGCTTGAGGTGAAAAGGATGAGAAAAGCAAATAAAAGTGAATTTCTTTGGAATACGTTAGACGGCTGGCTTTTTATCCCTAGAAACATTCCTTTACTATTTCTTTTTGTATTTCTCTTAGGGGTTTCTTACTTAGGTTGGGTGAAACTGCTTCATAAGTTCGTTTAGATATACTAATAGGCTGAAACAAGAAATTGTTTCAGCCTATTGGCGTGCTGACTAATTATATCTGCACCGTAATTTACCTAGGTTATTCGTTCCATCCTTTGCACACATCAACCCATTTTAAGCATTTTGAAAATTCTTCTAGTTCGGGTATCGTTAATTCGATCGCACTATTTCCGCTTCCACAGGCAGGGAAAACGGTGATAAAACGTTTCAGAGATTCGTCTAGATACACGTTAACACCTTCATTAACGGCAAACGGACATACTCCGCCTACTGCATGACCAATCAGAGCTTCTACTTCACTTGCTCCAAGCATTTTTGCTTTGGTTCCAAATTCTTCTTTATATTTTCGGTTATCAATTTTCGCATCTCCTGCTGCCACAATCAATAAAACGGTTCCTTCTGCGTTAAAAGAAAGGCTTTTTGCGATTCTTTGCGGCTCACATTTTAAAGCTTGCGCTGCCAGGTCTACAGTAGCACTGGACTCATCCATTTCGATAATTCGATTCTCCATACCATATTGTTTGAAATATGCTTTTACTCTTTCAATCGCCATTTTTTATACCCATTCCTTTCGTTAAGTCTTGCAAATATGTATGATTGCCTTACATAAAATGCACAGTTGCTCTTTGAAGTTAAAAAATTCTATTTATTTTATATATAAAGAAATTATACACAACTTCGTACTTAAAAGCACATATTCGTTTTAATTAAAAAAGTTACATAGGTAAAGTATTTTTAGCTGGTTGAAGCAGGATTACGGAGCCCTTTGACGAATGTAACTATGTCGGCTGCGAAAACATAGGCATTAGAACGAAAGATAAATGATGAAATTGAAAAGACGTAAACGTTCTAGTGAAATGAGGAGAAGTAATGCCAAGCTTACACACTGTCGTCAGTCTTTTTAGCAGTACATGTATGGCAACGATGAGTATGATTTATTTGTTTTCCCTTGTGCCGCGCGCATGGTCTTTTAAATTTCGATTTGGAGCCATGATTGTAGGAATTCCAGTCGGTATTATAATGGGACAGGTTGCTATGCTGATTGGCTGGCACCATCATTAAGTTTCGAAATTTTTAATACAAAAGGAGACATGTAAAATGAATATTGTTACATTAAACAACGGTTTAAAAATGCCTCAGCTTGGATTTGGCGTATGGCAAGTAGAAGATAACCAAGCAGCATCTGCAGTGTCAAAAGCAATTGAAGTTGGGTATACCTCTATTGACACAGCCATGATTTATAAAAACGAAGAAGGAGTAGGTCAAGCAATTAAAGAATCTTCTATTCCTCGAGAAAAACTGTTTATTACGACAAAAGTTTGGAACAGCGACCAAGGCTATGAAAATACGCTACGTGCGTTTGATGAAAGCTTAGAACGATTAGGACTTGATTATGTAGATTTATATTTGATTCACTGGCCTACGCCTCAATATGATGAGTATGTGGAGACGTATAAAGCACTGGAAAAGCTTTACCACGATGGAAAAGTAAAGGCAATTGGCGTCTGCAACTTTGAAATTGAGCATCTGGAGCGCTTGTTAATTGAATGTGATGTAACGCCTGTTTTAAACCAAATTGAGTGCCATCCGTATCTTGCTCAAAATGAATTAAAAGAGTTTTGCGCTAAACATAATATTTTCGTGGAAGCATGGAGTCCTCTTGATCAAGGAGGAGAAGTGTTAAAAGACGAGGTCATTCAAAAAATTGCTGAAGTACATAGCAAAACTCCGGCTCAAGTTGTACTGCGCTGGCACTTACAGAACAACACAATTGTCATTCCTAAGTCTGTAACGCCATCTAGAATAGAAGAAAACTTTAACGTATTTGATTTTGAACTTACTGCTGATGATATGGCAGATATTAATGGATTAAACCGAAATCGCCGCAAAGGTCCGCATCCAAGTGATATGAACGTCCGATAACGTTTAAAGAAATAAGAATGTGCAGCCGTGAATAATCGCTGCTATAAGAAATAATGAGTTTATTTCAGACTATTTAAAATTTTCTTAAAAGACAATTGACAAATGATCAATTCAGCGTAATACTTAGTGTAGGTACCCTAGTTGCTTTAAGTTGTATAGCTTAAAGTGTATAGTGATTTAGTCATTTAGCGATTGTTTGTATGTATAAGTTGAAAGGCTGATTAATAATAAAAGCCCATAGTGTAAGTAGGCTAGTTTATAGGGGGCTATATCAAAAGGAGCTTGTTTCCTCTTTGATATAGTCTCTTTTTGCGTTCAAAAAGAAAAAGTAGTCTACAGTTTAACAAGGGAGCGGGTATGATGTTTATTCAAATCGATGGAAATTCATTAACGTTCGACCAAATTTACAAAGTTATTTACCAAGGATACTCCGTGAAAATTAGCGATTATGCAGTTGAACATATACAAAAAAGCAGAACATTAGTTGAAGAGAGCATGACGAACAACAGCGTAATTTACGGAGTCAATACGGGATTTGGAAAGTTTAGCGATACGGTTATTTCAAAAACAGACTTAGCTGATTTGCAAATTAACCTGATTCGCAGTCATGCCTGCGGACTGGGAGAACCATTCCCTTTAGATATAAGCAGAGTCATGCTGCTTTTACGAGCGAATGCATTAGCGAAAGGGTATTCTGGCATACGTCTGGAAACCTTGCAGCTGCTTATTGATTGCTTAAACCAAAATGTAGTACCGGTTATCCCAAGTCAAGGTTCACTTGGAGCTAGCGGTGACTTAGCTCCATTATCACACCTAGCGCTGCTGTTAGTTGGAGAAGGAGAAGCTGTATATAATGGTCAGCGAATGCAAGGAGAAGAAGCTTTAAAGCTAGCGGGGCTTGAACCAATACAATTACAAGCGAAAGAAGGGCTAGCTTTAATTAACGGCACTCAGGCAATGACCGCTGTAGGAATAGTTTCGTACTTTGAAGCTCAAAAGTTAGCTAATCTTGCTGATAGAATTGCAGCTTTAACATTAGAAGGCCTCCAAGGCATTGTAGAAGCATTCATGCCTGAGTCTCATTCGGTAAGACCTTATCCCGAACAACAGCAGGTAGCTGCACGAATTCTTTCATACTTAGAAGGCAGTCAATTAACTACTTCTCAAGGTCAAATAAGAGTGCAAAATGCTTATTCACTCCGCTGCATTCCTCAAGTTCATGGTGCTATTTATCAAGTTTTAAATTATGTAAAGGAAAAACTGTTAATTGAAATTAATTCAGCAACTGATAACCCACTCATCTTTGCCGATAGCGGAAAAGTGATTTCTGGAGGGAACTTCCACGGACAGCCCATTGCGTTTGCTATGGGTTTTCTAGGAATTGCAATGGCGGAGCTTGGGAACATTTCTGAACGGCGCATCGAACGAATAGTGAACCCTCAGCTTAGTGGGCTGCCAGCATTTTTAAGTGCAGATCCAGGTTTGGAATCCGGGCTTATGATCGCTCAATACGCTGCTGCTTCATTAGTTTCCGAAAGTAAAGTGTTAGCGCATCCATCAAGTGTCGATTTCATCCCATCTTCAGCGAATCAAGAAGATCATGTCAGCATGGGAACGACTGCTGCACGTCACGCTTATCAAATTATCCAAAACACACGAAGAGTTCTATCGATTGAAGCAATTTGTGCATCTCAGGCAGCCGATATTCAAGGGGTGGATAAACTCGGTTCAGAAACGAAAAAAATTTATTCAAGAATTAGAAAAAACGTACCGACCATTACTAAAGATAGAATTTTCTCACGTGATATTGAGGCGTTAGCAGCTGATTTCAAAACTTTTGTGCAAGATACTAATCATGAACTAGCGCTTTAATAAAAAGTTAGCTTAACAGTTTTTCATTTTTATAGAGGAGGAAAATGAAATGGAGACAAAACAAAGTGGAGTCAAAGCACCTCGTGGAACAGAACTAACAACAAAGGGATGGGTACAGGAAGCTGCTCTTCGTATGCTTCTGAACAATTTAGATTCGGAAGTAGCGGAGCATCCGGGAAAATTAGTTATATACGGAGGAATTGTTTGAAGCGGTGTACATCGCCGGGAGTCATCCGCTTGTTCAAGCAATGGATACTGTATGTCTAGACCCGCTGCGTGATGTAAGAGAAATTACCGTGAAAGCAGGCGCACATATATTTTTGGATTTTTTAACGGGCGTTGCAAACAAAAAGTAAGGAAGTATGTTTCCTTACTTTTTTTATATGGCTATTTTTATAGGATTAATAAACAATTGTTGAGAGCGGTATAAAATAACTTTGGAAGTGTGTGTGGATTTTTGCAAATATATTTTTACTAAAATAAACGATTTATATTGTTTTTGTTTGATGACAGGTGTTATTGCCGCTTCAATCATTACTGTAATGCTCAATTAAAAAGCGGAAAAAATAGCTAGATAGTATGAATAAAAGTAAGACAGCACCAGCAAGTCGCGAACTCTGCTATGGTGCTGCCTCACTTTTATAAAGTCTATTTTCTAAATGAACACTGCGAAGCTGAATATGATTTAAGAGCTTCTAGCATTAGATTCCAAAACCCGTCTACATCAAGGGTTAAACCAAATTTCGCATTGGGTTTCCTTCCTGTCACTCCAAGCAAATCAACTAAAGTCGTTCCAGCGGTGTATTCTCCGCGTGTTTCTACTACAATATTAACTTCTTTTAGCGTAAATAGTTCTGGAGCCACACAATAAGCAACGGTCAATACATCGTGAACGGGAGGGCCATCAAAGCCAAATGTTTCTTTATAGGTAGATTTAAAAAATGCTAATAGTTCACCGACCTTTTTTGCTGCGTTATTATCAATGTTCATCACTTGGTTAATAACATCATCTGTTGCAACGGCTTGATGCGTAATATCTAACCCCATTACTACCAGTGGAATGCCGCTATCAAACACTTTTTTAGCCGCTTCTGGATCTGCCCAAATATTAAACTCGGCCGTTGGCGTCCAGTTCCCGAATGTTCCACCGCCCATAAGGATAATCTCTTCAATGTTATCTTTAATTTCTGGAGCTTTTATTAAAGCTAAGGCAATGTTTGTTAAAGGACCGGTAGGCAAAAGCGTAACGGGATCTTCTGACTCTTTTACGATTCTCACAATGGTATCTACTCCATGTTCATTACTCCAGCTGCAAGACAGAGGAGGGAACTCGGGGCCATCTAACCCTGAGTCACCGTGTATGCTAGGCGCGTTTTCACGCTTGCGAATCATTGGTTCGCTTGCTCCTTTTGAGACAATCACGTTATGTAACGATATCAAATCACACACCTTTAAAGCATTCATCGTCGTTTTTTCAATTTCTGCGTTTCCTGAAACAGTTGTAATCGCTAAAATATCTAATTCTGGTCGGGCGGCAGCTAAAATAATCGCAATAGCATCATCATGACCTGGATCACAGTCCATAATAATCTTTCTTTTTTTCATTATGATCACCTCTATACAATGGGGAAATTACCGTTATTTTTGCAGGAAATTTATTCTTTCTAAAATAGTATTTTGTTATATTTATAAATTGAATTTTTTTATCTTTCTTCCCGCTGCCTTTATAAAGAAGATGAAACTAACATTTCGTGATATACATTTTCTGTAAAACAGCTTTATTAATGCTATTTAATCGTTGAAAAAAACCAATTATCACTCGAAATGTAATATGATTATATCATAATTCAGAAAATTAAATGCTTTTACATAGGCACGAAAATGGCTTGTACTGTATATGAAGAACGTAAAATAAAAGAAAGGGGAAGTGTACAATTCTATTTAGGCTGGTTGTTTATAAATAAATACAAGGTAGCCTATTGTGTCTAATAGAGAAGAAAACAGCCAACATCGTTATGGCGTTTACATCACAAAAGACCATACCCCCATTGAAAAGTAAAGTTTAAAAACTTAAAATATGATAAGAAAGGAAAAACAAATATAAAAAGTGCTGCCTGTAATAATCTCTTATTCGTTAAAGACCCTAATTCTATCAATATCATCATCTCTTAAAAAGCTTCTAATAACGTTTCTACGCAGAAAAATTATACAT
This sequence comes from Priestia aryabhattai, assembly GCF_023715685.1. NCBI lineage: Bacteria > Bacillati > Bacillota > Bacilli > Caryophanales > Bacillaceae > Priestia > Priestia aryabhattai. The sequence continues at coordinate 852,057 of NZ_JAMBOQ010000003.1, forward strand.
GAGAGGATCTGTCAAAATGAACAAACAGGAAAGTAGTTACAGATGGGTTGTTTTTGGAACCGCTTTACTAGCATATTATTTGATTGTCAGTCAAAGAACAGCCCCTGGACTTATTACCGAGCAGTTAATGAAAGATTTTCACGTTTCAGCATCTGTTATAGGATTAATGACTAGTATACAATTTTTAGCATATGCAGGTCTTCAGATTCCTATTGGCTTACTTTCTGACCGGTATGGTCCGAATCGATTTCTTATCATAGGATCGCTTTTAACTGGAATAGGAAGTCTCATCTACAGCACGGCTCCTAATGAATATGTGTTAATTTTCTCTCGGCTGCTAGTCGGTACGGGAGACTCAATGATTTTTGTTAATTTAGTGTTGATCTTAAGTCAGTGGTTTAAGGGAAATGAATTTGTAAAGCTATTAGGTTTAATTGGGTTAGTAGGAAGTGTAGGTTCATTATCTGCTACCGTGCCTTTATCTATGTGGATTTCATTTTCAGGCTGGAGAATTCCTTTTCTTAGCATAGGTCTAGTTTTAATGGCGGTATCCTACCTGCTTTATTTCGTTTTAGTAATAAAACCTAAACGATTATTTCAAGATAATGCTAAAGCAAATAAGTCCTCTGCTAAGATTCAAGAAAGTGTATGGGCGATCCTAAGGAGGATGATGACAACTCGTCAAGCATGGGCAACATTTCTTTGTCATTTTGGTGTAGTCGGTACATATATCGGTTTTATTGGCTCCTGGGGAGTTCCTTATGGAATGAATGTATTTCATTTATCTCGAGCCGATGCAAGTCAGCTTATTATGTATGGTTTGTTTGGCGCTATGATTGGTGGACCTCTAATCAGCTGGGTGACAAGTAGATTAAGCTCCATTAAAAAAATCTATTCACTTGTTCACCTTATTGTGGTACTTAGCTGGGCTGGATTACTAGTATCGGGCGTGAAACCCTCATTCATTCTCGTAGTTATTTTACTTTTTATCATCGGCTTTGGAAACGGCGCAAGCGCTTTGACATTTGCTGTAGTACGCCAATCTTTTTCAGTAAAAGAAGTAGGGGTTGTATCAGGTTTTGCCAATATGGGAGGCTTTTTAAGCGCTGTATTATTACCTAGTATTTTCGGAAATGTCCTAGATTTATTCCCTGAGCGTTCTCTGCACGTCGGGTATCACTATGCTTTTATAATTCCAATTTTGTTTTCAATGATGGGGTTGTTAGGTGTCTTACTAATTAAAGAAAAGGGAAAAAAGGAGCATAAGGTGCTGAATGCTTCTTAATTCATAATGACTACCATATTTACAGTGCAGAAAAATTCGGTTCTTTATTATGAGGTCCATTTTTATACTTTCAAGCAGGCAGAAGATAATCGCTTTTATAAGTGGTTATCTTTTTTTAGTCTATACCATTTTTTAGATTCATATAGAGCTATACTTCTAAAAACAATATCATAGCTAAGCGTTCTATTCCAAACAGATTTTACTCATATCAGTAATACAAAAGTTTTATAAGACAGCACTATTAGAATTTGCTACTTAAATAAAGAGCTTTTAACATCGTCTTTTGTAAAGAAGAGTTTCCTGTGCAGAGATTTTATGATATTGGGGCGCTAGTTTTTTATCTAAAAACAATTCCTTGGCAAGTTCCTAATTTTGATATAAAAACACATATCATCGGATTGTATAACATACATCAAATTATACAGTCTAAAGGTTTTTTTGACGTAGAACAACATCGTTTTACATTAAAGCAGAGGCAAAAATAAATAGTGTAAGCGAATCACACATGAAAATCGGATCTCTAACTGGAGGTCCGATTTTTATATGTGAATGATGATTGTACATAAAAGCTCCATTTCAGTTATGTAATGGAACGTTTATGATCTTTAGTATGATTTTGTGAGGCACGAGGGTTGGTTAATATGCAGTCTACTGCTTTTTTAGTGATCGGCATAAAGAAATTAAGCAGCACGCCGCCTAAAAACACAGTTAATAACGTTCCAACACCAATTGGTCCGTTTAAAATCATTGCAGCTAGTAAGAATGTGAGGTAAATAAATGTTCTTGAGAGAAATAAATTTGTTTTAGCTAGTTTTTGTATGATTAATGTTAAGCGGTCAATCGGAATGGGTGCAAAATTTGTATGTAAATAGGCTGAGGTTCCGACTCCTATAATAATTAAACCGATTCCAAAACAACATACTTTGCTGTACCACATTTCAAAGGGAGCCCAATTCTGTAATAAAAAAAGCCATATATCGATACCAAGACCCGTTATGAATGCGGTCAACAATCCCAGTACTTCTGGCTTTTGTCTGCTTAAAAGGGAATTACCACAAATTAAAATACAGGCAAGTATGATTTCCCAGCTTCCAACGCTAAGACCTACGTTTAGTGATAGTCCCACTAAAAGTGCATCAAAAGGTGAAGCCCCTAGGTTGGATTGTATCGTTAAAGCAATTCCAAGAGTTAATAGTAAAATTCCTCCTGCATAAACAACATACTTCACTGCCATCATCCCCTTTATTATTTTTTGTTGCAAATGCAACTATTTTAAGGTACATTAAATTTATATTATTTTTATTGTATTTGCAACAAAAATATGTACAAAGGAGTCATTTATGAGTGAAATTCTGCGGGAAATTGGAATGATAGCAAGAGCATTGGATTCAATTAGCAATATAGAATTTAAAGAATATGACCTGACAAAAGGGCAGTATTTGTATTTAGTACGCATATGTGAAAATCCCGGAATCATTCAGGAAAAGTTAGCTGAAATGATAAAAGTAGATCGAACAACAGCGGCTCGTGCTATAAAAAAGCTTGAAATGAATGGTTTTATTGAAAAGAAAGGAGATCTCCATAATAAAAAAAATAAAAACCTTTTTCCAACTGAAAAAGGGAAGAACGTATATCCGTTTATAAGAAGGGAAAATGATTATTCGGATAGAGTGGCATTAGAAGGTTTTACCCAAGAAGAAGTAGATACCATTTTTAAGCTGATTCAAAGAGTAAGAAAAAATATCGAAACAGACTGGGAGTTTGTCAAAAAAGGAAACAAGAGAAATTATTAACGATGTAAAGGAGAGGCGTGTGTCAATGACGATGCATATAAAAAAGTGTACTCTTGAAGATATAGAAGATCTTCAAGAAATAAGTTATAAAACATTTTATGAGACATTTAAAGATCAGAATTCACAAGAAAATATGAATGCTTATTTGGAAAAAGCATTTACAGTCGAACAGTTAGAAGAAGAACTGTCAAATACTTCCTCTCGATTCTTCTTTATTTATTTTAATCATGAAATTGCAGGCTATTTAAAGGTCAATACAGATGACGCACAGTCTGAAGAGATGGGGGAGGAAGCGCTTGAAATTGAAAGAATTTATATAAGTAACAACTTTCAAAAACAGGGGCTTGGTAAACATCTATTCAATAAAGCGTTAGAGATAGCAACGAATCTTAATAAAAAGAGAATTTGGTTAGGTGTATGGGAAAAAAATAAAAATGCGATTGATTTTTATAGGAAACAGGGGTTTGTTCAAACTGGATCTCACTCTTTTTATATGGGAGATGAAGAACAGATAGACTTCATCATGGTTAAAACACTTCTATAATTTTTAAAGGTAAATAAAGCACAATAAGGATTATTCACTAACGTAGCCGGTAAAGAATAATCCTTATTACATACAGAGATTTTATAAATTTTTCAAGGCTGATGCTTTTAGGGTAAGCAGTAAGCTAAATAATACAACTACTGTGCCAGCACCCAGGAGAATGAAATTAACGCCAATATTCATGCTAAGAAGAATGGAAACTAGCCCGTAAGATAGGGGAATAAGCCTGGTAGAAACCATTGTATTTATACTCATTACTCTTCCTATTATAGCTTGAGGTGTCTTTTCTTGTATTAAACTGACTATAGAGATATTGATGCCTGATACACAACATCCAATTACAAACAACATAACAGCAGCTAGCCATAGATTTATTGCCTGGCCCAATGCCGTAAGCAGCATCCCTTCTGAGAAAATAAAAAGAATGGCAAGTTTTCCTCTGTTCCTTTTCACATTTAACCAGGCCATAATGGCAGCTTCTAACAGCATTCCACTAGCAAAAGAACTTTGTAAAGCACTCAAGTAAAAGGCATTTCCTTTAAAACGACTCTCTGCCAGAATAGGAATACTTAATACAAGCGGGCCAATAAAGAAAAAATTCACAACGATAAATGTTCCTATCACAGTAAGAAGAAATGCTGAACTCTTAACATAATGAATTCCTTCACCTAAATCCTTTAAAAGGGATGTTTTTTGAGGATTTAATGTCTTTTGTTCTTTAATAAAATGTAACAAAAATGTACTTAATAGAAGCGTAAAGGCAATGATTAGAAAGATAGTTGAGTATGAAAAAAGTGAAAGAAGAGCAGCAGCTAAAGCTGGTCCAAGCATAACAGAAAGTTGATTCGTTGTTTGTATGACTGAATTTGCTCTAGTTAGCTGGTCTTTGGGAACAATGCTTGGTACAATCGAATCTCTAGCTGACCAAAAAAAGGCGTCAGATGCTCCAAATAATAACGCAAATACAAATAATGCAGAAAAAGATAATGCATGATTTATATAGAACATAGCCATCAAAAGTAGTATCAAAAACCTTGTGAATAAAGATAAAAATATAATTCTAGATCGTCGGTATTTATCTGCGGCTATCCCGCCTATAACCATTAGTCATACTCTTGGAAGTGTAGTAGCTATCAAGATAATTCCTAGTGAGCTCTTTACGTGTAAGTAATTGATTACATACCACTGTTCAACGGTTACATACGTGGAGATAGAAATGCTTGAAAACGTGCTTGCCACCCATAGATAAATAAACTTTCCGTGCCACACACTCGTTGGACCGTTAGCTTCTTTCATTTTGTAAATCACATTCTCACCTCCACTTCATTCGAAATAGCACAGGTTAATTAGATATATATCAAATTAGAAAGCTTAAAAAATGAACGTTTTTACGTCCATTTTAAAAAATAACGGGCCACATCTCTTTCGGATTTAACTCGTATTCTCCATTTTGCCTATACATAAAATGCTGCATAATTAACTCTCTGCGAATAGTTGCAAAATCTTCATGATATCTTTTTATATATTCATTTAAATCTTTTTCTGGATACGTTTTTCCATGCTGTAAATCACGTATTAAATAAGCTAATATCACGTTCTTTTTCTTTCTTTGGCTCGGAATGATTTTTAAAGTGCCATCACTATTTATGAAGTTTTTAACAATCGATAATTTGTCTTTATCCTGTAAATAATTATCTTGATTTTCCATCGATTCATCTCCAATCCTCAAGATAGCTTTTGAGTTATATTCAAGCCTTTCAAGATCTAGATAAAAATAGATGATGTTCCCTTGTCTTCTTTGATAAATGATCCCCACATCTCTTAGCTTTGAAATATGATGAGTAATAGTTGAAGGTTGTAACGCCAGTTTATAAGCAATTGCTTGCCCGTGAAGAGGTCCTTTTTTTAATAGTGAAATAATTCTAATTCTGGTAAGGTCACCAACGGCTTTATGGTAATTCACCAACTTATCTAGTTGCATAGGTTAATACCTTCTTTCTCTAATTCGATATTAATCGAATTAGATGTATATGTCAAAAAAATGAAAATATTTAAAGTGATCACTTGTCACATTGTACATATATAAAAGCTGCTTCGCATGATCTGCAAACTTTTTTAAAAAAGAGACTATTTCTTCGTATAATTCACTCATTACTTATTATAAAGAAAAAGTTAACATTTTTTCAGCAAATGATACCGGGGAAGATATTTAAAGAGATAAATGAATTGTTGAAGATACATGTATGTAAATAATAAATGAAAAAGGAATGAGTAAATCATGACAGGGAATTCAAAAATTTTGATGGTTGTTACAAAAGGACATACGATGGAAAACGGAGAGCTTGCTGGCATTTGGCTTACAGAATTCTCCGAAGCATATTTAGAATTTCAGAAAAAAGGATATGAAGTAGTCGTAGCAAGTCCAAAAGGAGGAACATCACCAGTGGATCCTAACAGCTTAACAGATGACGTGACGGACGAAGACAAAGAAGCAGGAAAGCTTTTAGAGAACACAAAATCATTAGCTGATATAAGCTCAAAAGATTTTGCCGGTATGTTTGTACCTGGAGGACATGGAACGATGCTTGATTTTCCAGACGATACGAACTTACAGCGTTTGCTAACAGAATTTGCTGAAGATGATAAACTGATTGCAGCGGTATGCCACGGACCAGTAGCTCTTGTAGGCGGAAAACTAAAAAATGGTGAGCCAATTGTAAAAGGAAAGCGTATTACAGCGTTTACTGATTCAGAAGAGAAAGATACAACGTTAGATAAATACATGCCGTTTCTTCTCGAAACAAAGCTTCGTGAGTTAGGAGCTGAATTTATTACAAAAGATAATTGGACAGATCATATTGAAGTAGATGGAAAGCTGTTAACAGGACAAAATCCACAGTCTACAATTAGCCTAGCAAAAGAATTTGTGCGTGCTTTAAACGCGTAAAAGTAAGTATAACCTTAATGGGGATGTCTCATGATTGTTTGAGGCATCCCCATTTTCTTTAAGTTGAAATAAAAGGGGGATTAAGGAAAACAAAAAGGGCGGCTATCTATACAGCTACCCTTTTATTTATTAGAAGATTTATTTCTGAAAATGTATGTAGTAATTCCTGTCACAATCATAACAGCTACAATACAAATGATCAGACGCACAATCTGTGTCACAAAGATATTATCTGCAATGCTCATGTTTTTTGTTAGAATTAACGTTCCATAAGCAGCTAAAACAGATAAAAACATATTAACGATACGTTGAGCCATGTTGTCGTTACTCCTTTCGCTTCACTACTTTACACTTTAACATATGTGTTCGCTGTAAAAAATATCGAATTACAAGTATGTCAGAAAATCAGCACCTAGTAAAAGAATCCACTTGTAAGGAAGTAGCTGATATCATATTAGTTATGACGACTAAACGCAGTCCAGAGAAGGAAATGAGATTTCTTTAGTCGAAGTTACTATGCTTATATTATTTTTTTAGATAGGTGGGAAAAGCTTGTTTGATAAATTGAAAAAGCTATTTATGGATAAACAGGATCAGGAAGCAGATGACAAATACATTTTAGTCCTTGAGAGTGAAATAAATGAGAATTTAAAAAGAGATATAGTGAAGTTGGAAGAAGTAGGAGAGGCATACAGCGAAAGTCTTCACCACAAATATAGAAATAAATTTGAACATGATGGTAAGCAGAACTTAAAAATATGGGTGTGTCGAGATATTGATGGCGACCAACTACCAAATCTAAGTTCGGAGCAGTGTCTGGAAAAAGAATATCGTTCCCAAGTGGCAATAAACTTTGATGGGTTTACAGATGAAGAAGATGCATACGTTCATTACATCCAATTGTGGTATTACTTTAGTGGGTATTTTAAAGGGACAGGCACTTTGTATGATTTGTCAAAAAATCATTTAGAAGCTGATATTGAAGAAAAGTTAGAAGAATTACTTAAACGAGTATAAATTTCTACTTAGCACTGAGATTATTTGTTAGTACATAGGGGGAAGGAATATGAGGAGGCGGCCAGAGCTAGAAATAGAAACAGTAGCGGCCCCACCCAACCGGTAAGGAAAATTATCGTACTCCAGATGACCACTGTTCAGCTTACCGAGAAAAGTAACAATGACTATATAGTAAGGAGAAAACAAATGAAAAAGCATTGCTGCGATTATATGGATTACCATGTGAACTTTACGTGTGATATTCATAGCGATCCATTTGAGTGTCCAGATAACCTTATCTTATTTGATAAAACGAACAAGGAATACAGTTTAATTATCCATGATGGTGGTTCATCAATTATCGGAATTTCATTTTGTCCATGGTGTGGTACGAAACTATAAATTAAGATTGAAGAAGTATCTTTCGCTTGATGCTCTTCACTTTTGGAATGGGGGATTAGGCTTGATTTTTCGTTATCTTGCTATGTTATCAGGATTGGGAATAGCTCTATTAAATCTTTTTGATCCTATACATCAAGGGACTACGCGCTGGTTAATGGTTATCTGTGGGTTATTAATATGTATTAGCCATTTAAAATTCATCTTAGATAAGAAGTTAAAAAGAACAGATAATCAAAAGAAGACCTATTAATAAGAGTTTTTTTGATTTCGTACTGTTGATAAACAGTATTATGTAAACAAAAAAACCATAGAATGTGTAGTAGAGAAATAAAAAAGAAAATTATATGTTATAATAATCATTAATATCCAAATAAAGGAACTTAATGTTGTTATGAACCGTAAATTTAACTCTCTATTTATAGTCTATCCTGTTGTTTTATTTGTAGTACGTACTGGTTTTTCTATTTTGAAAAACAGCGCTGCGGAATCTATCTATGAGACGTTAGCTATACTTGCCATGTATTACTTTACAGTAAGTGTTTTCTATTCGATTGACCTGTATATGCAAAAGAAAAATAGTTAATAGATTAGAAAAAGGGATTTTGGTTCAAGTCACTATGAGTTATGATTAATTATTTGTGAAATGGAACTATATTGATTAGTAAATTTGAAATAATAATAGAGAGGAATATACTAATGCTTGGGGAACCATTTACGCTATTAAGGCCTATTTATTATCTGATAGCAGTTTTTTCAGTATGCAACTTTGTATATATAATTTTCCTGAGAAATAAAGTCAAGGCAAGTAGTTATGTAGTCGTAAATCCTTTTTTCTTTCTAATAATTGCAGCAGCCTTATTGTTTCAAGAAGACATCATTGTAGATGAATTTAATCGTTCAGGTGATTCTGTAACCGTTTATTTAACTATATTGTTAGGAGTTTTATTTATAGCTACTTTCATTTTTCAAAGAAAGAAAATGAAAGATAAAAATTGAAAAAAGTATATATAATCATTTTTGCTGCAGTAGCATCGTGTTTAATTATCGGTTTTACTATATGACAACTATTTTTTAACCCGCAGCATTTACCTTCCGGTGACTATATTTCGCAGAGTACTTCCTCCAATGGAAACTACACGGTGAAAATATATCAATCAAACGGAGGAGCGACGACGGGCTTTGCTATAAAAGGAGAAGTTACATACAATAACAAAACCTTTAATAAAACTAAAAACATTTATTGGAATTATCCTCAGGAAAAGGCCTCAGTAAAGTGGGTTAACCATGATACGATCAACATTAGCGGTCACATATTAAATGTCAAAAAAGATACGTTTGATTTTAGATATGAGGATGAATAGAAAAGGGTAAATAACTGATAAAACATAAAAGTCTTTTTTAAAGAACTTTTATGTTTTTTATTTTCGCTAACATGTTTATGATCACCTGCTTTTTTAAAGTTTTTGTTTATTCTCTATCTTTACCACACAGTAAACTATAATTTGATGAGAATTTCATTTTACTATGTGATAAAAAAACAATAGAAGTTTAATCTTGGCTATAATGAGTCCTATATAGCTTTAACGTTTAATAAATAGAACTAAGGAAGTGAGAGAAACATGGAAAATAGTGTTTTTGAAAGAATTGCAAAAAGGTATGATTCGGAAGAACGGATTGAATTAGCTAAAATTATCGTGAAGGAAGTAAGAACAGAATTATCAAAAAGTGAATCAAAATCTTTAATAGACTATGGGAGCGGTACAGGCTTAGTTAGCTTAGAGTTATCGGATTTAGTTGACTCTGTTTTGTTGGTTGATTCATCTCAACAAATGCTGGAGGTAGCGAAAGCTAAAATTTCTCACAAAGGAATCACGAACTCAAAAGTCCTTTGTTCAGATTTCACTGAAGAAACTCCTGAACTCAAGGCAGATATAGTTTTAATGTCATTAGTCCTCCTTCATATCCCAAATACTAAAAAAATCTTACAAGAATTATTTAATATTTTAAATGATAACGGGAAGCTAATTATTGTTGATTTTGATAAAAATCTTAGCATTAGTCATCCGAAAGTTCAGAATGGTTTTTTACATAATGAACTGAAAGAACTATTAGCTGAAGTTGGGTTTAAATCAATAAAAATAAAGACCTTCCATCATGGTCATAAAATCTTTATGAATCAAGATGCTTCTATGTTTATTTCTAGCGGTATAAAGTAATTCTTCAATATAGGAGCCTGTAATTTTATAGAATTTATGATTGGGTGAAAGACTTAACAATTTAGAGAATAAGAGCATTTTGGGAATTATGTTATTGATAATAAAGGTTCCGTTAGAGCTAATGTATGTATTAATTCAATAAACATTAAAAAAGATCTTCCATTGAAGGTTCTTTTTTACGTTTATTTAACATCCAGCATGTTAAATAAACGTTTATATCCTATACAAGAATAGAATTACGATGACCTTTAAGTTTAAATCCTTTAATTACCATCTTAACAATAATATGTTATAATGTTTTAAAAATGGTGGTGTGACAATGAGCGAAAATAAAGAAGCACCTGAAAAAAGAAGAGAGAGGCTGAAACAAGAAGAGTTAAATAAAAATCCAGCGGGGAATATTAATGATGCATTTAACAGAAATGAAGCCGGAAACCTATCTGGTTTAGCAGGCAGCTTAGGATGGAAGGGGCTAGGTATACTTATTGCTATAATAATTATAGGTTTTATCGTTGCGTCATTATTTTTGAAATAATATCAGGTTTATAAATTAAAAGTACTGGAGGCGCTATTTTGAAAAGTTATGTAGTGTTTATTAGTAGTTTTATAGTGTTAATGTTTGCTTTTCAAATTCTTTCCGGGCTATTTCTTACGCTTACATATGTACCTGAGCCTTCACAGCATTTGAGTAGCTCAACGGTCAGTATTTTCTCTTTTAATTATCCATTTTTTAGTTCTACTATAACAGCGACTTTTTCATTTATTATTTCAAAAAAATATGTAAAATTAAAAAGAGCACCTATAAATAAGTAGGTGCTTTTCTGTGCTGAGAACAGTGATTACTGTTTTTAATAGTTTTTTCCTTTTTATGGTAGTATATATAGATGCGTATTCAGTACTTTTGAAAGAGGGAGATAATTAATGTTGCAATCACTGATTTTTGATATGGATGGAACGCTGTTTCAAACAGATAAAATTTTAGAATTATCACTTGATGATACCTTTAACCATTTGCGTACACTCAATCAATGGGACGCTGGCACTCCTATTGATAAGTATCGTGAAATCATGGGTGTACCGTTACCCAAAGTATGGGAAGCTTTATTACCTGATCATTCAGATGAAATAAGAAAGTATGCGGATGACTATTTTTTGAAAAGCTTAGTTGATAATATAAGAAAAGGGAAAGGTGCTTTATATCCTAATGTAAAAGAGGTTTTTAGCTATTTAAAAGAAAATAATTGTTCCATTTACATAGCAAGTAACGGTTTAAAAGAGTATTTAAAAGCGATTGTAGACCATTACGATTTGAATAAGTGGGTGACAGAGACATTTAGTATCCAACAAATTCAAACTCTCGATAAAGGAGATTTAGTCCACACGATTATAAAGAAATACGATATCAAACATGCAGCCGTAGTAGGAGACCGCCTATCTGATATAAATGCTGCAAAAGATAATAGTTTAATGGCAGTGGGGTGCAATTTTGATTTTGCTCAGGAAGCTGAGCTTGCGCAGGCTGATGTGGTAATAGATGATTTAATGGAGCTAAAAAACATTGTATCTAAAAGAAATAATAGTTTGTCAGTCTAATAGATCCTTAAATATCATCCTAAAGCAAAAAATATTTATTGATCTTCACTATTTGTTGAATTCCTAAAAAAGGAGAATAATTTAATGTTGAACATCCGTATAGCTCATCCAGAAGATGCCGAAAAAATTGTTGCCATAAAAAAAGATATAGTTATGAAAAATGATTGTCTTCTTCGATTACCTGAGGATAAACAAGAAACAGCAGATGAATATCGAAAAAAAATGCAAAAGAAAAAAGATAATGGTGGATTAACATTAGTTATAGAATGGAAGGATGAAGTTATTGGATTCCTTTCTTTTTCCAGATCTTCTTATAAGCGTTTGTATCATACTGGTTCGTTTGGTATTAGTGTGAAGCCGGAATGTTCGAACTTGGGTGCTGGAACTAAGTTACTATCTTATTTAATAAAATGGGCAAAGGAGCAAGAGGGGTTAGAAAAGATAAACTTGGATGTATTCTCAAACAATAAACCAGCTATCCACTTATATCAAAAATTAGGGTTTAGAGAAGAAGGGAAACAAGTAAACCAGATTAAATTAAAAGATGGTTCCTACGCTGATATAACCTTTATGTCGTTGTCTTTATAAATTTCTCGATAAAATTCTTCGTATTAACTGATTTTGTACATGATAAGCAAAAGGATGGACCTTTATAAAAGCTTTAAAGGTCTATCCTTTTAATTTACGTTACAATATTATTTTTATAGTAAGGGTAATCCATTTGTTTTTGAATCTTCGCTACAGTTTCTGCTCCCTCGATTAACCCACATATGTATAGACCTAAATCTACTGAAGTGGAAACTCCACCGCCCGTAATAATACCATCATCGTGAACAATCCGTTCTTGCTCTACTTTATTTGTATATTGCTGCAATAAATTGAATGCATTCGGATGAGTGGTAGCTTTTTTGTTTGCTAAAAAACCAGCCGCTCCAAGTAAAAGCGAGCCTGTACATACGGACACTTTGTACGTCACATCTTTTGCAGTTTGTAACCAATCAATAAATTCTGCATTATATTGTAAAGTCCTAGTCCCCATTCCGCCTGGCACGAAAATTAAATCGTATTCTGATAGATGGGGTGAAACTTTATTTACTTTAAACGTAATGCCTCGGTCATCATTTATCTCCTCAGTTAGCGCGCATAAATCCCATGTTACAGCATCTTTGAACCCGAGCGTTTTTAATCTTGTAACTCCATCGTAAAACCCTATAAAATCTAACGCTGTTAATTGATCAAAAAGAATAAAGCCAATTTTCATATTAGGTGACACCTTCCTTACTATAGCTGATCATGTAATTTAATTCTCTATTAATTTTTGAATCTCCTTTTATTTGCCCTATATTTGTAATACAAACTTGTGATGATTCTGAGGTTGCTTATTATGTGAGTTGAATTCATATGCTACTTTTTGAATCTCATTTTACGTTATGCATTACATTAATTTTACAATAAATAAATGTTTGTAAATTTAAATAATTTGTGATAATATAATAACTGTAAACGGTTTCTTATCGTGTTAATTAAATAAAATTGGCGTGTTACTGGTAAAGCAGGCAAGACCAAGATAATTTGTTGTTTTCTCATTTTGGGATGGGAAAAGTACATTTTATTTTGGTCTTTTTTGTGTTCTCATTAATTTTGCACTGTTCGCTTGTAATGCGCGTAAAGGGGATAGGGGTATGGATTACAAACAGTTAGGTAGGGATATTCTGGATTTAGCTGGGGGGAAAGAGAATGTAGCGATGTTAACACACTGCGCTACGAGACTTAGATTTGAATTTAATGATGTATCTCTAGTCAATGCAAAAGAAATTGAAAAATTGCCTGGGGTTATTTCAGTCGTAGACAAGGGAGGACAGTTTCAAGTTGTTGTAGGAAATGAAGTGCAGCAATCGTACCGTGCTATTATCAATGTTATCGGTGAAAAAGCAGATAGCAGCGGACCGAAAAAAGGACAAAACAGCGAAAAGAAAAGCTGGGTTTCGCGCTTTATTAGCGTCATTTCAACAACGTTTACACCAATGATTCCAGCTATTATCGGAGCTGGTATGATTAAAGCTATTTTATCAGTATTAGTGTTAGTAGGGTTTCTTACTGAAAAAAGCCAAACGTATTTCGTTTTAAATACGATTGCTGATGCTGCGTTCTTCTTTATGCCAGTATTGCTTGCATACGGGGCTTCCATTAAATTTGAAACCAGTCCAATACTGGCCATGACGATTGCGGGAGTGCTTTTGCATCCAAACTGGAGTACAGTCTTAAAAGCTGGAGACCCACTCCATTTTATGGGTGTTCCTGTACGTTTGACTGATTATGCAGGGTCAGTGCTTCCGATTATTATTACTGTATGGATTATGTCCTATATTGAACGTTTAGCTGAACGCGTATCACCTTCAATGATTAAATTTTTTACAAAACCAATGCTTGTTCTGGTAATTACCGCACCTCTGGCTTTAGTGGTCATCGGTCCATTTGGCACATATCTAAATGATTTAGTAGCTGTTGCGGCAGAATCAATCAACGAACGTGCAAGTTGGCTGATTCCGTTATTAATGGGAGGACTTCAGCCGTTTTTAATTGTAACAGGAACTGCGTGGGCAATGACGCCAATCGCTACGTCGCAATTAACAAGACATGGTGCAGAAATGATCAATGGTCCTGGAATGCTTGCTTCTAATATCGCTCAAGGAGCTGCCACATTGGCTGTCGCGCTAAAAACAAACAATAAACAGCTTAAACAACTCGCTGGTTCGGCTGGTTTCACTGCATTAGTTGGAATTACAGAGCCATCTCTTTATGGAGTAACTCTTAAATTGAAAAAACCTCTTATTGCAGCAATGATTGGAGGCGGATGTGCAGGAATTTATGCCGGACTTTCAGGTCTTGTCCGCTATGCATTCGTATCGCCAGGCCTAGCTGCACTACCAGCATTTATCGGTGAAAACCCGATGAATATTGTTCATGCGCTTATTACAATTGCCATTGCTTTTGTCGTTACATTTACCTTAACGTGGATTATTGGTTTTGATGATCCAATTGATGAATCAAAAAAAGTAGCTCCAGAAGGTATAAAAGAAAAAAAACCTGTCACAATCAAGAACCAGATAGAAGTTGGGTCTCTTCAGGTTATGAGTCCCCTCGAAGGAGAGTTAGTTCCATTGAGTACTGTTAATGATGACGTGTTTTCTAGCGGATTGCTTGGAAAAGGGATTGCAATTATTCCTAATAAAGGTGAAGTATTTGCGCCCTTTTCTGGTGAAATTATAACATTGTTAGAATCAAAGCATGCAATTGGTTTAAAAGGAGACAACGGGGTTGAACTGTTAATTCATGTAGGCATTGATACCGTTACTTTAAAAGGGCAACACTTTGAATCATATGTCAGCCAGGGAGATAGAGTAGAGTCTGGTGATAAAATGCTTGAATTTGATATGGAAGCTATTAAAGCAAAAGGTTTTGAATTAGTTACCCCAGTCATTGTTACCAATGATAAACAATTCTCTGAAGTTGAACTCGCTGAGCCAGCTAGTACACACAAAGGTGACCTGATTCTGTCTTTAAAATGAGGCTTATTAAATATATAGGAGGTAACAAAGAATGAAGTATAATCATATCAAGCCATTTCCGGAAAATTTTTTATGGGGAGGATCAACATCTGCTTATCAAGTAGAAGGTGCATGGAACATAGATGGAAAAGGTCCCTCTGTCATCGATATGATGAACCATCCGGAAGGAACAGCTGGCTTTACTGTAGCGAGTGATCACTACAATCGGTATAAAGAAGATATACAATTGTTTGCCGAACTTGGATTAAAAGCTTATCGATTTTCTATTGCTTGGACGCGGATTTTTCCAGAAGGAACAGGAGAAATAAATAAGAAAGGTTTAGAATTTTATAACAATCTTATTGATGAATTAAACAAATATGGAATTGAACCTATTGTTACAATGTACCATTTCGACTTACCATACAAGCTTGAAGAAAGAGGTGGATGGAACAATAGAGCAACTGTAGATGCTTTTGTCGAATATGCACGTACGTTATTCGAATACTTTGGTAAAAAGGTGAGATACTGGCTAACAATCAATGAACAAAATACCATGATTCTGCATCCAGGAGCAATTGGGGTACCAAAGGGCGGAAAGTTGCCAACTAAAAAAGAACTTTACCAGCAAAACCACCATATGCTCATAGCTCAAGGAAGAGTCATGCAGCTTTGTCACGAGATGTGTCCAAATGGAAAAATTGGGCCAGCAATTAATTTAACGACGATGTATCAGGCGACGTGTAAACCAGAAGATGCCATCGCATCCCATAATTGGGAGACTATTCGCGGCTGGAGCTTCCTTGATCTGGCTGTGCATGGACGCTACAATGCTCTTTTTTGGAATTATCTTGTCGAGCGACAAATAGAGCCTATAATAGAAGAAGAAGATTTAGCTGATATCAAAGCTGGAAATCCAGATTTTATTGCAATCAATTACTACTCAACAGCAACTATTGCTGAGAGTAAAGGTGATGCAAGTGATGTCAGTCCAAGAGCTGGCGACCAGCAAATTATGCTTGGTGAGGAAGGTGTATACCGTGCTGCAGAAAACTCCTACGTTGGAAAAACAAGATACGGATGGGTTATTGATCCCGTAGGTCTGCGCTTAACATTAAGAAAAGCTTTCGAACGCTATAACTTACCCATACTGATAACTGAGAACGGTATAGGTGCTCCAGATGAATTAACTGATGAGGAAACGGTAGGAGACGACTATCGTATTGACTATATAAGGGATCATTTAAAGCAAGTACAGTTGGCACTTACTGATGGTGTTCAAGTAATTGGCTATTGTCCATGGGCCGTTATTGACGTGGTTAGCACTCATCAAGGCTATGGAAAAAGATATGGGTTTATCTATGTAAACCGTGGTGAAAATGATTTGTTAGGTCTTCGGAGAATAAAAAAGAAGAGTTTCTATTGGTATAAACAAGTCATTCAAACAAATGGGACATTGAATTGATTATATAAAGATAAAGTGGTGAAGAAATGAGAGTCATTAAAATACTTAACAATAGCCTGATTTTATCAGAAGATGAAAATCAGCATGAGATCATAGTAATGGGCAAAGGAATTGGCTTTAAAAGTAAAACTGGTGAATTAATCGACCCTACCAGCGTGGAAAAAGTGTTTGTTCCACTCAATAGTTTTGATACAAAAGAGTATATCCGTATTCTTGAGAACATGCCAAAACAGCATTTAAATGCAATCAATCAAGCCTTATTCAGCGTGAAGCATGAATTAGATGGCTACTTAAACGATCGAACGTTTATCATGTTGATGGATCATATTGCCTTTGCTATTGAACGTTTTCAAAAAGGCATTACATTGCAAAACAAACTTTTATGGGAAGTCCGAAAGTTTTATCCGAAAGAATACGAAATAGGACTTCGCATTCTCAAGAAATTGAACGGGCTGCTTGGTCTCGAAATGCCGGATGAAGAAGCTGGAAATATTGCCTTTCATTTGGTAAACGCCCAGTCTGACAAACAGAATATGGAAGATACTATGATCTCTATTAAATTGTTGAAAGATATTTTAAACCTCGTTCAATACCAATTGAAGATTAGAATGGACAGCAACTCCATGCGCTATGCAAGGTTTGTTACACATCTTCAATACTTTATCCAACGGCTGCTTGATGATACACAACTTAAAACAAAGGACTCATTCATCTATACGCAAACGAAAAATGCATATAATGAGGAGTATACCTGTGTAGAATCTATCCGTAGCTATGTAAGAAATGTGATGCATCTTGATATCACAGATGAAGAAGTTCTCTATTTAATGATTCATCTTATTCGAATGGCCAATTCAGAAGAATAAGGTGCTGTTAAAATCATGATCTACTATGCTTTATTATTGAAACTTAAGATGAGTTAAAAATAAAGTACCAATATTTTTTGATATCGTAACCAAATATGAGATATAACGTTAGCACCCTCTATGCTTTCAAAGCATAGAGGGTACTTTTTTGTTTTTGGGGAGTAAATAATTAACGGTTTTCCTGCAATTCTACAATGTTTACATAATCTTTTCTTGTCATTAATAAATGGTTTACAATACTTAGCTATGCTTAGATTAAGATTTCTGAAAAAAATTGATAAGAAGGGAGATTTTAGATAATGACTTTGCATATAATTCGTAAATCTGATAGCGCTCAGTTATATATTAGAGGATATAAAATAAAATTGACACTTAACCAATGGAAGCTTGTAAGTAATCAAAGATAATATTCGATGAAAATAGAAAAGAGTAAACCCCTCATCTTAATTTAGGTGGGGTTTTTTGCATTTCTTTTATCAACCATTTAATTATTTAACTATTTAAACTTCATAATAAAAAAGACTAATAAAAGTTAAAAAATGGAATAAAAAAGAGGAATATTATTTAAATAAAATTAAAAGAAAACACAACTAAATATGCATTTTATTAATGTTTTACCATTTTTTGTTGACTATAAAAATTTAAAAGAATTAAAATGAATAGAAAGTAAGTAATTACTTACATTTTAAAATTGTTTTGTAGGAGGATGAATATACTTAATGTATAGTTTAAGTTTTCAGATGGTAGACGAGGCGAATGAAAAAGTTGGAGCAAAAGCTTTAAATCTTATAAAAATGAAAAGAAAAAATTTACCGATTCCAGACGGGTTTGTTATTCAAACAGAAGCTTTAAAACGATATATCGAATGGAATGAGATTAATCGTCAAACGGATAATATACACGAGAGAATTTTGCACGGGGAAATTCCTATTGAAATTGAAACGGATCTCATAGAGGCATTTCAAAATCTAAAAAGCTCTTATACGTCAGTAGCTGTTCGTTCATCATCTGGTGCTGAAGATTTAGAAGGTGCATCTTTTGCTGGACAGTATGAAACCTATCTTAATGTGAAAAGTACCGAGGATTTTTTAAGTAAAGTGAGAGCATGCTGGGCTTCATTTTTTACTGAAAGAGTCGAACAATATACTCAAAGTATGTATGCTGATTTTGATGAAATTTCAATGGCAGTTGTTGTTCAAGGATTAATTCAGTCCGAAGTATCGGGAGTAATATTTAGTCAAAATCCTGTTAATCATAATACGAAAGAAATTATGATTAATGCTAGCTACGGACTAGGAGAAGCAATTGTATCAGGCCTAGTAACACCTGATGTTTACCTAGTTAATAAACAAACCTTTGAGGTAGAGAAAGAAAAAGGGCTAAAAGAAGTAAAAATAATTCCACTTGTTGAAGGTGTTGAAGAAATCGAAACAACGGAAGCCGAGCAGCAAAGATTTTGTTTAACAAACGAGAAAATTATTGAATTGGCCGAAATAACAAAAGAGGTAGAAGCTCTTTATCAACATCCCGTAGATATAGAGTTTGGTATTCAAAACAATCAAGTATATCTATTACAGGCAAGAGCCATTACAACATTAGCAGAGGATAATAAATTAACGCCTTTCCAAAAAGATATATTTTTAAGTTTTGACGACATGGAGGAATTTTGGATATTAAATGATACAAGTTTTTCCCATGCTGTTAGTCCTTTGTATGCTTCATTTATTATTCCAGCATTTTCTGAAGGAACAGCTTCTAGTTTTAAAAAGTTAAAGTTTATATTTGATAGAATTAATTTAAAAGTTTATAAAGGGCATATCTACACAAGAACGGAGCCTTTTAAAGGAGATTCTAATAAGAGAATCCAGGAACATAAAGAATTGATGGAAATTATTTATCCAGTCTTAACAAAACGAATGAACCACATTATTAATGAACAATTCTTACCTTACTATAACAAGTTAGATAGCTTTACCAAGGAAAATCTAAACCTTCGGAGGGGAAAAGAAATCCTTCAAAATTTGACTGATTTCTATAAAATCGCATATGATCTGCATTTTGATATTGTTATGCCTCAAATGTCTTTAAATACTATAGTTGAAGAATACTATAAAAACCTTACAAACAGGGAGTCTGGGCATGATGTTTATGAGCTGTTGACCGGAAAAATGAACAAATCGTTGGAAACTGACCAACAGCTTTCTAGACTTGCTTTAACAGTGAAAAGAGATAGTGAACTTACTGAAATTTTTCAAGAAGAATGTACAGAAAATTTATTAAAGAAGTTAGGGGAAAATAAAGCTGGAAAAAGCTTTGTGACTGAATTAGATACTTTCTTAAAACAGTTTGGATATCGAAGCGTTATAAGTCACGATTTTGTAGGAGAAATTTGGCTAGAGAATCCCCTTCACGCATTATCCATTATTCAAGGATATGTTAAGGACAGTTATAACTTTGATGAGAACTTTGAACAGACAGTAAAAAAACGTGAACAGAACTATAAGGAATTTCTGGCACAGATAGAGGATAGCAAACATAAAGAAGAATTTAAAAAATATTATGAGTGGGCATTAGATGCATCCGTTATAAGAGATGACCATCATTTTTATATCGATGCAATGTTGGATGCAAAAGCTCGTTTATTCCTACTCAAACTAGGTCATCTACTAGTTAATCATCAAGTTTTTCTAGTGAAAGAAGATATTTTCTTCTTATATCTTGATGAACTAGAGTCTCTTTTGGAAAATCCAGTAGACATGACCAAATTAATTGAGAAACGTAAAGAAGAACAGGTAGAACATGAGCAAACGTCTAATTTGCCTAGATATTTCGGAACCCCTGAACCAACTCAACTGAAAGAAGCTGAGAAATATATGGGAGCTATTGAGGAGAATGACGCTAACAGCGAAAATTCTATTAAAGGATTAGCCTCTTCCTCAGGAACCTATACCGGAAAAGTAAAAGTTATTTCAACTACGAAGGAATTTTACAAGCTAGAAAAAGGGGATGTTTTAGTATGTAAAACCACCACTCCACTTTGGACTACTTTATTTCAAACTGCGGGGGCTGTTATTACTGACGCCGGAGGTATTCTTTCTCATTCGGCAATAATTGCACGTGAATATGAAATTCCTGCAGTGGTTGGTACGAAAATAAGTACGAATAAGTTAAAAGATGGTGATATGGTTACGGTAGATGGTACGAATGGAATTGTAACTCTTTTAACTGAATAGATGATGCTATTCACTTCCATTTGACAACCGCTATTTTTCCTTTATATACTGCCTAATGGAAAGTAAAGACTTACATTCAGGAAGCATAAAGGATGATTAACATGAAAAAAGATGAAACAAAAAACAAGATAACAAAGGCTACAATAGAGCTGCTTAAAGAAAAAGGCTATAAAGGTACTACTACTAGAGAAATTGCAGAACAAGCTGGAGTCAATGAATTGACGGTTTTTCGCCACTTTGGCAATAAAGAAGGCATCATTCAAGCTATTGTCCAGACAACGAGCTTTTCACTTGAGATTTTTGACAAATCGATTGAATGGAAACTTGAAAAAGATTTGATGAATTTTGGTTACTTGTTACTAAAAGACTTTGATAATAACCGAGACATGATTTCAATCACTTTAAAAGACCCTCTAATTTTCTCTCGAGCACATGAAGAAATTATAAAGAAGATTAATGATACGAAAAAAATACTAAAAGAATACTTTGAAGAAATGCAAAGGAAAGGTTACATCAAAGAATTAGATTCTTGTACACAAGCAGAGATTTTTCTAAGTACGTATTGGGGATATTTTATGTATAAACTAAATTTTGGAGACAAAGCCTTACATGCAGATTATCAAGATATGATAAAAAACAGTGTAAAAACGTTTATAAAAGGAATTTCTCTTCATTAAAAGGAGGCAATAATGTTTGGGTAAACATAAAGAGCTTATCTTGATTATTTCATTACTAATTGGGACATTTCTTGTACCAATAAATTCGACAATGATTGCCGTTGCTTTATCAACCATATCAGCTCATTTCAATGAACCGCTTGCAAATATTTCTTGGGTAGTAACTATTTATTTAATTGTAATGGCTGTTACTCAGCCTATCGCTGGAAAGCTAGGAGATCTATATGGAAACAAAAATATCTATTTATGGGGCGTAGTATTCTTTCTTATAGCATCTTTAGGCTGTATATTTTCAACTAATCTCATTTCCCTTATTATTTTTCGATCACTGCAGGCAGTAGGAGGAGCTTTACTTACTCCCAACACGATAGCAATCATTAGATATGTTGTACCAAAAGAACGGCTCCCTAAAATTTTAGGTATATTTGGAATGGGGATGGGCTTGGGTGCTGCAATTGGACCATTACTAGGATCTATACTACTTGAAAACTTCAGCTTGGAAGCTATATTCTGGGTAAATGTTCCGTTTCTTTTCTTAGCTTTAGTTAGTGGAATAGTTATGATTCCTAAATTTAATTTTAAAAGGCAAGCAAGTACTTTAGATATTCAAGGTTCCATTTATTTAGCAATTAGCATTTCTTTTTTAATTTTATTAACACACGGTATGGAATTTACTAAGGCTTTAATAATGGGAATAATATTTATTCTATCTTCAATCTTGTTTATCAAAAGAGAAAATACGGCAGAAAACCCAATTATCGATTTTTCTTTATTTAAAAATTCCACCTTTACAAGCGCTAATTTATCTATTATGCTTAGCAATTTTGTTATGTATGTGATTTTATTAATTATGCCTCTACTGATGAAGTCTCAATTTCACTTGTCTACAGCACACACAGGTATTGTTTTATCGATTTTTTCAATTTCAATGTCTTTAAGCGGGTGGATAGGAGGATTACTAAACAATAAGTTTAGTTCTAAAAAAGTTATAGGATTTTCTTTTGGTATGATCATTTTCTCTAATATTCTCTTTTTATCCTTAGAGAACGTTGGGTCTATTCTTTTTCTTATAGTGGCTTTAATTGTTGGTGGTTTTTCTACGGGAGTAGGCTTAACAAGCATGCAGGTTGCCTCGCTTGACTCAGTAAGTAAAGAGCAGTCAGGCACAGCATCTGGCATTTACTCAACGTTTCGCTATTTCGGAAGTATTATTTCATCCACTCTTATTGCTCTCATTACTAATTATAACTATATCTTCATTATTTTAGGGGTATCAGGGATAGTAGGTTTACTAGTAGCTAGAAACATTAAATCCAGTAGCAAAGATGTAATAAGCAGCAATCATTCTAGTGCAAAAGCGTAGTTTTTTTGGTAACGCTGTCGGTTATATGTACGATTTACTAAGTAATCTATAAAAATAAGTAATGCTTCTGAAATAGAAGCATTACTTATTTTTTTTGCTTAGAGTCATAAACCATGTGATTAAAGAATGGTTATAGCTTAATTTACATACTCCACCTGAAAATCTGAGAGAAAAAGGAAGAGAAATTTATACATTTCTCTTCAAAAATTACTTCATTTCAAATAAAAAATTCAAATAATTCAATCTTGTTATTGACGAACTTGCGTTTCAGCTGTACACTTAAGTAACAAAGCTACTTAGTATACAAGTTACCTAGGTATACTGAATTATATTTTACTTGATATATGAGTTAAGAAAATAGCAAGTCATAATTTAATGAGGTGACTAAAAATGAAAGACATTAGTATTCAAGAATTAAAAGAAAAAGCTATTCAATTAAGAAAAACAGCTCTTACGATGATTTATGGAGCACAATCTGGCCATCCAGGAGGCTCACTTTCTGCAGCTGATATTATGGCAGCGCTTTATTTTAAAGAAATGAATGTTGACCCACATAACCCTAACTGGGAGGACCGCGATAGATTTGTACTTTCTAAAGGTCACGTTTGTCCTATTCAATATTCAGCTTTAGCTTTACGAGGATTTGTTCCTTACGAAACGATATACACATTAAGAGAATATGGTTCCCCGTTCCAAGGGCATCCAGATATGAAAAAGTGTAAAGGCATTGATATTTCAACAGGTTCTTTAGGACAAGGACTTTCTTGCGGAGTTGGAATGGCAATAGCAGGAAAACGAGATTTTAAAGACTATAGAGTTTTTGCTTTAGTAGGAGATGGAGAGTGTCAAGAAGGACAAATTTGGGAAGCTGCTCAAACGGCAGTTAAATATCAATTAGATAATTTAGTTGTGTTCGTGGATAATAATAGACTTCAAATTGATGGATTCTGTGATGAAATTATGCCTTTACAAGATTTAGAGAAAAAATTTGATGTGTTTGGTTTTGAAACGAAGCGAATTAATGGACACTCGATGGAAGAGATTGTAGAAACATTGGATGAAGTAAGAGTGGCGAAGAATGGAAAACCAAAATGTATCATTTGTGACACGGTAAAAGGTAAAGGAGTTTCTTTTATGGAGGATGTGGCTGATTGGCACGGGGTTGCTCCTAATGAAGAACAATATCATCAAGCAATGGAAGAAGTGGCAGGAGGTTTAAAATAATGAGCATAATGGAAAAAGATCTTACAGTAAAAAAAGCTACGAGAGAAGCCTTTGGAGATGAAATCGTAAAGTTAGGTAAAGAAAACAAAAATATTTATGTGATTGACGTGGATATTGCTAAATCTTGTAAAACAGTAAATTTTATAAAACAACTACCTGATCAGCATATTAATGTAGGGATTGCGGAGCAGAATGCAGCTGGGTTAGCAGCTGGTCTTGCTACAACCGGTAAAATTCCATTTGTAAGCACTTACGCAGTTTTTGGTTCGTTAAGAATGCTTGAACAAATCAGACAAGAAGTCTGTTACCCTAACTTAAATGTAAAGATTGCTTGCTCGCATGGCGGTCTAACTCCAGCTAATGATGGGGGGAGTCATCAAGCTATAGAAGATATGGGTGTATTAAGATCGGTTCCAAATATGACCGTCATTATGGGGGCTGACTATTATTCTACTAGGAAGTTAGTAGAGCAAGCTGCTAAGGTATATGGACCTGTCTATCTTCGCTTTACTCGCGATACTGTTCCAATTATTTATGATGAAAATGAAGAGTTTACAATTGGAAAGGCCAAGCAAATTAAGGATGGAAGCGATATAGCTATTATTGCCAATGGCGATACGGTACGACTCGCTTTAGAGGCAACTAGAGAATTAGAAAAACAAGGAATATCCGTAAAGCTACTAGATATGCATACTATTAAACCATTGGATCGAGAAGCAGTGGTCGATTGTTTAAATATCGGCAAAATTATTACAGTTGAAGATCATAATATTCTAAATGGTCTTGGCAGTGCGGTATGCGAAGTAGTTGCTGAAGAAGGGAAAGGTACAGTTCGACGAATTGGTGTACAGGATCAATTTGGACAATCCGCACCTTATGAAAAATTATTGGAGTTAAATGGAATAACTACAGAAAATATTATCAAAACGGCTAAAGAAATCATTTAAAACTAACTATATTAAATAGACAAAGCTAACAAGATGGGGGAAATATAACATGTTTGATTTAAAAGAGAAAGTAGCGATTATTACTGGCAGTGGTTCTAAAAAAGGTATTGGACGTACAATTGCCCTAACACTTGCGGAACAAGGAGCCGCAGTTGTTATAGCCGATATTAATTTTGATGGTGTACAAGATACAGTAAATGAAATAAGAGAAGCTGGCGGGAAAGCTTTAGGAGTAGAGTTAAATGTAACAAGTAAAGATTCTTGTGATGCCATGGTGAAGAGAACGCTTGAAGAATTCGGTAGAATTGATATTTTAGTTAATAATGCAGGAATTTCTCAAAAGGTTACAGTTCAAGATATGACGCTTGAAGACATCACAAAAGTGTTTAACGTCAATATGTTTGGTTTATTCTTGTGTACTCAAGCAGTATTGGAAACAATGAAAGACCAAAAGTATGGTCGTATTATCAGTCTTTCTTCTGTTTCAGCTAAAAGAGGTGGAGGAGTATTTGGTGGACCGCACTATTCGGCATCTAAAGCAGCAGTACTAGGCTTTTCAAAGAACTTAGCACGCGAAGTAGCACTAGATGGTATTACAGTTAACTGTGTAGCTCCCGGACTTGTTAATACAGAAATTTGGAAATCACTTCCCGAAGAAGATGCAAAGGCTGTGATCGATAGTATTCCTATGGGCAGACCAGGTGAAGTGAAAGAAATTGCGGCCACTATTGCCTTCTTAGCGTCAGAGGAAGCTTCCTATATTACAGGAGAGGAAATTGATATAAACGGTGGTTCACATATGGATTGATACTCAGGTTCGGTTCGTTAGAAAGGCATGCCACTTTGGTATGCCTTTCTAACTTTATCTAATGATAAACCTGTTATGATAGCAGTTAGGAACTGACTACATCAGCAAGTTTTTTGGAGGGAAAAGGGATAGGCTGGTTGCCCCTAAAAATAGAACAGTATATAATAAATTATGTCTACTTAATTATGAATAAAATGAGCTAATAATTATAGAGAGAAGTGATTTCTATTAGTTTTAATCCAGTTTCCAACAACAAATTATATATTCAAATTTATAATCAAATTCTTTCTGAAATTCAATCTGGGGCGTTTCAAGTAGGAGATAAACTTCCTGCTGAAAGGGAGCTATGTGAACAATTTGGTGTAAGTCGTGTGCCCATCAGACAAGCCCTTAGCGCACTGGAGTTAAACGGTTTTATTTATTCTCGTCAAGGAGAAGGCGTCTATGTGAAAGAATTTCAATCAGAGACTCAAAATTCTCAATCCACATTTTTAATGGAATCCGCCTCCCCTGAAGATATTGTTGAAGCAAGAATGAACATAGAGCCTCTTATTGTGCGATTTGCAGCTTTGAGAGCTACAGAAGAAGATCTTAGGGAACTGCGTGCAACGATTAATAAGATGGAGGAAGAAACGAACGCAGGGGTTTATGTGCCAGAAACGGATGAAGCACTACATAACGGTATAGCAAAGGCTTCTCATAATGATTTATTCATTAGTATTATGGCAGCGATTAGCAATGCGATGAAACAGCAGAAAATGTGGAAGTTTATAAGAGATAGAACAGTAACGAGACCTGACTATAGAGAAGTTAATTTTAATGAGCATAAATTACTTATTAATGCAATTGAACAACATAATGAAGAAGAAGCCGTGAGAATTATGAATTTTCACATGCAAAATTTATACGATCGTTATTGGAAAGCTTAATTCCCATTAATTTTTTAGCAGAGGAATACCAAATATAAAGTTAAAAGGCAGCTAAAGTGTAGCTGCCTTTTTGCTGTTGAAAAGACAGCATAAAATGAGTATTATTAAGCATTTTTCCATAAAAACAAAACATGTATTCTTCTAGTATTTTAATAGATTTCAGAAAATATTTAATTTAATAATTATATTGACAACTATTAGGTATGTAAGTACACTGTTTATATAAGGTAACTTAGTATACAAGTGGCTAAATCTATTAGACGGAGGTAATGTAAATCTTCAAATTTATTATTCTTTACAGATCGATATTCTTTTGAAGAGATTAGCAGAAGAGTTCGAAAATGTAAGCGTTTTTTACTGTTGCTGTTCATTACAAATGTTTTGGATTATTAGGATAGAAATTAGAAATTAGACTTATAGTGTTTTCATGTCGCTAGTAAGGTTTTGGTGTGTGATATTTTCTAGTAGTTCTCACTTCTTTAAATCATAAATAATACGGAGAAATACTCGGCTTTTTCATTTCTATATGAAAGGGATTACAGAAGTAGGGCTAGATTTACTTAGACTTAGAAATAGATCAATCATCTTTTATATAAACTTTCAATCCTTTCCGTCAGTTAGCCTAGAGTAAATACCCGGGTCAAAGACTAAAGGGCATGAAGAATAAAAAGATGGTAACCCAGGGAGGAATTATTTTGGATTCAATTAATTTAGAGCGTTCAACTACCAAGAAAGTAACGTTAAGGCTCATTCCATTTCTATTTTTATGTTTTACTATATCTATACTTGATCGAGTAAATATTGGATTTGCCGCACTACAAATGAATGAAGATTTAGGTTTTTCTAATGCTGTTTTCGGATTGGGAGCAGGGATTTTCTTCCTTGGTTATTTCCTTTTAGAGGTACCTGGCAGTGCCATGATGACAAAAGTCGGGGCTAGAAAATGGATTAGTAGAATCATGGTTACATGGGCTGTGATTGCTATTTTAATGGCGTTCGTACAAACACCATGGCAGTTTTATACAGCACGATTTCTTTTAGGGGTTGCTGAAGCTAGCTTTTACCCTTGTATGGTTTTTTATCTAAGTGGTTTTTATCAAACGAAACATCATGCAAAAGCGATTGCAGGATTTATGATTGCTATTCCTGGTGCTAATGCTATAGGGTCACCACTTTCTACTTATTTATTAGGTATTGACTGGTTAAACATGGCTGGATGGCAGTGGTTGTTCATTTTGGAAGCGATTCCAGCTTTAATCTTAGGTATTATATGTTTCTTCTACCTTGACGATAAGCTCGAGGATGTAAAATGGTTGACTAACGAGGAGAAGAAATGGCTAATCGACGTTACCACAAAAGAGAAGTTAGAAAAACAAGAAGCTAAACACTATACATTTGGTCAAGCCCTAAAAGACCGTGACGTATTAACCTTGTCTTTAGGCTATTTCTTTTGGATGGTTGGCTATTATGGCATCGTAATGTTTTTACCGACAATCTCAGAAGGTTTGTCTGAAACCACGTCTCTTAGCACGCATGCTATGGGCTGGATTTTAGGGTTAATGTATGTGTGTGCAATGGTCACCATGATTTTGGTTAGTAACCACTCTGACAAGAAAAATGAGCGACGTTTTCACGTAGTTGCTTGTTTAGTGACAAGTGGGGTTGCACTAATTATTAGTAGCTATATTGCAAGTACAAACATTGTTTTATCATTTGTATTCTTAACGATTAGTCTTTGTGGGGCATTTGGTGCATACTCTCCATTTTGGGCAATTCCACCATCTTTCCTAACGGAAGCTGCTGCTGCAGGTGCGATTGCCCTTATTAACAGTATTGGTAACTTAGGTGGGTTCTTCGGCCCTTACATTGTGGGATATATTAAAGATCTAACAGGCTCTTTTAATGCGAGTATGACCTTTTTAGGCATTAGCATGTTTCTAGGTTCGTTCATAGTAGCCTTCTTACTAAAACAGTCAGGGAAAGCTATCAAAAAAGGGACAGTAGATAAACTAGAAAAAACCAGTTAATACCTAGTTGCAGAAAAGTTTTTACGAATGGATGGGGCCGACAATTAGTCGACAGCATCTGTCGGTCATCTTTCTTAAATGGATCAAAATAGCAGAGGTGTTTAGTAATGATGAAGCTCGGAGTCTTAACAAGTGGTGGAGATGCCCCAGGAATGAATGCTGCTATTCGAGCAGTGGTGAAAACAGCTAATTATTATCACATAGAAGTAATGGGAATTGAGGGTGGTTACCAGGGTTTAATAGAAGGTAGATTTCATAGATTAACCTCTACCGATGTAGATTATATTGCGGATAAAGGAGGAACATTTTTAAAAACCTCCCGATGTCCAGAATTTATGAAGGAGTCAGGCAGAATCAAGGCATTGAATGTATTAAAGGGTCATGGAATAAATGATTTAGTAGTAATTGGTGGTGAAGGCTCTTTTAAAGGAGCACAAAAATTACACGAATTAGGGTTAAACGTCATTGGTATACCCGCAACGATTGATAATGATTTATCTTACACTGATTATTCAATTGGATTTGATACTACATTAAATACGATATTAGAATGCCTCGGTAAAATTAAGGATACCGATTTATCCCATGACAAGACTACCATTGTGGAAGTAATGGGGAGATATTGTGGAGATTTAGCTCTGTATTCTGCTTTAGCAGGTGCAGGAGAAATTATCTCAACGCCAGAAAGAAAATTGGATTTTGAAGAGATATGTTCCAAACTAAACGAGAAAATTAAAGGTGGAAAAAAAGATAACCTAATCCTGATTACGGAAAAAATGTACGACATTCAAGAACTACAAAAATATGTTGAGGATAGATTGGATATTAGTGTAAGGGCAAGTATATTAGGTTTTATTCAAAGAGGTGGGCACCCATCCGCATTTGACCGTATATTAGCAAGCAAAATCGGAATGAAAGCAGTGGAATTATTACTAAAAGGATATTCAGGTAGGGCTGTCGGAATCAAGGAAAATGACTTAATTAATGTAGATATTGAAAAAGTTCATTCAAGAATCTCCGGTAATAATGATAAATACAGTTTACTCGATACGATTCTAGCCTAAAGGTATCTTTTCTATAATTTAGTAATTTCTCGTAATGGAAATAAAACTAATGCATCTCTCAATAAATTTCATTCTAACACAAACGAATTTTTTTAATAAAAAGGAGGAGTAGAGCATGACTAAGCAGGCTAATGTGAAACAAGGAACTATCGTTTGCCAAGTATGCGGAAAGATTATTGAAAATGTAGAAAACTCTGAAGGCGTTAAAACATGGTATGGAAAGTGTTCCGAGGATTGTTCTAGGAAATAATATATCAAGAAAGATAGATACAAAAATTGTTAGAGCTTTAATTAAGAATATAGATAAACGAGGAGACTAACCTTATGAAAGTAATAATTGCTTCAGATCATGGTGGAATAAACATTCGTAAAGAGATTATAAATCTACTAGAAGAAATGTCCATAATATATGAAGATCTGGGCTGTGAATGCAGTAGTTCAGTCGATTATCCGGATTATGCGATTCCAGTTGCCAAAAGAGTAGCAAGTGGAGAAGCTGATTTTGGAATTTTAATCTGCGGTACAGGAATTGGTATGAGTATTGCCGCTAACAAAGTGAAAGGAATTCGTTGCGCACTCGTTCACGACGTTTTTTCAGCTAAAATGACGCGTGAACATAACGATACTAACATTTTGGCCATGGGGGAACGCGTGATTGGGCCGGGTTTAGCTCGAGAAATTGCGAAGACATGGTTAACAACTCAATTTACTGGAGGTCGTCATGAAAATCGTATCTGTAAAATTACGGAATACGAAAACGTATCAGAACCTTCTCTACAAGGAAAATAAAGAAAGCAAAGGCAAGAATCAATCTGATTCTTGCCTTTGCTTATTAATATTTATATCAAAATTAGGGTTTGAAAAGAGGGTAAGCAAGTAAAGGGTATTAGATTAAATGATAATTCCTACGCCGATAGGACCCTTAGGTCATTGTTTTTGTACATTTTTAACTATTATTGAATATAATACACATAAATTCCTAAAGTGAATTTATGTTAAAATGGTACAAAAAGGTATTTTGCAAAGGGGAGTGTATGTCTATTATTCTTAGCTACAGTGTAGCCATTAGTATGATTTTTATTTTAATACTTTTTGCAACTATAGCATTAAAAAAAGAATAAATGCTCTTTTTATTTCTTTGATTACTTTATTATTTGGTTTGTTTCTAATGGTTTACACTTCTACTGAAATAGTAGGGTTTGATGCTATAGATATACAGATAAAAGGGTTAATTATTATCGGAGAAGGGTTAATTTTATTTTTTATTACAAGTATATTCATAGCAGCACAAGAGCTAAAAAAGAGAGGGGTCTAGGTTGAATAATAAAACCTTTTCCTTATGAGAAAGGGGGGGATGAAGTGGCAATAGGAGTCGCATTAACTGTTTTAGTATTAGGTCTTATGTTTGCAAGTGGTCTAAGTCAAGGAAAGTCAGCTAAAAGAAAATATATAGTGTGGGGAACCACTACGATTTTAATAATAACCCCATTCTTTTCATGGATCGTTTCTATTCTGTTTGGTATTAATCAAGGAGATGGTTTTGCAGCAGTTGGATTAATGATGTTATTGTTTCCACTTTTCTTTTTAATCGGACTCATTACTCTGCTAATAGGAATCTTTAAAAAAGAGAAGACAAATAAATCTATTTAGAAGGCAAAGAAAGCTTAGGTTTTTCTTTGCTTCTTGTAACGTTGATTGTGGTAATCTACGCTAAAAGAAGTATCGGGTGTTCATTAATAAGTCTTTTTAAGAACTTTACTTCTTATTATTTCACTTACTTATAGGACGATTATGGATATAATAGGTCCTATAAGAATAGCAAATTTAACTACTCCAGTTCCTATACCATTTAATCCTCCATAGTAGTAGCTTATTATAACAACACTTAACTCACCATTCCTACAATTAAATGTATTATATATTTTAAGAAAGATTTTGTTCTGCCTAATTTATGTGTAAAAGTAAGCAACTGTAGTCATAACAATCAACTTCATTATAGTCATTCTTAAAATCCTTGAGCTGCATGATATACATGTATTTCTTTTTATTTACATATTAACAAATAGTTTGCTTGAATCTAAAAATAACGATTTTAAATAAATCATAGCTTGTCTATCTATTAGGTGTTTTAAAGGCGAGTTCATACCCACATGTATATGTGTAATTTATTTTTTGCCGATTAAAGAAATTTTAAAAAAAGAAATGTTCTCAATCAGTATCTATTAAAGGAGGAAGGAAATGTGAAGGATAACACCACTATAACAAAAGTTATGGCTTACATAACTAGGTTTAATAGTCGTCGTACAGAGTTGTTAGTTTATAAACACAAAAATTATCCAGAAGCAGGAATTCAAGTTCCAGCAGGTACTGTAGAAGACGACGAAACAATTGAGGAAGCTTTATATAGAGAGATCAAAGAAGAGTCTGGATTAATCGATTTTTTATCGGTGAACAAATTGAAAACATATGTTTATCGTCATGAAGGTAAAAGCCAGTATCATGAGCGACATGTTTTTCATTTAAAAGCTAAAGGAGAAACTTCAGAACGGTGGGAATATAAGGTTAACTCTGAAGGCGAAGATGCGGGGTTAATCTTTTCGTATTATTGGGTTCCTATTCAAGCTATTCCCAAACTAGCTGCAAATCAAGATGACTGCATTGATCAGTTATTCTTATAGCTCTGAATTTACTGATAAGAAAAATATGCAGCTAATCAAAAGGAATAAAAACAATTTTTATATTATATGAAACTTTTCACACTGTAGCTGTCTATGTAGTGTAATTCTCTATTAATTTTAACATCTTCTAAGCAATTACCTATTTCTTCACCTTATTAGGTAAGTTACAAAAATGTGCGTACTTTTATCATTCTCTTATTAAGACTATAGTAGTGATAACCCACACTATAATATCTTATTATCATTGAAACGAAAAGGAGCACTGAGCATGAACATGATTCAATTATCTAAACACGTGTTTAAATGTGAATTCGAAATTGATGTACCGCTTTCGATACCGGTTAATATTTGGTTCATTAAACATGGTCATGACGTCTACATTGTTGATACGGGTATAGAAAAGTTCGTAGATGATCAAATTAAAGCAGCTACGTCTATAGGAAATCCAAGAGCTATTTTGTTAACCCACGGCCACAGCGATCATATTCAAGGAGCTGCCAAATGGATAAGGGATTTTGACATCCCGATTTACGCACACGAAAATGAATTGCCTTATATTAATGGGGAAGTTCCATATCCTAATAAAAATATACTTGAAGAGACAGGAGTTAAAAATAGAGTAAGGCCGTTAACAGAACAAGCACTTGCCGATATTCCTTTACGTTATTATTTAACACCTGGTCATTGTCCTGGTCACGTTATCTATCACCATAAAGAAGATAATGTACTATTAGCAGGAGATCTCTTTATAACAAGTAATAAAGAATTACATCCACCCATCCGCAAATTTAGTGTAAACATGAATACAAATATAGACAGCGGTGCTATTATAGATAAAATTAGACCAAATTTAATTGCATCTTCACATGGACAAGATTTATTGTATCATCCTAATTTATATAAAAAATATGCATTTTGTTACAGAGACTAAAGATTAATAGAGTCTAGAGATGAATACCTTCTGATGTAACACTAACCGAACCTGTAAAAATTCCTACAATTATTTTTAAGACAACAAGAAGGGAGTTACTTATAACTGAAAGGAAATAAATTTTTGAAGGATTCACTAAATTCACCACCTATATGAGATGAATTAATGATATCAAGCGGGTTGCATGAGAATCTAAAGAAACATTTTTCACCAGTTTCAATAAATTAGGGTTGTTAAAAATAGTGTCGTTAAGCCAAATTGTTGCCGAATTAATTATAAACGCAATGTTTTATTGAATTGCAAAATAAAAATATCTATCTCCTGATATACTTATCTAAAAAACCTACTAAAAGGGGAATAGGAAACATGTTTAATCAATTAAGGCTATGGGCTAGAAGGTTAAAAAAGCATCTATTTATCTTATATTTAGCTTATAAAGATGAACGAGTATCTTGGTATACAAAATTATTTACTGCTTGTGTTGTTGCGTATGCCTTCAGTCCAATTGATTTAATTCCTGATTTTATCCCGATTTTAGGCTATATTGACGATATAATCATTGTTCCTTTAGGAATTATGCTTGCTTTGAAACTGCTACCTAAAAGCGTAATAGATGAGTGTGCAATAAAAGCAGAAGAGATTATCCAAAATGAAAAACCAAAAAATTGGGTTGTTGGTTCAATTATTATCATAGTATGGTTATTCATTTTTATGTGGAGCTGTTTGGCTATTTTTAAATTATTAACCTGAACCTATCTATATAAAATTCATGTTATTCATGAAAATATTGAGAAAGAATGTACATTAAAGTTTTAACTGCTAATTTTTATACAAAAGCTGTGTATTTATTACTTGCAGAGTGCAAAGTTTTTTTGAAGATTACCTTTTTATTTTTATGAATATTGAGCTTTATGATACGATATGAAGTGAACTTTTTAAATGAGGGTCTATATGCAAAAAATTAAAGGTAAAAGGATAAAAATTAGTATATTCATGCTGGGATTAGGGGTTATTTTCTTCCTGTTTGCCGGGAAAGAGCTTGTGGTAAACGAAAAGCCTGTAAAATCTGACGTGATTATTGTGTTAAGTGGTGATAATGATCGACTGGAGAAAGGAATTAAATTATATAAAAAAGGCTATGCGTCTTATTTAATCCTTTCGAATGGTCAAGAGAATAATTTTTATCAGCAGGCCAAAGACTCTGGGATACCTGAGGATTCAATTATTTTAGAAAATCACGCTACAAGTACTACAGAAAACGCTAAATTCACCAAAAAAATAATGATGAGCTACCATTTTCAATCCGCTATCGTTGTTTCTTCAAACTATCATATGAAAAGGGTAGAAAAAAACTTTAATAAAGAATTTAAGGATACCCAAATCCAATTAACCTATTGTTCTAGTGGAAGCCGTTATTATAATCCCAAAAGATGGTGGGAAACGGCTTTAAGCAGAAAAGTTACCTACACAGAGTACGTAAAACTTATTGGTAATTATTTTGGTTTCAGCGGGAAGAAATCTAAAGAATTATTAAGGGAATTTATCTAACGAAATCGTACAAAAAGTTCAATATAATGCTGTACAGCTCATGTGAAATAGAGTGATAATGGATTATTTGCTCAAAATAAAGGAAAGCACGGTGCCCCATATAAAAATTACTAAATAGAATAATCTTTGCAGTAGACCGGTAGGCATAGGAGCAAAAAATACAAACATAATGATTATAAGGATGACTAGTAAGGAGACTAAGCCGCCATAAGTCCAATACTTGCCGCTTTTTAAAGATGATGCATACATCCAAAGACCTGCTAAAACAGTAACCATGCCAAGTTGAGCGATTATTGAATGCCAAAATAAATTTATATCAGCCGGTATAAAGCCAGAAGCAATATTGCCTAAAGCTAATATAAGAATAAAAGCTGTTGCTAGTAGGGTTATTTTCTTTAGGTTTTGTGAAATGTACAAAACACCAATTGAAAGTGTTAAACCGTTTATAACAAACAATACGTTCATCCAGAAATGGTGAGGAGAGCAAATTTCATGAGGTGCAATTGAATAGGTGTAGTTTCCGCAAGAAGTGACGCCAAGATCACTCATTGCGTGATTTAAAAAACTGTAGGGAGCAGCTGAAGTCAAAATAAAGAATGGTTCAATCAAAAAATACAAGCAAGTAGCAAACCAGCTTAAAATACCAAACCTTTTCGATATATACAGAATAATCACCTCTTAAAAAGCGCTATATGTAAATTGTATATCCAAATAATGTAAAGTGAAATGGTCTCGGAGACTATTTTTAGGCAGGGCTAGAGGTTGATGCGGGGTAGGTGAGCAAAACTTTAAGATAGCTTGCTTAAAGCAGGATCCTAAAAGAAGAAAAGGACCCCTTTGCTAATTCTTTATAGTAGCAAAGAAGTCCGAAAGCAGCTTAATTAGAAATGAATAACTGCTGATAATTAGGCGGACTAACTTTTTATAATGTATACATAAAGTTAATGCATTCTAAACGGAGCGAAGTTCAAGAGGTTTTCTCTAGAAGTTTATAATCTGATGTTTTCTGAACATCTATATTAAATTCGTCTGCAAATGTTTCTAACTCCTTAAAAACGTTTGGTGGATTAAATAACGATATTCGCATATTCCAGCCGTTTTCCACTCGGACTATTGCTAATTTTGTTTTCCAACTTACGCGCTTAAACACGATTCTTTTAATGTCCATTGGTTTAACTGCTTTTTCATATACTTTAAACCTTAATATATATGCTTTATAGGTTAAAGTATTTTTGTCTATTTTAAATTCATACCTTATAAAAAGTGAAAGCAACGAATAAAGAGTAGCAAAAAGAAGTAAAAAGGCAACTACTTTATTATGTTGAAACACTAGAACGAATAATAAAACCTTCAACAGCAATAAAGGAAAAATCATATTTTTTTGAGTAGTAGTTTTAAATAACATAGAAACTCCTTTCTTTATTAAATAAGACAACTTATTTTTTTCTATGATATTATTTAAGTATTAATTTAGATTAGATTTATAGTGGGAGGCCTTTTACATGTATAGTACCATTTCAGATTTTATCAAAGAATGGAACAATGAAGCTATACTAACCCAAAAAGTGTTGGATAGCTTGACAGATGATTCATTAGAACAACAAGTGTATCCTGAAGGACGTACGTTAGGAAGAATTGCCTGGCATTTTACAACAAATATTCCGGATTACCTAACTGAGTTTGGGTTAAGTATAGACAGGATAGAAAGTACGGTAAGCGTTCCATCTTCAGCACAGGAAATTGCCATAACCTTTAAAAATGTAAGTTCTCACGCTGCTAAAATTATCGAACAGCAATGGACAGATGAATCTCTAAAAGATACACAAGAAGCGTTCGGAAGACAGCAATCAAATGCTACAATCTTAATGGGACTAATCAAGCATATTGTTCATCATCGAGGCCAGATCACAGTTCTTATGCGCCAAGCAGGACTAAAACCTGCTGGAGTTTATGGGCCCCCAAAAGAAGATTGGGTTCATTTAGGTGTTGATAATCCACCGCTTTAATAATATCAAATAAATAAAAGAGAGGCTGTCCATAGAAAATACTATAACATTATTTTCAGGACAACCTCTTTTTATATAGTATTTATCTAATCAGTTAGTACTTGCTCTGAAAAAGCTTTTGAGTAATGCACAACACTTTGCACATTTTTTAATGATCCCTCTGTTAACTCTAGATCCATAAAGAATTCTTCAGGTACGTCAAATGGAGCATATATATTCCATAGGCTAGCTGATTACAGTGAGTTAATACCCTATGTTTGTTCAAGCTGCGGTTATGTAGATTTTTACGTTGAGGATCCTGAAAAGTTCGCGTGACAGAACTTTTTAGGATTTTTTATTTTCGAATACATTGCGGCAAGTAACTGAACTTGGAATATCTTATTTAATGTTGATGTTAGTTAAAACGTAAGAAAAAAGGATTTCTGGAGGCTACTATGGAGAAAACACTCACTTTCCTATCAGTAGTTTATTTAATTGTTCTAACTGCATGTAATCAGGAAAGTACAGAAACAAATACAGCAAGCTCTGCTATCATTGTAGTAGTTGAAAACAAGGAATATAATGGAACAGAAGATAAGTTAGATAAAAAGTAAGAAATAGGACAACAACTAGGAACGATGGAAAAGAAAACTAAAGCAAGTAAGATGCCCAAAGGTAATAATCAATCAAACTATTTTACAGTTGGTTCAAAGATTTATTCAGTAAAAGGAACAGAGGAGTACATAGTTGTTAAAGACAAAAATAATAAAAATCAGTTAATGAAAAAGGTAGCTCAAAAAAGATGAGGATTATTTAATTTGACTACTTGTCTTTCAAAAAATACGTTAAACTAAAACGAAAATCTACAGAGGAAATTATATGAACACTACTAATCTATCTTCATTTTTAGAGAAATATTTTAGAGGACTAATTTTAAGACCTGCCTTGTTTTATTCTTGGAAATATAGCATTCGCTTTGAAATATCAGATCCGTTACTACCATACTACGACAAGCAATACTTGAAGCAGGCTTTTCATCGATCCATTAAACTATTTGACAAGACATTTGGAGAGGAAGATGACATTCTTTTTATTACGGACGTACATTCTACCAAAAAAGATATTTTTCTCCGAAAGAGACCTTTAAACGTATATTCAAAATACGTAAAAGATAAAAAGCGGCTATACCAATTAAACCATCAGCTTTTAGCGGGTGTATTCCAAGAAGAAGATGACCAATCTGTCACTCATCGCTTTGCACTTTCTTGTAAGAAAAAAGAATTAAAATATGCACAACTTTTAAAAGCCATTAGTTATGAAGACTTTGCTCATCCATCTACTATTCTTAAAAACAACCCGCAAAGTGGCTATGATATTTATTTTGTTAACCTTTCTAAGAAAATCATTTTTCATTTATATGATGATCGTGGATGTGATGTTTTAGCTCCTAATAAAGAAGCTATATTTTTTCTTTATGAAGAATATAATCATTGGATTTTAGATTATGATCGAGAAGAAGTCGATCTTTTGTTTAAATGAAAAATTATTTTTTAGAGGTTAAAATGGGTAAAAAAATTCGATGGGGTTTAGTTAGTTGTATAACAATTGTAGGGGCATTAAGTATATATTTTTTCTTTTTTTCTACGACAGTTTTTATGTAACGAAAGAGGAGAATATGTTTGACACAAAGCTTTTAAGTGATACATATGGGAATTATGAATGTAGGGAGATGGCTGATCAAACAAAATATAACTCTAAGAAATATTTTAGAGCCTTTGGCAAAACACAAAATGGGGACTTTATTTATGCGATTAAAGGCGATCCTAAACATAAACAAGTTTTATTAATTGAAAATACAGAGATGCCTATATAGTTTTTATATTCTCGTCAATAAAGATGATAAAAAAGTGGTTTTAAGAACTTCTAAGTTAGATAAAGCGATACATTTTGGGGAGGGAAATTATTAGATACAAAAATAAATAAATTTTGTACCTAACCGGTACTGCAATTTTAATGTAGCTTATTAAAACAGCAAAAGAGAACCTTTAATTAAAGGTTTTCTTCTTGTTTTTAGGAATAATTTTGAACGTGGGAACTGAATTTACAACAAAAATTGATCAGCCTTACTTATTTAGTTACGATAAGCGCTCGAATGATTTCATTCCAATAGTATTTGAAGTTTTTTTCACTAGTATCTTTTGGCGTTAGACTGATTGATTCCTTTGTATTTTCTTTTTTTATAGTCATGATAATTTCCCCTTATCTCTTTATATTTAGTATGTTGTGGTTTTATTTACCATATTTTATAATGAAATTAATAATCGTAACAGATGAATATTACGATTGAAGCAATCGGAATATCCGATTATACAGAGGTGAGGGAAATCGAAATAAAACAACTGATTACATTCAAAACAGCTGCAGAAAACTTAAATTTTACATATACGGCTAAAATTTTGAATTTCGCTCAATCCAGTGTTACCGCTCAAATAAAAGCTCTTGAAAATGAACTTGAAACGCCTTTGTTTGAACGGCTAGGAAAGCGTTTAGTTCTAACAGAGGCCGGTAGAGAATTTAAAAGGTATGCCGATAAAATGATTCAATTGACTAAGGAAGCAAAAAACGCTGTAAGTGGAGTGGAGGAACCTACAGGTACGCTTATTATTGGATCTTCAGAAAGCCAGTGCACGTATAGATTGCCTCCAATATTGAAAGAGTTTAAGGACCAATTCCCAAAGGTTAAAATGATTTTTAAACCCATTTACTCACAAGAACAAACAAGAGCACAGCTGCTAGATGGAACTCTTGATATTGCTTTTACAATGGAGCCTATTCAGCATCAAGATGCAAATCTACATATGCAATGTCTTGTTGAAGAAAAATTAACAATTATAGCTTCTCCTGAGCACCCTTTAGCTGATAAAGCGGAAATTTATTTAGAAGATCTTGAGCATGAAACTCTTTTGTATACTGAATCAGGGTGTTCATATCGTGTAGTATTGGAAAACTTGTTTCGTGAGGCGGGTATTTGTACATCAACTAAATTTGAATTTGTAAGTGTGGAAGCTATTAAGCAATGTGTGATGTTAGATTTAGGTATTGCTATATTGCCTGAAGTAGTAGTAAAAGCAGAGGTTGAGAAAGGCATATTAAAAGAGTTAGTTTGTACTAAAGTTGATACGCCTCTTTATACACAAATGTTTTGGCATAAAGACAAATTTATGTCTCTTCCTTTACAATCTTTTATTCAATTGGCTTGTAATACCTTTAGCTTAGATTATAGAGGTGTTGAAATTAAGAATCTCTAGGTACATTACGCTGACTAAAGGTTTATAAAGGATATATAAAATAATCTAATATTATTTTTAATAAGATAAGAGGTGAAGGAAATCTTCATTCTTTCACTAATATATAGATGAACCTTAACAAACTAGATTTTAATTGGTGAAATCTAAATTAGGAGTTGATCTGATTTGGAAGTACGAGTGAATCAAATTGAGCTAAACGGTTTAACTTTTCAATATCGAGAGGCTGGGAAAGCCTCAGCACCCGCTATTGTTGCACTTCACGCTTTAGGAATGAGTGCAGAATCGTGGGACGAAGTAGCACCTGTATTAGGAAAGGAATATCGGTTTTTAGCTTTAGATCAGCGGGGACACGGTGGAAGCGAAAGAACCGGCACGTATACGTTTGAACTCATGTGTGATGACTTGCTTCAGTTTGTAAATGCGATGAAATTGGAGAGCTTTACGTTAATGGGTCATTCTATGGGTGGCACGGTATCCTATCTTTTTTCCGAGGCGTTTCCATCAAGGGTAGAACGGTTAATTGTTGAAGATACACCTCCACCTTTTACAGGAGAGAAGTTCGAAATCCCTTCCAAACCTCCTGGTTCTCTACCGTTTGACTGGGAGGTTGTACCTTCGATTCTTCAACAATTGAACAATCCGAACCCTAATTGGTGGGCAAGCCTTACAGATATAATCGCACCTACTCTCATCATAGGAGGAGGAGCCAGTCATATTCCTCAAGATAAATTGCAGGAAGTTTCTAAACGCATTCCAAATTGCAAGTTCGTAACGATAGAAGGGGCTGGACATGAGGTGCATACAGGAAACTTAACAAACTTCTTAACAGCTGTGAAAAGCTTCCTTGATTCGTGACTTTTTGGAGCTTTTTTCTAATTTAAAAGATTATTTAAGTAAATAGAGTGCAGATAAAGAGCCTTAAATACGGCTCTTTATTTGTTGTTATTCTTTTACTATAGAAATACCCTTAAAAAATTGTTCTCGAATAGCTTCTGATTTAACTGTTTTATTATCTTCTCATTGTTATCATCTATAAATTGCTGTGTTTTCTCTTTACCAAATAACTCATTGCTATCTGATAAAGTGTGAATGTTTTTTGAAATAAACTGTTCCATTTCTTCTCTAGACACTGAAAATTTTTGATTGTCTATTTTAAAGCTGTAACCTTCAGCATTAGGCACTAATATTGTTAGATAAATAGCATTGTAAAGAAAGTTTTTCTCTAATGTATTCTTATCGTCAAACCAATATTTTAATGTTTCATCTTCTGATAAAGAACCCGCTTTAGTACCATAAATTATTTTTGGTGCTTTATTATGTAAATCGATTTCTTTAAAAGTTTCTCCTCCAGGCAACGCTCTTATAATAGCTACCGCGTTAGAATTATCTCCAACATAAGTTCCGCCGTGCTCTTTAAGCTTTTTTACATCAACAGTACTAATACTTGTGACTTCTTCTTTTGAAGAACAGCCGGTTATGCCTACAGAGATTAATAATATTAAACAAAAAAGTACCTTAAAATATTTCATAAAAACCTTCATTTTCTTACTTTAATACCCTTATGTGGATATTTGGCGAACTATCATTGTATCGTAGATGTGAAGTTTTAAAAAGGTATAGGCACTTCTAATCCTTCTTACATTATTAGTTTTGTATAAAATAACTTTTGCCGTAGAGTATGTTTTTGTCTACTGTGAGTAGAAGGAAAGAACTTTGAAATATGAAAAGGCGGCAAAGCTTTCTTGAAAAAGTGCTTTGCCGCCTGCATTTCTCTTGTTTTACTTAGATAAAAATTAATTGAATTTTCTTCTGAATAAACGGCTTTCCTTGGAATTTTAGGGCACAGACTAGTCTGCTTTTAGGAGCTAATCCCTACAATTGATTCGATAATTTGTGTCCAGTCCTCACTATGGATTTCATGTCCTGCACCCTCAAGAGCTATTAATTTAGCATGAGAAATAGCATTTGCGAGAGCAAGCCCATGTGCGTATGGCAGCGCTGGATCTTTTGTTCCATGAATTATAAGCGCAGGTATAGTAATTTCATTCGATCTGTCATAATATTGGCCTCCTCCTTGAAGCAAAACATGGTTAAATCTACTCGGCAGCTGTTTGGCGCGGGCAGCTTCTCTTTTTGCTAACTTATACATTCTTTCCTTTTCATAAGGTTTTGTTCCACTTAAAGTTTTCCATCCACCTGCTAGGTAGTGAACGGTTGCCTCTTGATTTGACCAGTCTATGGA
The DNA here is from genome assembly GCF_023715685.1 of Priestia aryabhattai. Taxonomy (NCBI): domain Bacteria; kingdom Bacillati; phylum Bacillota; class Bacilli; order Caryophanales; family Bacillaceae; genus Priestia; species Priestia aryabhattai. The sequence continues at coordinate 894,676 of NZ_JAMBOQ010000003.1, forward strand.
AGTGCTCTTCGTGTGATAATCAAGTATGCGCTGATCCATTGGCGGCAATTTTTCCGCTTCCGTTCCAAATACGCTTGATGCAATTAAAGTAAGGGAGTCTATACGTTCCGGATATCTAAGAGCAAGGATTTGGCCTATCATCCCGCCCAAAGACATGCCCACAATATGAGCTTTTCCTACAGAATAAGCATCTAAAACGCCCACTGCGTCATCAGCCATATCCGTTATTGTATAGTTAGAAGTACCGGGTGGGTAAGTGGTAGATCGGCCTAGATCACGATGGTCGTAACGAATAACAAATCTATCCCGTTCAGCGAGGCGAAGACAGAAGTCTTCATCCCACCAATCTAGCGAGGACATCGCTCCCATTATTAAAAGTACAGCAGGGTTTTTAGGATTCCCAAAACTTTCTGTACAAATCTCCACGTTATCAATTTTTAGTATCTGTTCATTCATCAGCATACCTCCTCTTTAGTGTTAGAAAAATGAAAAGCAGCCCTTTATTCAGTTCTCTAAAATGAGGATATTTCCTTTTAAAATTTTATTTGGGGAATCCATTATTCTGCCTATCTCTTTACCTTTTTGTCACAGAGTCAAATATAAAGGCTATGAAAATATAACTAAGGGAAGAGAAAGAACATAAACTTGTTAAAAATCGAGAGTTTGTTACCTCTAATATGTTCTGGATTAACTAAAATAGGGCAGGAAAGTTGAATGCACGTATGGAAAACTACTTATGTAAGGTGAAATAAGAATAAATAATTACTATGGAGAGCTCTGCACGAGGTTGATAAATCCTCTGTAAATAGAAAAGAGCTTGAGTTTTATCTTTCCTTGAGGAGATGCTTTATGAAACGATTAATAAATAAAATTGCGATTGTTACTGGCGCTAGTCGAGCCCAGGGTATCGGTACTGAGATATGTCGGGAATTAGCTAGAGAAGGGGCAGATGTTTTTTTCACTCATTGGTCAAAATATGATCGTTCGATGAATTATTTCATTGAGGATGATTTCAATTGGTCGAAGCATCTTATGGAGGAAATTCGCAGTCTAGGAGTACGATGTGAATCAATGGAATTGGACTTATCCGAAAGCGCTGCACCAAAAAAGCTACTTGATGCAGTTCAACACAAACTGGGTTCTCCATCAATTCTTGTAAATAATGCAACACATTCTGTGGACGTAGATTTTCGTTCTATAGATGCTGATACTCTCGACGCTCATTATAACGTGAATGTTAGAGGAACATGTCTTTTAACAGTTGAGTTTGCTAGACAAATTGAAGGTAAGCACGGCGGTCGAATTATTAATATGGTGTCAGGTCAAGATAAGTCACCTGAACCTGGAAATTTGGCTTATGTTGCAACCAAAGGTGCGGTTTCTACATTTACTAAATCAGTCGCTATTGAATTAGCACCTCTTAAAATTACTGTCAATGCTGTAGATCCTGGACCAACTAACAGTGGGTGGATGAACAGTGAGTTGAAGGAAGCTTTACTGCCGAAGTTCCCGATGGGTCGACTTGGTGAGCCTAGAGATGCCGCCAGATTGATTGTCTTTTTAGCAAGTGAAGAAGCGGAATGGATTACCGGACAAATTATCCACTCAGATGGAGGCTTTTGGTGAGTTCACGTTCTAGTAATTTTCCGCTTTTCTGACAGATTTTTACATTAAACATGCAGCTAAAATAATGGTGTTAAAGATAGACTTTATTTGAAAAAGCAAAAAACAAACTTTCATTAAGGGCGTCTATAAAATCCTTTATGTAAAGGAGCACTCGGTATGCAAATCATTAATATTAAAGAACATGTAGAGTATAAAGATAAAGCTATCGAATATATTCAGAGTAAATGGGCGAGTAAAGATAGTTTAAAACTTTATGAAGACTGTATTACATATAGCTTAAAAACAAATAGTCGTCTTCCAGTCTGGTATCTGTTAGAAAATCAAGGGAAAATTATTGGCTGCGCAGGGCTTATTACCAATGATTTTATAAGTCGTATGGATTTATGGCCCTGGGTATGTGCTCTTTATATTGAAGAGAATTATCGAGGTAATTCCTTGGATGAAAAACTTCTATTGAAACTGAAAGAAGATACGAAAAATGCCGGGTTTGATAATCTTTATTTATGCACAGACCACGTTGGATACTATGAAAAGTATGATTTTTCATATATAGATATGTTTAATAAAGCTAAAGTTAAGAGCTGAATTTACGGTTTCTCATATCAATACTCTTTTAAAAATGATTCAAGAAGACCTAGGCTTGGCCATAGCTCCTAAATTTTCATTAACAAGTATACCTGAAGGAATTGCTATAAAAAAATTAGAACCAAGATTTTGTAGAGAAATCGCACTAGCAGTTCCAGCATTAAAAGAAGCGTCCATTGCTGTAAAGTTATTTATTAAGGAAATGAGAAATCTAGATAGTGAAGCTGAATAAGAAAATGAAAAGCCTCTCCAATATTTTACCAAATTAAAGTCTTCTTCAACTAATAGAGAGAAAAAGAATAGCTAATAAAAAACATTTCTTAATTTTGAGGGATCACTTCATTCGATACTTGATTGGGTCCTTTACTTATGTACTGGTAACACTTGTTATAGCATGGAATATAGATTTGTCCTGATTATTTCTCTATATGATATGTATGTTAACTTGAAAATCGTGTAATAAATTGAGTAAATAATAATAATGAAAGCTCAATTGATTTATAACATATAAAAAATGACATAGTTTTAAATGGTATTGAAAAATTTACATATAGTAACTCTTTAAGTTGTAAAAGCGCTAGTTATTTGGAGTATAGTACGCTATGGATATTTAGTTTCAAGATAAATGATGAATAAATAATACGTATCTTTTACACGATAAGTAGAAATGATACGTATTTTTCAAACACCCCTCAATTAACGTTTGCGTTAACGTCAATTGGGGGTACTATAGTTTATAGAAACAAGAATGGTTAAAATGAAGCACCATTTAAACATTATTCAAACTGGTAATCATCATTAAAGGAGAGAGCTATCATGTATACACTTGGAGAACTATTAGAGCAAAGGGCTAAACAATCTGCTGAAAAAGAGGCCTTAATTTGGAGCACGTCTTTTTACACATTTAAAGAATATAATGAACGTGTCAATCAACTTGCTCATTATCTCTTAAGCCATAGTGTTAAAAAAGGAGATCGAATTGCAATTCTTTGTCAAAATAATCATCCGTTTCCTACCATTCTGCTAGCTGCATTAAGAATTGGAGCCGTAGCGGTTCCCATTAGCTGGCAGCTTACGAAGTATGAAATTATAGATATTTTAGATAGTGCAGAACCTAAAATTATTTTCTACGATCAAAAATTTAATGAGGTCATTCCTTTTGAATCTGAAATATTAAATAACGTTGTGACTGTACAAGTAGGTAGAAAAAATAGCGTGGATACAGTTGAAGAATATGATGAAATTTTTTCTACTTACTCTACACAAAATCCAAATATACATGTCTCCCAAGATGACCTAGCTATGCTTCTTTTTACTTCTGGAACAACTGGTAACGCAAAAGGCTGTATGATTGAGCATGGTCACGTGTATTCTTATATACAACCGTCAAGTCAACGAATAGACTACAAAGAGGATGGTCGATTTCTTGCCTCGCATCCTTTTTATCATATGAGTTCTATTAATAATATTTTGAAATCTGCTTCCAATGGAATGGGGTTATTCCTATTGTCAGATCCTACATCAGAAATCATTTGGGAAACGATTAAAACTCATAAAATTACTATGATGTTAGCGTTTCCTTCTATGTATATGCAAATGCTTGAAATAGTAAAAAATGCAGATCCAAAGAAATCTTCGCTAAAGGTTGCTATTGCTGGAGGGGCAAAAGTTCCTGCTTATCTTATCGAGGAGTATAAAAAATTAGGAATTAGTATGATACAAGGGTATGGAAGTACAGAAGCATGGACAGTTAGTGTATGGACACCGGACATGGGGAATGAAAAAATCGAATCAGCAGGTAAGCCTCTTTCCGGTGTGGAAGTGAAGATTGTTGATCCCTACTCAGGAAAAGAAGTAAAAACAGGAGAAGCTGGAGAGATTATTATAAAAAGTCCCTATTCTTTTAAAGGCTATTGGCATAATCAAGAGGCAACTGACAAAGTGCTTCGAGATGGTTGGTTCTATATGGGGGACGCTGGAAAGATAGACCACGATGGCTTTTTGTATATTATGGGACGTTATAAAGACGTTATTGTATATGGCGGCGATAATATCTATCCAGATCAGGTCGAAGAAATAATTGAGCAAATAAATACCGTTATAGAAGCTGCTGTAATAGGGGTAGAAGATCCTGTCTATGGGGAAAAACCCAGAGCATATGTGGTAAAAGATCCTGATTCTCCTTTAACAAAAGAAGATATTCTAAACTATTGCAGGGATCGTTTGGCAAGTTACAAAATTCCAGAAGTTTATTTTATTGATAAACTTCCTAAAAACCAACTCGGCAAAGTATTAAAAAGGAAACTGAAGGATAAAATTTTTAACTGAAAAGTAAAACCCTTAAACTGATTAGCTAAATTCTAAAAGATGATAAAGAAGCGTCCTTCTATTCAAAAAAGAAGCCTTGTTGTAAAAAAACGAAGGCTTCTTTTTATTTTATATTCTATATACTAATTATTTTTAGTAACATTCTCTTTAAAATTCAAAATAGCTTCTACTGCTTTTTTATATCCTCCAGCCTCCTTTAAAGACTTTCCAACTTCTAAACTTTTCTCTTTAAATGCAGGGTTTGATAGTACTTGTTCTGTGGCATTTCTTAGTGTAACAGCATCTAGTTCGTGACGGTTGAGCTGTAATCCAGCTCCTAATTCTTCAATTCGTTTGGCGACTATCGGTTGATCCCCCATAACAGGAATAACAAGAAGAGGAATGCCAAAATAGAGGCCTTCACTGGAACTATTCATCCCCCCATGGGTAATGAATATGTCAGCTTGTTGTAGTATTTCTAACTGCGGTACATAATTACGCACAATGAAATTAGCTGGAATATCTTTGAATTGATCAATACCAGTTTGTTTTCCTATTGATAATATAACTTTAGCAGAACTCTTTCCAAATGCTTCAAAACAAGTCCTATATAATTCAGGTTGTTGATTAAATACTGTTCCCATCGAAATAAAGATAAGTTTATCATTAGAAATATTCTCTAAAGATAAAGGTTCTATATCCTTCCGTGAGGCAATAGAAGGCCCAACAAAAATAAAAGAATCATCAAACTTTTCAGCATGAGGTTGATATAGCTTGGAGGTGTATACAAGAGTGATATCCCCAGGACACGACATCAGATTTTGTTTATCGTTGAGTGTTACTCCATATTTTTGTTTCCATTTTTTTGATATCTCTTCAACTTCTTTATATTTTGGAGATGTTTTATCAATTTCTCCTCTACTTTTCATAAGGCTCAAAAAGACTTCTTCATTGATAGCAAACGTTGTACAAGAAGATACTTTAGGTATCTTCAATACATCGGCGATGATCCATCCTGCAGCGAAATTATTGTCATAAATAACATAATCGTATTTTTCATTGCTTATCTCCTGTAGAACAGTCTCTATAATTTTATCCATGGAACGTCCCATATGTAATAGCATTTCAAGAGGGTCTACTCTTTCTGTCATCCTTTCCACCATATCTATATTGTGTATAAAATTTTCATAAGGACGAAAAGAAGCTCCAGTTTTTTTTATTTTGTTTTTATATTCCTCTACACAGTAATAGACGACCTCTTCTCCCTTTTTCACCAATTCTTCCACTAGTGCAATTGTAGGATTAATGTGGCCTTCTCCAGGAAAATTGAAAAATAAAACTTTTCCCATCTGAACTCCTCCTTTTTTGTAATACAAGTAAGATAGTGTGAATAATTTACCTTATTATACCATCAAATATTTTTCTGTACCTTATATATTTATAGTGTGCTTAGAACCTATTGTATTTTGGTACGATAAATTATGGTGGGATTACTTATGAAGTATATTTGCCGAAGGAATCGTTATCAATGCAGGGGATAGGGGACATAACAACTAGGCAATAAGAGGCTAGTTTAAACGAACCGGAGATGATCAAAAACAGCCTTTAATACAGTGGCGATAGTCAAAAGCATGGACTGAATCCAGTCCACGCTTTTATGAGGAGAGCTATATCACCTTAAAGCAAAAATATTAGTTAGAAAGTTTGCTGATATCAGAGTAACAAATACGAAGTGTATTCTCATACTCAGATTCGTATCCTGTAAACACCAGCTTTCTTTCTTTGTTATTATAGTGAAATCCGAATTTCTTTAAATCATTTCTCAATATATCTTCGCTAATTTTAATGGAAGAAGCAATATCTTCATAAGTAGCACCATTATTTAGCTTTTGAATAATCTCACCTATTAACAAGTTACAACCTCCAGTAGCATACGTTTCTTAAGTAATAATTTATCCTAAATAGTTGCTTTTATGAAATACAAGTAAGGATTAACACTTTAAATGAGCTTTATATTAAAAGAAGTGTAGAAAGCTACATGTTTCTACTGGTGAATTATTCTTCTTGTCCTTGCACTTCTAGCTAATAATAGTAAGTATCACTCTGTTTTATTACCTGGATTTGCTTAAAAAGTAAAAGTTGCGAGGGTCTATTTTTATTTAGTATAAATCTGAAAGTGGGCTTTCTGGGTTTGAAGGTGTGCCAAATCGTTTGAACCTTACATGAACTGGGACTACATGAGAGTAAGTGACGATCCTGGTTCAAGAAGTATCTATTAGATTTTTAGAGGCTAGCTCTGGTAATATAATGATCCGAATTGGGAATCCAAATTAGAATTAGCATAAAAATTAATAAGTTCGGAATAAAAAAGAATTAATAACTGAATTAGGAGGGCCTGAAAAAACGGCTCAGGCTCTAGTAGATCTTTTTTGGGTAGGGATTAGTCCTAATTGACCTTTTTATTCCATCGTACAAAGAAGAAATAAAGAACGGCTAAAAAATATTGATCAATATTTTTTAGCCGTTCTTTTAATTGGCCGCAAGTACTTTGTAAGGCAAGCCGCAAATAATAACAATTACCTATTAACTATCCAACTTATATAAGGGTGTTGGTTCAATGTGTTCATTAACAATTTGAAAAAGCGAAGTTATATAGTATAAACGTAAAAAGTCCTTCAAAAAATTTAATAATATGGTTTTTATTTGTATTTTAAGCAGTATTGCACAGAAGATTAGTGTTAAAATAATGAAAGTCTCATTTTTAGGAGTGCCTTTAGGATATATGGTTATTCTATTCTAAATAAAACTTTTAGCATAACAGCTTACATTTTGGAAAGGAGAAAAGTGTATGGAATCTATTTGGCTCGAATATGCATGGGCATTATTGATTCTAATCGGGTTAGAAGGGTTATTATCAGCTGATAATGCTCTTGTACTAGCAGTTATAGCCAAACATTTACCCGATGATGAGAAAAAAAGAGCGATTAATTACGGCATTCTTATGGCATTCATTTTTCGGTTTGTAGCTCTTTTTGCCATTTCATTTATCGCCAACGTCTGGTGGATCCAAGCCGTAGGAGCAGCTTATCTTCTGTATCTAGGTTTGAAGCATGTCATTAAGGCACGGCTTGGGAAACACAATGAGAATATTCATAAGGATGATGAAAAGGAGTCTGCTGGAAAGGGGTTCTGGCCGACAGTGGGGAAAATTGCGTTAGCTGACCTTGCTTTTGCAATTGATTCTATTTTAGCTGCGGTGGCTATAGCCCTTGGACTTCCGGATTCACAATTTGGAGAAATCGGTGGTATGGATGGAGGGCAGTTTGCAGTTGTAGTTCTTGGAGGGATTGCTGGTCTTATCCTAATCAAATTTGCAGCGACCTGGTTTGTACAACTCCTTAAAAAGCGACCTGCCTTAGAAACTACAGCATATGCCATTGTTGCCTGGGTAGGTGTGAAACTTGCTGTTATTACTCTTGCGCATAAAGATATTGGTGTCTTAGATCCTCATTTTCCCCATAGCACCACTTGGACCCTGATTTTCTATGGAGTATTAGTTGGTATCGCTCTATTGGGTTGGTTTGCACCGGGCAATAAGTCATCAGAGAAACCATCGGCCTAAAAGATAATCAAGTGCTATACGCAACCGTAAATTAGACTTCTATTAGACATTATCATTTTTTATTATCTTATAGAAAGTACGCACCCTAAATTTATCAATCAACCTTACTTTTTCCATCCAAACGGAGCTTCATTTTTAACATTTAAAAGCATGTTTAGATTCTATAGAAAGAATCGATTTTGTTGATTCATACGTGGCTATCAAGTGCGTTAATCCAAGCAGGGTTAACGCACTTTTTAATTGAAACTATTGCGCAAACGAACCTGGTTATCTTATTTATTATTTTTGTACCTTTTAAGATAATCAGTAAAATAGTAAATTAAGAAAATTCCAATAAAAAGACCAATAAGACTTTCTATTTGAACATCTTTTTCTCCAATTAATTGGCTGTGAATTAATCTGAATATAACACCAACGAAAGAAAGAACAACACCGGTGAGGGTAATACGTAAAAAGTTAATAAAATCACACCTTTTTCTAAAGTGTATTACCCTCGTTGAATATATTAAAAAGGCTTAGGGATAAAAATTTACACTTTAAGGTTCACTGAAGAATTGCATATCAGGTCTAAAGAGCTTTACGCTGTAATGGAATATAAGGGGAGTTATAACAAATTAGGAAACGCTTATTCTCAATTAAAGCAACTTATTAAGGAAAATGGCTATTCAGTAGCGGGGAATGCCTATGAATTGAGTTAATTGGTTATTACATGGTTAAAGATAGAAACTCATTTGTAATCCAAATATCAATACCCGTAGTGAAAGAACATCATAAAAGAAGACCAAATCATTAACGATTTGGTCTTCTTCATTTTCATACGTACCTACCACATTTTTTGTCATGAGTAGTTCTTCCTTCTAGTAGAGAGAATGGTTTAGAGGAGTAAATTCGTTTGTGTTAATTATAGTACCTCTGTTTCTCTTTCTAAAATTTCAAAAAAATAAGCAATAATTGTTTAAATGGTAATGATTTGGGAATATGATTCACAAGTCAAAAAAATGACAAGGAGGATGCAAACATGGCAAAGGAATTAGCTATGCACGAAACGCTAGAAGTTCATGAAATCTTAACGCTTAAAACCTCATGTGTAACAAAAGGAACAGCGATGCTGGAATTGGTAGAGGATGAGAATTTAAAAAAGATTCTTGAAGAAGATGTTCAAACATCTACTGAAGCGATTAAAGAATTGAAAAAAATCTTAAAGAAAGCTCAATAAATAGGAGGGGTAGAAAAATGGCCACTAAAAGTACTCTTACTAAAACATTAGATGATCTTGCAATTGCGACTGATTTATTATTATCAGCTAAAAATGGTGTACGAACATATGCGGTAGCGCTTACAGAAACGGCGACGCCCGACGCCCGAAGTTCGAAAGGTATTAAAAAAGCAATTAGATAAAGCCATCGAGCTTCATGAAAAGATTGCCCAATATATGATTGATAATGAAATGTATCATGCCTATGATGTAGAAGAACAAGTAAATCACGATTTAGAAAAGGCAGATAAAGCGTTAGATTTAGCGAAAGGTTAACTAAAATTCCCCTCTGACAATAGAGGGGGAATTTTTTTGAGGAAAATTATTTAATTTAACACCATAAATTAAATGCTTAATCCGAAACTCCTTCTATGGCAATTATATGGTTAGAAAGAAAAGAACATAAGAGAGTTAAGGTTACATAAAAAATTCTTTTTCGATATGTCTAAAGAGGAAAAGAAGTCTATATTCTATTCCCTTGAAAGTAGATAATCCAACCTATTTTATACAATATTTAGCTGATGGTTTGAAGTCTTTTATCCTATATCTGAATAGATTGGTTTTAATTGGCTGATGAAGGATACACCTATTAGTAGAACGACATATTCTATGGGGACAGAGGAGGAGAAAATAGTGAAAGAAATTAAAGTAGCAGAAAATAGTGGTCAGGCAAATAAGTTTATTGAAGAGTTTTTTGCCAACGGGTTTAGTAAAAGTGAAATTTATTTGTTGACCTATAATAAAGAGCGCTCGGAATATTTAACAAATACAACAAATACAAAAGAATATCGAGCTTCTGAACAAGGAATTTTTGAATCTGCAGTTAATAAGTTATTTTCTCGTGAAGATGAACTTCATTCTAAAATGGCCTCTTTAGGTTTAACCCAAGAAGAAGCTAAACAATGTGTCGGTGAAATGAAACAAGAACGTATAATAATTATTGCAAAAAAAGATATGTAATGGTTTTCCCTTGCAATAACTTTTGAAGAAACTAAGTAATCGAAAAAAATTAGTAAATCTTACTAGCATGTTGCTTTATATATAATATTTGTTCTTCTGTACGAATGTTTTATGAATCGGAAAGATACTGAACTAAAAGTATTTTACTAGAGTCGTTTACTAATCTCATATGGAGGTGAAAGGATAATGATTCAATTTTTTGGTATCCACATAGGGACGTTATACTTTCCTACAAGTATCCTTCTAATTACTTTGTTAGTTCTAGTAGGTTTTATTATCTATTTTCTTAGTAGAAGAAAAAGAAATAGAGATCAAACGATTCATTCAAATGAGAATAGGGTAAAGGAGAAAAGAGGAAAAGACAAAACTCTGTAAATAATCTAAAAGAAGAATTAATATATTTCGTCATCAAAAGAATTGCAGTTTGAAGTGAAAGTAGATCATCCTAATCCTATAGTTCCTGATACAGCCTTACACCATGATTTAACCCGTAAGAAAGTATTATCTAAATAAATGCAGAGAGGGCCCTTGAATTTATTTCCAAGGGTCGTTTTTATTTTATTCTGTAAAGAACAGACGAATTTTTAATCTTCTATTTTCTTACTATTTCTTATTTATAAATTCAAAGGGAACTTTATTATCGTTTTTTAACATCTTAAACAAGCAATTGAACCCTTGATAAATTTGAAATAGTAGTCTAATCTTCATATGAAGGAGTGAAAATTATGAATGAAAACATTTCGGGTATCGATTATCGGGAAGTCATTGAATATGCGTTAGATCCACTTATTATTCATTCAAATCATAAGATTATATATGTTAACCACGCAGCTGAACATTTTTTTAGAGGAAAAAGGGAAGATATCATAGGTGCAAGTCCTTTAGATATATTTCAAGAAACATCTAAGGCAGCAATAAGGAAAAGAATCCAATCTGCTTATGAGCGCCCAGCAGAGCTCATTGAGGAAACCATATTTAGAATGGATGGAACCACCGTTAATGTTGAATTATATTGTCATCCCTTGCTACTGAGAGATAAAAAAGTAATCCAAACCTATGTGAGAGATATTACGGTAAGAAAAGAGAGTGAAACAAGACAAAAAGAAATAATAAAGCAAATAAATGAACTGTCTACAACACTTGTTCCTCTTTTAGAGGGAATCGCTGTACTTCCCTTAGTAGGATCTATAGATAAGGAAAGAGCAAACCAACTTTTAATGGCTGTTCCAGTAAAAGTGCAGACACAAAATATAAAGTGTTTAATTATAGACTTTTCAGGTATTTATACACTGGATTCAATTGTAACGGAGCATCTTTTTAAAATTAATAGCGTTATGTCACTACTTGGAGTGCAATGTATCTTAACCGGATTAAGACCAGAATTATCTCGCTCTGCTGTACAGCTAGGTATTAATTTAGATTCTACCCCGACAATGGCTACTGTAAAAAATGCACTTCATTTTTTAGGAATTACTTCTAGTAAATACCCTGTAAAATGAAAATAACTAAAGTAACTTTTACATTTTTAAAGATACATATTATATAAATCTTTAAATGGTATTAGACCTTTTACAGGAATTTTCTAATGAAAGGAATAATGGCGGCATCTTTACGGTTTCGTGCTGTTTTAAATATTTCTGAGTAAGTTTTTTAAATTAAATTTGTATCTTGTATACATTAGAAAAACAAAAGAAACTCCTGGTATATGTTCAGGAGTTTCTTTTGTTTAAAATAACATATTGTGCGTTCGCACGTTTGTTAAATAAAAGGTAGAAGAATCATTAAATTGCTTTCTTCAGTTTAAAATCTTGTATAAAGCTTCAGAAGCGTTATCTATATCATAATCGGTATAATTTAAGGTGCTTTGATCCGTAAGTGTAGTGATTTGAAAAATCTTAGATGCTTTACAATACGACAATTCCAGTACTTCAGGAATGGTATGAGTAATAGCACTATCCTCATATTGAACAAGAGTATAAAGCGTTTTTTTTATTTCAAGTATATTCATAAAAGTACCTCTTTCCATTATAAGGAAATCCAGGGTACAAAGAGACCACATAATTTAAATTTATGTTCTTTCTCCATTATAACATATGAACGTGTAGAAAAATACCTGCCCAGAACGGACAGTATAGTATGGTAACTGCAATAAAGCCCTAAAAGTGTTTAATCGACGCTTCTTAGGGCTTTATTTCTGTCGATAATTATGAATCGCTTTTTTATTAAGCAGGATAGCCTCCTGTTGGCGGCGGCCATGCTCCGTTTAACCTTCTCATAACGCCAATTTCACCTAGATGATAACTGTTGTGAGAAGCAATGTTACGCAGTAATCCCCCTGGGGTTTCACTTGGCCAAGCATCCAGAGATTCTTCAATTGCTAATGTATTGGCTAGGTGACAAGCTTCGTCAATTCCATCACAAAAATGCTGGATCATCTTTTTCCAATCTTCCTCATCAAGCGGGGCTGGATGTTGGGGCCAGCTTTCACTCACACTTTTCGGTTTTTCAGGGTTTTCTCCTTTAGCAAGAGCAAGTAAAAAGTCTTGCCAATAGCTCATATGCTTCACTAATTGATAAATAGAATAAGGTAATTCCTTTTGTTTATGTGAAGCAAGTTCCATATTAATATCAATTATTGCGTTAATCGTTGGAAGATGCCCTCTTTCACCTCGCAGTGATTTGATAAGTGCATCACGAAATGCTGTATTCGTTTGTGTCATGTTTTTTTTTCGGCCTTTCTTTTCAAAGTAATAAGCTTGTAACAGTCTAACACAAACCAGTTTAATATATGTACTTCCGCGATTATGAAAATACAAAATTCCAAACAATAGGTGGAATGTGTTTGTGCGCATACAAATTTACAAATAGACGATTTTTCGTTTATAAGCCACCTTTGTATCATGAAATATGGTTTAATATAAAATATATAGAAATAACTAGAAAAAGGTACCTTTATGGAAAGTGAAAAAGACTATGTAATTTTGAGAAAGACTATAACCACCTTTTCTACAAGTTTTATTGTAGCTTACCTCTTGGCAATAACAGGTCCGGTTCTACAATTAATTGAGGGAGAAGAACTTTCATATAATACGGGAAATGGCATGGTAGGATGGTTGCTCGTATACCTTTTTTATGTAGGTGCAATCATTGCAGTATACGGAAAGAAAGCAAATAGATTATCAAATTTAATTAACGCTAAAAACTATCAAATAGAGTTAGAGTTTGATGGAGATAAATATTTTTAATCCTTGAAGAGGTGAGACTCCCTTCAAGGCATAGAAGGAGAATGTTTAGTGTACTCAAAGTACTATTGTGATGGCAAGTGATATAACCAATAATCCAATGACTCATTACACTGTTACTATTTACCAATAACCAACTATAGCAATGGACGGTCGATGACCAATACCTCCTTGTTTTTAACTCCTTCTATGGTGCCCTTACTTATAAGTTAAGTAAGGGCCTTATTTATCTTATTTTTATATTAAAAAACTTTAAGTATAATAACACCTGTAATAATAAGAGTAACGGAGATTATCTTTCTTGTGTTTTTGGATTCCTTAAATATATAAATACCTAACAGCGTTGTACTAGCAATCGTCAGCCCTGCCCATATAGCAAAAACGATCCCCATTTCAAAATAGCGTGTTGTTAGAGAAATAAAATAGATACAAGTAATGAACAGCAAGAATGCACCTATTGTGGGAAAAGTTTGTCTAAAGCCTTTAGATAGTTTTACACACATTTGTCCTGAAATGCCTAAAACTAAACCGATCGTTAAGAATACGTATCCCATTATGTTGTCATCCTTTCTTTAGAATTCGCTTTAATGTTAAGAGAAGCCGCACCGATTATAATAAGAGAAACTCCTAAGATTTTAGATAAGGAAATGGTTTCATCAAAAAAAATAATACCTGTGACAACAACAAGTACGGTTGCTCCTCCTGCATACAAAGCGCTGGCTACTCCTACTTCACCTTTGGCGTTAAGTAGCATATAAGCAGCAATGGAAGAACAATAAAATAGTATTGCAAAAACAGTAGGAACAAAGTTTGTGAATCCATTTGTGAGATTTAGAAAAAATACTGCGATTACCTCTAAGATAATGGCAAGAGACAATAATAAATAAAACAATCAGATTTCCTCCTTTCAGTAACCTCATTTTAAGAACTTTACGTAATTCCTACTAACTAGTTTTAGTAGCGCTCGAATGTCATTATTTTATCTAGGGATTAATATCTTGTAAAATAATGATAAATGATTGTAGATATCATTATCATTAATACCTAAATGAATGAATGTAAGTGGAAAGGAGGGTGTTTATGGAAGTAGAAGATATACGTATATTTATGGCTGTGGCAGAATACGGCAGTGTAAGCCTTGCTGCTGATAAGCTAGGTTATGTCCAACCAAATGTAACAGCACGCATTCGATCTCTTGAACGGAAAATTGGACACCCACTGTTTCATCGTCACAGACGTGGAATGACATTAAATGTAGAAGGTCGAAAACTTTTAATTTATGGAGAACAAATGATGAGGCTAATGGATGAAATATACAAAGCGTTTCAAGATGAGCGTAACCTCGTTGGATCATTATGTATTGGATTAGTTGAAACTGTAGTAGGGTTTCCTGAAATTATTTCTTCCTATCATAATAAGTACAAAAATGTAGATATTTCTCTAGTATCAGGAGTAAGTACACAATTAATAGAGAAAGTTCTTAAGTTCCAATTAGATGGCGCATTTGTAGCAGAACCAGTAAATGTGTCAACGCTTGATCAAATTCCGGCTTTTGATGAAGAAATTGTACTTGTATGTAGTGCAAATGAAAAAGGTAAGAAACAGATTCAGTCTGCCAGAGAGTTAATACACTTACCATTCATTTTATTTAATGAAGGCTGCCAATATAGAGAAAGGCTACAGCAATGGTTAAAAGACGAACAGATAGTATCGCCAAAAATTATGGAATTTGCTACACTTGAAACGATTATGGGGACAGTAGTTTCTGGGCTTGGTGTGACACTTATAGCCCGGTCATTGGCGGAAAAATATGAGAGGGAAGGGTTAGTACAACTTTTTTCAATACCCAAATCTTACAGAAATCTTAGAATTGTGTATGTTCGTCGTTGCGACTCTTATCTAGGAGTAACTGAGCGTGAATTTATAAATACAATCAATGAGGTAAGAGAAAGGAAAAAACAGAAATAAAAGACTGTTTTTTTATAAATAACTTTTTCCTTTGGGCTATGTTTAGTATGAATGTACCAAGTATTAATTGGAACGGTAAAAGTGAGCTTTCTAGCTCACTTTTTAATATCTACTAAAGAGGATTATGTTATCTAACTTTTTATATGGCATATCCTTATTTATCCATGATAACATATTTTAATTAGCTATCCATTTCCAAACTAGAAATGTTTTGTATAAATCTTATAACATTTGTCTTCTGAAAATTACACACTTTTACAGACGTATTTGGTAGACTACTATCTTACGGTATTTTAATGAAGCTTACTTCTTATTCAAAATTAAAATTAGCTATAGAAGAGTTGATATCTGAAGAATGGTTTAGAGATTTATATAAAGCCCCATCTTACAACACTGCTATTTGGAAGAGTAAAGAGATAAAGAAAAATCAAAAACACTCAATGGAATTTATTAGTCTTGTCAAAGAGTTAACCAAATAAATGATGCCACTTCTGCTTCTTAGTAGAGGCTTTTTTATAAACAAGATTTCCGATAATCGGTTTTATGTGAATTAGAAAGTGCACATATATGTTATTGTATTGCTTGAAGAAAATTGTTAATATAAAAATATAATTATGAGAGGACTGATGGATGGATAATGATTAACTAATCTATATTTTCATTTGAAATAAATAACCTCAAAATACAAAATATAGGGTTAGTCTGGCCATTTTTATAAATCAGTTTATACTTCATTTGTCATAATTCCAGTGGCAAATAAGCACTTATTTACTATAAGTGAAAGACTAATCTTTCCAATTGTAAATTGGGAGGATTTTTTATTCTCTCATAGATAAGATGGATATCTTTTAATTCTGTACCTCTAGCCTAATAATAAAGGAGAGAGAGAAATGAGTAATTCAGACACTATTGTTACGCATGTAATACTCTGTATAAGTCGTTAATATCCATCAAACTTATACGGAGTAATTTAGAATGGATGGATGTGCCGACTTTGTATAAAAAGTAAAAAGTGTTGATATACAAAGGAGGAATTATCATGTCAATGATACAAGTTCAAAATTTAACTTTTTCTTACCCAAGTAGCTTTGACAATATTTTTGAAGATGTAAACTTTCAAATAGATACGGATTGGAAACTTGGATTTATCGGTAGAAATGGCCGAGGTAAAACAACATTCTTTAATTTATTATTAGGAAATTATGAGTATAGTGGCGAAATCATTTCCTCGGTAGAATTTAATTATTTCCCTTATCCAGTTTCAGATAAAAGCAAGTATACTCATGAAATCTTAGAAGAGATTTGCTCCCAAGCAGAAGATTGGGAATTTCTTCGTGAAATATCCTGTCTAAATGTTGATGCAGAGGTCATGTATCGACCCTTTGAAACATTATCAAATGGGGAACAAACAAAGGTGTTGCTTGCTGGACTTTTTTTGAATGAGGGTCAATTTCTATTGATTGATGAGCCAACCAATCACCTAGACACTGACGCACGAAAGACAGTCTCTGATTATTTAAGGAAGAAAAAAGGGTTTATTTTAATTTCACATGACAGAATCTTTTTAGATGGATGCGTGGATCATATCTTATCTATTAATAGAGCAAATATTGAAGTTCAAAGCGGGAACTATTCTTCTTGGAAGTTAAACTTTGATAGACAGCAGGAGCACGAAGAGGCAACAAACCAACGTCTACAAAAAGACATTGGGAGATTAAAACAATCTTCAAAGCGTACAACAGGTTGGTCTAATCAAGTGGAATCTTCCAAAAATGGGACGACGAATTCGGGTTCTAAGTTGGATAAAGGTTTTGTAGGACATAAAGCAGCAAAGATGATGAAGAGAGCGAAGAACCTCGAATCAAGGCAACAAAAAGCTATTGAGGAAAAGTCAAAGCTGCTAAAAAATGTAGAAAAAACCGAGTCTTTAAAATTAGAGCCATTAGAACTTCAAACAAATGAATTGATTAATTTGACTGATGTTTCTGTTAAGTACGATGATCAAATAGTAAATAAGCCAATTAGCTTTAAAGTTGAACAAGGTGACCGTATTGTACTTGATGGAAAGAATGGAAGGGGAAAAAGCAGTATTCTAAAACTAATTCTAGGAAAACCGATACATCATACAGGCTCAATCAAATTAAGTTCAGGTCTCATTATTTCCTATGTTCAACAAGATACCTCTCATTTGAAAGGGATGTTATCGAAGTTTATTGAAGATCATGAGATTAATGAAACACTATTTAAATCTATCCTGCGTAAGATGGATTTTGACCGAATTCAATTTGAGAAAGATATATCTTATTATTCTGGTGGACAAAAGAAAAAGCTGCTTATAGCCAAAAGTTTATGTGAAAAAGCTCATTTGTATATTTGGGATGAACCATTAAATTTTATTGATATTTATTCCCGTATGCAGATTGAAGAGCTAATTCAAAGCTTTAATCCAACCATGGTTATTGTTGAACATGATCAAGCATTTCAACAAACAGTTGCAACAAAAGTTATATCTATGTAGTCAAGTATGGAGAATTATTATAAATTAGTTTATTAAACTATAAGGAACGTTAATCCGAAAAAGGGTTAGCGTTTCTTTTTTGAGAATATTGGATTTATCGTAGGAGTAATTTTATCAGACTTAGGTGTCCAAGGTGCACAGATTTCAAACTAAAGAAGGGTGCAATCTCTAAGCCCTAATGAGGGAAGCAGATTAAATACAATATATACGGTAAGCAATTTATCAGGAGGAGCGATGGTTCATTCTTGCAGGCCTATGCATGAAATTTATTCGGATGGAAGGGGACGGACACTCGGATTTACAATGGTCTTCATTGCTTTATGTATATGTTTATTCTTCAACAAAAAAAGTAATGTCTGTTGGACTAGACATTATTTTTTTTATCGATTACAAGACATAAGATCTAACAATAAAATTCGTTAAATTAAATTTTTGGCAATGTATGGCTAAGTTCTCTACCGATAAGGTTGGCTGAAACTGGCTTCTTTCCTATTTGCCTAGCCCATATCGATAATTGTCCAATATGATGTATTTCATGGGCAATCATATGACGCATAACTTCTCCCCAAGTATCAGTCATTATGCTTTCGTCTGGTTGTGGGTTATAAAGAATATTATTTTCTTTTTCTACACTCCAAGACCTAACAAACTCTCTTACCTCTGGTTGAAATTTTGTATCTAGCTGGAGAATTTTTTCTAAGCTTTGATATTCCTCAAAACTCTCCTGGAAATCATCCTTTCCCTGAAGAACTCGAACCCAACTCCACTCTACATCAACAATGTGAAAGAGAGTATGTAATATTCCTCCTACGCCTCCTGTTCGTTTCCGAAGCAATTCCTCCATTTATCGTGTTTTTTACTTTGAATCTTTTTTAATGGGGGTGTATCAACCATTTTGACAAATATTTATAAATACCTATTTCATAGTAATAAGAGAAATTAATAAATAGAGTCGTCTCCAGCGATAATTATGTTAAGCGAGGATGAATAGACTAGTTTTTCCAAAGAAATGTATATCTTGAATTTTTTGTGATGAAACGAAAAGAAAAAGCACAAACCCGTTGAAAACAAACGTTTTTGTGCTTTTTTGTTATCTATCATACGTATTGTAGTAACTAACTTTAGATAGCAAGTAACAAATCAAATTTCTGAAAATGATAAAAAGAGAATCAGGAAACTCTAAATTATCGATATTTTCCCCATTTTTATCATTTTATATTTTAGTTACATATAATCATAAGCAGAATCATCAAAATAGAGCCAGTGATAATATTCAACCTGCGGATCTGTCATCTTCGAAACTTCTTCTTCATTGAATTTTTGATACTCAACTAATTTCTGCACTTTAGAATTTCTTTCCACTTGGCTCATTTTAAATCCTCCTTATAGTTTGAAAAGTAATAAAGTATTTAAATGTTGAAAACGTTTTCTTTTTCTTATTTTTATTATATATCTCAATATGAGATTAAAACAATATCAAATATAGATGGTTTTTCAGAAAACAATATAGAAATGGTATTTATGTTACATAATCGGTACCCATCCATAATATTCATACCGAGGGAGTTTGCACAGTCTTTATTAACACATAAAATTTTTATATCTATACACCCCATTTTTTAAGTTGAACTTATTTTTAAAAAAACTTACATATGTGAACAATTATGTTTATTTAGTTGAACTTAATGGAAGGCCAGAAGATAAAGGTTAGAAAAGTGGTTTTAGAGAACAAGAAGATAACAGGTCGCTTATAATGAGAAATAAAAGATAAGAAAAATATGACTTTCACATAAAATAAGTAAATAGCTTTCACAGGTCTAAAAGGAAAATGAAAGAACGTACAGAACCTATTTTTATCTAGAAAAATAAAATTTGCTACAATTTTTTGGGGATTACAGCATATGAATAAACGTAAGGCTTTTTATACATATTTTGTTCATTCACTCATCCATTGAATGTTATTAAATTAAGGATGTGTAAAAAGCTGCATATTCCATAAGAAGAACCCTTAGCTGAACCCTACTGCCGCAAGGGTTCTTTTTTGTGTTTGATTTCTATAGGAGTGATTATGTTAACTACGAATGTATACGATATACAGACTAAAAAGGGAAAAACCTACTGGACAGAGATCAGTAGGTTTTTCTGCTACATTTATTTAGCCAAAGGATTGAAGCCTTACGGCGTCTCGAGTAGTTTGCTCGAGAGGAATAATTTTATTCGTTAATATAAAAAATAGGGTATTTATTTAGTACAAGCCATTCTTAAACTACATATTATATATGGTATACCTGCAGGTTACTCTCTTTCCTAGTCATGTTCTTTAAGTGAGAACATGACTTTTTTTACTTCCGAAAATATGTTTTATGTTAACTAGCTCTATAAACTAGAAATAAAGCTAGCTTTATATTTTTTTATGGTGTTTTTCTATAAGCTTTTCAATTGCTTGTTTATCTTTAAGCAATTCTTTTTTTATATTGGTCGCTTTAGCTATAACTTATCTAGGCAATTTTAGGTGATAAAACAACTTCACTATTTAAAATGGTTCTCGTACAAAATAGGTATATTCTTTTTTATTTTCTCCAATTTTTAATTTCGATAAAATTCCCTTCAGGGTCTTTTACAAAAACAATAGTTATAATACCAAAAGAAATGATTTAATAGTAAGAAAAGCTAACAAAGTGCTTAAGTTAAAAAGTCCGAATTCCGAATAAGGTTCACTTTTTATGTAGTAACCCTTATTCGGGTTATAGTTCAACTAATCCAGGTGTTTTTTTTATTAAAATTGAACAATTTTATCGTATAGCTATTCAATTTTTATCGAGGTTTGGTCTTTTGTTATTCAAATTCATACGCGATTTTTTATTGTCTACTAGATGCTTAAATTCTTTGAAGCTTACAAAACGTTTATTTTGGTGATCTAAAAGTCGAAAACGAAGAGACTTCAAGCTTGTGCTTAGTGTAATGGTTGTTGCTTTCTGTAATGGTGGTGTAGACTCATGCGCTTTTTCTAAATTATAGTTTGGAACTCTTGGGGCCAAATGATGTACATGATGGAAACCAATATTACCTGTTACCCATTGTAAAATTTTAGGGAGCTTGTAATAGGAGCTACCATCAACTGCAGCCTTCACGTAATCCCACTCTTCTTCGTTTTCAAAGTAGGAATCCTCAAATTGATGCTGTACGTAAAATAGCCAAATTCCAAGTGACCCTGCTACAAAAAGGATGGGAGCTTGAACGAGAAGAAAAGCTTGCCAACCAATACCCCAACATAAAAGTGCATACACCGCAACAATTGAGAAATTGGTCAAATACGTGTTCAAACGTTCCTTTCGTTTCGCGTCTTTTCGATTCAATCGGTTAGAAACTAAGAAAAGATAGATGGGACCTAATCCAAACATAGCAATTGGATTGCGGTAAACTTGGTAAGCTAACCGGCCCCAGTGGGAAGCTGCAACATACTCATCAACTGTCATGACCCACACATCACCGGTTCCTCGTTTATCTAAGTTGCTGCTCGTAGCATGATGAATGGAATGGCTTCGTTTCCATTGTTCATACGGAAACATGGTGATAACCCCACTGATTGTGCCAAGGACATTATTCGCTTTTCGGCTTTTGAAAAATGATTGATGACAACAATCATGGAAAATAATGAAGATTCGGACGACGAACCCGGCTGTAACAATAGATAATGGTAGTGTTAGCCAATAAGAAACTGATAAACTTTGATAAGCTAGAAACCAAAGTAGCAAAAACGGAAGGAATGTGTTTATCAATTGCTTTATACTCGATTTCGTATTGGGTTTTTCAAAAGGTGCTACATTTTTTCTTAATTCAGTCGTTTTTTGTTTACTCATGTGTTCCTCCTTACATCTTTACCGTGTTTAATATACAGCTCTTCTTTACATTTATAGTAGGACATAGTAGCTGGTAATAAAAGATATAAACGTCAAGTAACTAGTATGACAACTGTCATACATGTGTGAATGCATTTTCTTAATAAAAGGAAAAGGATGTGGAAAAAAATTCAGTTTCATTAAAGTATTAGCATTGTTTTAGTCCTAGCTATGTAAAAGTGCTCATAAACCTGTACCTTTCCAAGAGGTATTGAGCTACTATTTTTAAAGTATAATGCGAACAAAAAACTACCTCTATTATGATGACTAGGATAAGGTAGTTTTTTCAGAGCTATGAATGTTCAACTGTCGTTCATTTTGTTATAAAAACTTTTTAACAACCTCATCATATCACGCCCCGATGTCCTTGTCGGTTTATCATCACCTTTATGATCACGCATGATCACGTACCAGCTGCCATTGTCATCTTCATTTAATCTATATACCTTATTGGTTCTACTATCTGTATAAAAGTCTCCATCCTTCAGTCTCAAACAATCCCTCCTCTACCACGTATATCCTGTATTATGCCCAAGATATCAATTTTATGAAAAATTTCATATACACAAAAACAGCAGGTTTCTTAATACGCTTATTATTTTGTATGTAATCTACACAGGTGCAAAAATGGTGAAAGTCAATTGAATTTATGTACTACTAGTAAACTTTAAATTAGGCCTTTTTTATATACGTATTTTTCCATTTTAAAGTTTTATCTACTTTTCTGTATTTGCTATCTTCGGTTCTGTATGTTACGATTAGATTAATTATTTTTGTTCGGTGTAGGATTGAGAGAAGAGAAATCTCTTCCATAGAAATTTTCATCTTAAGATAGTATGGTTGGACAAGGGTAGTAATACAAGTGTGGAGTATTCCACACCAGGAGGCAATATTATGGAACAAGGTACAGTGAAATGGTTTAATGCAGACAAAGGGTTCGGTTTTATCGAAGTTGAAGGCGGAGAAGATGTATTCGTACATTTTAGCTCTATTCAAGGTGACGGCTTTAAATCATTAGACGAAGGTCAAAAAGTAACGTTTGATATTGAACAAGGACAACGTGGAGCACAAGCTGCTAACGTTCATAAAGTAGCATAATTAAAATGAGTAAAAAAGACTCCATCTGGGAGTCTTTTTTTTACTTTTGATTTCACTAGCTAGCAAAAAACATATTATATCTCATTTTAAAATCTCGGTATAATGTAAAAAACCAGAGTTTTATGTCTGGTTTCTAGGTAAAACGAACGGTACAAGGTATGAACTAGTTATACCATATATCGGAAATATAAAGCAAATATCGCATATTTTTTGGTAAGAATTTTACTTTCAGTTAAAGAAGTGCCAGAAATTTTTTTAAGGATTTATCCAAAAGGCAGCCAGAAATTATTTTTGATGGGGATTAGGAGACGCATCTAAAAGCCGTTTTCCTGTTCTCATTTTATGGCCACACAAAGGACACTTTTGATGATTTTGATAAGAGAAATTTTTTCTCATCCAACCATTACATTCTTCTGATTCACATTCCCAAATCTCTATTCGTTCTTTAGGTAAGGGCTCTTGATTTTTCTTCCTATGGTTATAATACATAACTACATCATCCCTCCTCCTAAATAGTATACCTTTTATAAAAGAAATAGTAGGAACCATATCTTTCTAAATTAAACCACACTTTATAGATCCTATAAGAATTTATAAATACACGGAAGGGTGGATAAAATAAGGCATGAATTCGTCTTGTACGGATACGTTAGAACAAGACTTCCATTGATAATAACACTGATTTACAATACGCAGGAATGAATAAGTAACATCTCTGGTTAAAGAGTACTTTTCTCATTTCTGAATTTAAGTAAGAGAAGGAGCAAAAAGCAATTGAAAAAATTTTCTGATTTCAATTTAAGTAAGGACATTGAAAAGGCCGTTCATAACTTAGGTTTTGAAGAGGCTACGCCGATTCAGGCTGAAGCTATTCCGATAGCTATGACGGGTAAAGATCTAATTGGCCAAGCTCAAACTGGTACTGGAAAGACAACAGCTTTTGGCATACCCCTTATAGAGCGGGTTGAGCTTGGTGAAGAAGGGATTCAGGGAATAGTTTTAGCACCGACACGTGAACTGGCTATTCAAGTAGCTGAGGAGTTAAATCGAATTGGACAAGTAAAAGGAGTTAAAACGCTACCCATTTATGGAGGGCAGGATATTAATCGTCAGATCAAAGCCCTTAAGAACAGACCGCATATTATCTCGGCAACTCCAGGACGCCTTAAGGACCATATGAAAAGAAGAACCATTCGTTTAAATCATATTCGTACAGCTGTTCTGGATGAAGCAGATGAGATGTTAAATATGGGCTTTATTGAAGATATCCAAACGATCCTTGGTGGCATCTCTTCTCCCCATCAAACCTTACTATTTTCAGCAACCATGTCGAAGCAAGTACAAAGTCTAGCCCAGAAATTTATGAACACTCCTGAACTCGTAAAAGTAAAAGCGAAGGAGTTAACGGTAAAGAACATTGAGCAGCAGTATATTGAAATTCCAGAGAATCGAAAATTTGATGTTCTTTGTAATCTTGTAGACCTTCAATCACCAGACCTTGCTATTGTATTTGGACGCACAAAAAAACGTGTGGATGAACTTGCTGAAGGGCTAAAAAAGCGTGGGTATGCAGCAGAAGGCATTCATGGAGATCTTACACAATCCAAACGTGCCGATGTGATTCGTCAATTCAAGAATCATACGATTGAGATTATGGTCGCCACCGACGTTGCAGCAAGAGGACTTGATATTACAGGTGTTAGCCATGTCTACAATTTTGATATTCCTCAGGACCCTGAAAGCTATGTTCATCGCATTGGCCGAACAGGACGGGCAGGTACTAAGGGATTGGCAGTTACATTTATAACTCCGAGAGAACGTAATCACTTAAAAGTAATCGAAGATGTCACGAAAACCAAAATGTCTAGGCAATCACCTCCTACTTCTAGTGAGGTAATGGCAGGACATCAGGAAGCAATCATTCACCGGGTTTTGACCGCCATCGACAAGAGTGAGTTTGGGGAATATAAGCCAATGGCGGAAAAGTTATTAGAAGAAGTAGATTCGGTTTCTTTACTGTCAGCCACTTTAAAGCTCTTAACAAAAGAATCAAATATGACCCCTATCCAATTGACTGAAGTGGCACCACTTCGTAATAAAAAAGCAAAAACAGAACGTAAGAGAAATAGAGGTAGAAAAGAAACAGTAGGCCGTAAAAAAACGTATAGAAAATAATCCCTGATTATTTTTGATGCGAGAAAGGATAAGGGCTATGAGTGAGAAAATATTTAGTAATGGAGAAATAGTAAATATAAGAGTATCGAATGAATTAGTGACAATCTTAAAAAGTCATTATGTAAAAAACATGAAAAGATACTCTTATACAGTCGACAAATATCCAAGTACCTTTTTCTTTGAAGAAGAATTAAAAAAACATGAACTATAATTATTGTTGAATAAGTTTTGATATAAAAATCTTTTTAAGTAAAAACAGACTCTGAAGATAGAGTCTGTTTTTTATTATGGTTTCTTATGCTTTATTTACGTTTGTCGCTTGTGGTCCACGTTGCCCTTGTTCGATATCAAAAGTCACTTCTTGACCTTCATCCAAGGATTTAAATCCTTCCCCTTGGATAGCTGAGAAGTGCACAAACACATCTTCTCCACCTTCACGCTCGATGAATCCAAAACCTTTGTCAGCATTAAACCATTTCACTTTACCGTGTTCCATTTTTTGTTGCCTCCTAGAATATAGAAAATAAACCAGATTATCATTAAATCTAGCTTATTTATTATATTATCCCAATAGAGACATCTTAAACTTAAATTAATTTGATCTTTCTAACTTTCTTTATCATTGCTCACTTCACTAAAAGGTGTTTAAGGTATGACTATATACATCATAATGAGGTTCTTGTGCAAAAACTTCAAAATATTTATAAGTGACCTTCTAAACATGGAAATGATGGAAGATCGAAGATTAGCCATTGCCCACACAATCATTATGTGCATTGTATTCATAAATATGAACCTAAATTAGATGAGAGAGCACAATGGGACCGGTCTGTCCAAAAGAAAGGGAAGTTCACTCAAAAAATTTTTGAATAGTGGCGTAAAAATACATTCTATTAGATAGGAATCTATATACCTTTTTCATATAAATACAACCTTCGCACTAGAATCCGTAAACTTCTTTACAAATAAAAAATGACGCCGTTTTAGGCGCCATTTTTTATTTGTAAAGAAGGACACACTCTATGCACGGGCGGTACTCTTAACACATCGTCTTGATTTGATAATACCCAGTGTTTAAATTTAATAAACCTTTGGGTATGACGATTTATGCAGAATATCTACATGTACCTTTTCAGTGAACATAAGGTTTCTTAGAGGCATCAAGCAAAAGAACCCTTACAGGTGCAGTTTTTCATGAAGAAATTTCAAATAATCTCCAGCATTCTACTGGAGATTATTAAGATTATTTATTAAACTTCTCTGGAAACTGTTTCACAACTCCTGCAGATATAGTGTCTGCCATTAAGATAATATGTGAGACTCCTTCATCAATTGCAACGATTCTTGCTTCCCAATCTTTTTCTAAGCTTGCAAATAAATCATTTGTCACTAATTTTAGATGCATATACAGTAATTTTTTCAAATCTTCATTTTTTAAATAAGGGTTAGCCTGGCTAAGGAACGCTGCTATATCATCAGCATTTCTATACCATTCTTTGTTTAATTGATTCACCAAGGCTTTCTTTCCCGTTTTAGCCGCATCTACAATCTTGCCAGCAATCACAATATGTTCCTTAAGCAAATCCGTAAGTTTGTTCCCAGCTTTCTCTCCGTATATCGGCTTCACAGCATTCCTAATATCTTCTTGATTTTTTAATAACCTTGCCAACACCTGTTTTTGGTCTTCTGATCCTGCTGTTGTTGCACTTGTAATATAATTACTTGTCCACAATATATGATCCATCCAAAGTCTTCTGAATTCATTTTCAAACTTTCTCTCAGATTGACTAATACGATGTTCTTGTGTTTCAGCGACAGCACTACTTGGTTCAACTAGCATGTTTAGCGAAAATAACAAAATAAATCCCATTCATAATAATTTTTTCATAAAAGCTGCTCCTTCTAATTTAAATGATCCGTCTTATTATTTGTATATGGGATTTTTTACATTCCTCAGAATGTTACTTTCTAATAATAATTCTTTATAGAGTACTGCCAGACTCCCAATCAGCTCACACGAATGAAGGGTTACAGAGGATACCTTTCTATAAGGTGATAGTAGAGAATTCGAAATTCTAGGCTCTTGTATTTATATATTCATAAATATTATTGCTTGTCTCATATGCTTATATAAAACTCTAGAAGAAAAAGAGGTGAAAAATGTGAAGCATATGCTAATGGTATGTAATCAGCATGTGAAGGAGGGACTTATTGGTCTTGAAACCCCCCATGTAAAGAAGATTCACTACTCTAAATGCACCTGTTCTTTTTGTGATAAAAAGGCTGAAATAAAAATCTTTTATTCCATCCCTCAAAAATATAGTAAAACCAATTTTACAGTATAAAGAGCCTAAAACCCAGCCTGTTTTTAGCAAAAAATAACGCTGCAATACTCGATTTACATTTGTTGATCTATTCCTGCTATTTAGTATTAAAAATCAAAGAGAGCTAATTAATATATCTTCTTTTTATACAGCAGTTCCATTCATCTAAATAATATATCGGATATAAGAATATATTGAAAAAGCTCAAGTCTGAAAAGATTTGAGCTTTTTTATGTCAGCCTAAGCATGTCCAGACATAAAGCAGAATAACTTAGAATGAAACTAATTGACAATTGTAGGAGGGTTAATAATGACTAACGCATTTGTTGCACGATCCTTAGATGAAATTCGTTTTTGGTCAAGGATTATGAAGGAACACTCATTGTTTCTTCGATTAGGTTTTAGATGTGAGGATACACAATTAATTCAGGAAGCAAATCAATTTTATCATTTGTTTGAAGAAATTGAACAACGGTCTCATTCATTTACTAATCAAACAGATCCGGAGCAAATGAAAAGATTCAATTCAGAAGTTCAACAAGCAGCTACAGGTATATTTGCTTTTAAGAGAAAAGTTTTAGGTTTAATCTTAACCTGTTAACTACCAGGTTCAAATAACTTTCCTCTGTTGGTTGATCATATTAGTAGAGAAGCTAATTATTTTAGAAAGCGATTAATTGAATTAAACGAAGGGAAACTGAAACCACTCGCTGATGCTATTATTAAGGAAAATGTCTTCTTTTTAAGAATTATGGCTGATCATGCCCAGTTTATAGGCCATCTTCTTGATCCATCAGAAAGAAAACTTGTAGATATGGCGAGAAACTTCAGTCATGGTTTTGATCAATTGGTTTTTCAAGCAAGAGATTTAGAGTCTATGAAGCCTCAATCTCAAACGGTACCTCTTTTAGATCAATTTCTTGATCAGAATCGTGTTTCAGTGGCTTCCCTTAGAGACTTTAAAAAAACAGCAAGAGATTTAATTGAGGAATGTAGAATTAAAAGTATTATTCATCCTCTTTTAGCTGATCATGTTTTTCGAGAGGCTGAAAGGTTCCTTCATATTATCGATATGTTTGAAAAGAGTCTTCAAGCACAAAAATAATACATTGATGTTTCCTCTTTACAAATCTTAATAACTTAATTTAAAAGGCTTCAGCTTTTGAGGGAGCCTTTTTTGTTAATTAACAAAGAAAAAGTCATTGGGGCGTACTTTCATTACGATTTTTTTGACTCATCCAATTATTTATATATTATCTAAAAAATGCACTTAACATAGGAGCCTAATGGTAACACTATAAACAATAATTAGTGAGTATTATTTCATTGCATATATTTAGGATCTAGGCTAGTTAAAACTAGAAAAGAACGAGATAAAGATTAATGAGCTATTCCTTTCACACAAGCTTGTCAGAATACTATCTAGAGAGAGGTCGGACAATATGAAAGTAACGGATACACTTGTTCAATGTTTAGAAAATGAGGGGGTTGAATATATTTTCGGAATACCTGGTAAAGAGACCTTGGATTTTGTTGATTCTTTATCCAACTCTAAACAGATTCAATTTGTGAATGTGCGGCATGAGCAAGGAGCTGCTTTTATGGCAGATGTATACGGAAGATTAACAAACAAAGTAGGAGTATGCTTATCAACATTAGGCCCTGGAGCTACTAATTTATTGACAGGTATATCTAGTGCAAAGCTAGACCACTCTCCTGTTGTAGCATTAACGGGACAGGCTGCTTTGGGAAGACAACATAAAGATTCACATCAATATATGGACATTATTAAAATGGTGGAACCGGCAACGAAGTGGCGTGTTCAAATAAAAGATTCACAAACGCTTCCTGAGGTTATTCGAAAAGCATTTAAAATTGCACAAATGGAAAAGCCAGGACCCGTAGTAGTAGAATTGCCAGAAGACTTAGCAACTCAAATCGTTCCCATTAAACCTATTTCACCTACATCTATACCCGTAAGCATACCTATATTGGAGTCAATTCAGGCTGCCAATACTCTTATTAAGCAGTATGAGAGACATTTTGTTATTATTGGTAACGGCGTTGTCAGACAGGGAGCCGTGGATGAGCTTCAAACATTTATTGAACGCCTTCAATCACCGGTTACCCATAGTTATATGGCTAAAGGTGTGTTATCTAAAGATCATCCAAAAAATTTCTTTACGTTTGGATTTAATGAGAAAGATGAAGTGTTAGCAGGCATAAAGGAAGCTGACCTACTTATTGTAATTGGGTTTGATTTTGTCGAAAAGTTACCCAAAGAATGGAACACGGAAAAAACACCAATTTTACATATAGATACTTTACCGGCAGAAATAGATGAATATTATCCTATAGAAGTCGAATTGGTTGGAGATATAAAGCAGACTTTACGAGTAGTCAATCAGCTGGATATCCCTTCTAAACCATGGATACCCTCTGGTAATCTCCAGAAACAAATTAAGCAATCTTATCACATTGAAGAGAAAAAAATAGATAGCAATTTGCTGCCTTTGACAATCGAGAATATCTTGCATATTATTGACAAGCTCTCTTCAGAGGAAACAATTGTGATTTCAGATGTGGGAGCTCATAAAGTATCTATAGCCCGAACTTATCAACCCAAAAACCCTAACAAGCTCATTATATCAAATGGTCTAGCTTCCATGGGTATTGCTTTGCCAGGCTCAATTGGAGCTAAACTAGCCTGCCCTAATGATCCAGTTATTTGTATTACTGGAGATGGAGGAGCTTTAATGAATTTTGCTGAAATAGAGACGGCAAAGCGCTTAGGGCTTTCATTCATCATTATTGTTTTAAATGACTCTACATTAAAAATAGAGCAGGAAATGATGAACAAAATGTTCGGTAAGAGCTATGGAGTAACTTTTACAAACCCAAATTTTGTCCAATTGGCAACCAGCTTTGGAATTAAAGGAGAACAGGCAAATAGTTTAGTCGAATTTGAAAATATAATAAAAAGAGCCTTAAAACGGTCAGATGAGATTGTCCTAATTGACGTTCTTCTGAAAAGCTGATTGCGGTTTCTTCATTATTTTAACGAGGATTAGAATGGCAAGTTTCTTCTAAGAGTAAGTAAAAATAAAGACATTTACCAGATACACCAGGTGGCAAACCTGCATCAAAAGTAGGTCATCGTGTATCTAGGATTCATCCTAAAGCGGGAAAGGTTACGAAATTTGCTATAAATAAGACAGGGCTTAGTGCTTTTGCACATAAGGAGTGTACTGGAGACACCAATTGATGTTACCTGTGGAAAATAAAATGGATATTATTTACTTTAGAACCTATAAATCACCTGGAAGAACTGAACGAGTTATCTCTGTTACAGGGTTAATTTAGAGATTCACAATGAAATAAACGTTTTTAATTTTTTAAAATAAGCTAAGCTGAGTTCAACCCAAACCCAACTATAAAGGAAAGTAAATAACAAAATAAAGCCAGTAGTAGAAAGAGAAAAATCCTTGGAAATCATCAGACCTAGTACTGGAAATTTGAAAACATATAATAAAGTAATAATCCCAAGAGTTAATAGGGTAGCACCACTTATAATAATGTACAATCTCTTTTTAAAAAAGTAAAAAGCAACTCCTATGCCTATTCCCAATATTCCTGTTGTAAAAGGAAAAATAATAAGTTCACTTGGCTGGATAATCAGAAGAAGCAGATTTGTTAGTATATAGGTAATAAACCCTAGAGGGAGCGAAATTATAAAACAAAAAAGAATGGGTGCAGTAGATAATGGACTAATGAAAATTCCTATTCCTGGTAATAAACCTCCTGTTGATTGGAAAAGGGCTGCTAAGCTGGCGAAAAGAGCGCCTAATACAAGCTGCTTAGTTTTAGATAATCTATTAAAATAAAGCTGCGCAGATTTTACTTCATTTGAAAGAGATTTTAAAAAGTACATGAATTTCACCTCGGTTAACTGTTATTAAATTATAAGGGGTTAAAGAGAGAGTTAGAACATTGTCCGATATGTCAGCTTTTACATGTAATATGTCTATATTGTTCTTTTTGAATATATGAGGAAATTAAGAGGGAGGACTAATAAGTCGCATTTACCTTTACAGGAATAGGTCCTAACCAACAAAATGAATATCTGGATGCTATCCATGCTGTATTGCAAAAAGGGATGGCAGATAAATGGGTCGTATTCGTTAAGATAAACTTCTTTATCTTGCTAAAGATATGTACTGTAGCCCATAAAATGAATTATTTTATGGGCTTTTTTATTTTCTAGAAAGTTCATTTGCTCATTCCTTTAAAAAATAGCTGTTGAAAAAATTAAGCTATAATTTTTGGAAGAAAATTAATACCCACTCAAATTTTATAAATATAAATCATGGAACAATTTCAAAAACAGTACCTTGATTAAAGTCAGACACTTTCATAGAGCCATAAACTCCTAAATAAAGCCTGGTTTGATCCAGGTTCGTTCCCAAACTAACGTAGTAAGCTGATTGAGAACCAAAATTATAATCAATTTCTACAACACTAAAATCATTTAGCTTATAATCTGTACCTGCCCTGGTATAAGCTAAAACTCCTCTAACTGGAGATTGAGATTCTTTAACCTGGGCAATATCGGTAAACATGACGCTTCCTGTTAAGCTAGGGATTTTATTTCCCATATATGGCTGAACTCCTGTAAGAGAGGTTCCTCCAAATTTATTGGGACGGGGATCTTTATGAAAATAACTAGTTAAAGGCTGAAGACGTCTCGCTG
Organism: Priestia aryabhattai; assembly: GCF_023715685.1. Taxonomy (NCBI): domain Bacteria; kingdom Bacillati; phylum Bacillota; class Bacilli; order Caryophanales; family Bacillaceae; genus Priestia; species Priestia aryabhattai. The sequence continues at coordinate 927,005 of NZ_JAMBOQ010000003.1, forward strand.
AAGTTTTTACTGCTTCATTGTAATAAGCAATTATTTTCTCATCCAAAGCCGGATTTTCAGAACACCTTCTTATAAACGAAGTAGGAAAATTTCCTTCCCACCCCCGCCAGCCAAGGTTAATAAATCCTTCTTGACTAGGTTTAGCTTTCATTAAAGAAGCCTGAATAAGTTGCGGAACAGGTATTGGTTTATAATGAACGAATGAAAAAATTGACTCTACCACGTCCTGTCCAACATTTCCCACATATTTGATATACTGATTATAAAATCTTTGAAATGAAATGCCCGTTATATTGCGAACTCCTTTGGCAATGAGCGTAAGGGTTTCCTGAATAGGTGAGGGGAGTTCATTAAAGCGTGTAACTACAGGTGGATTATGGATGAATATATTCTTACTTACATCAATTTCAATTATTTTCCCATAAATCTCCATATCATCCTGGCTTAAGTTAAAGGGGTCATATCCTGATCCACCATCTCCAATTGTTAAGATAAGTTTTCCAGTTTCAGGTGAAAAGTTTAAGCTGTTGACACCATTATGATTAAAAAATGGTCTTCTTAAGTTAAGTAACGTCCGTCTTTTTTGAGGTTGACCATTTGGTTGGAAAATCCATTCTTCCACTGTATCAATATGGTCATACTTAGTTTCTCTATTTACCCACCTTAGGTTTGAAGTTTTAGGATCACACGGGTTAGGCTTAAAATGTTCGGAAAGTGCACCTGGTCCTTGTGTTCCAGCTACTGAGTAATGAAGATAAAACAGACCGTTATAATAAAATTCTGGATGAAACGCTAGCCCTAGCAATCCCCGTTCATCATATCCCCCACGAGAAACACCTGGTTCAGAAGTACCTAATTTTATGATTCGTGAGCGAATATCTAAAAAAGTCCGTATAGCTTCGTCTCTTATGTAAAAGATCTCTCCTACTTGGGTTGCAATAAATAAGCTTTCAAATGAGTCACCCGGAAGTATAGTTGTTTTCAAAACGGTAGGTAAATTTATCTTACTAACGATAGGCCGTAAACTAACCTTAGCTTTTATCAACTAACTTGACACTCCTTTTTATTGTTTTCTCTTATAAGAATATGATTGGAACTGTTCTATTAGTATCAATACTATTTTATAAAGTTAGGCAATTTAATTGAGAGACCTAATTGAGAGACCTAATTGAGAGACCTAATTGAGAAGCTTCTTTCATAAAACTTATCCATTCCTGATTACGCCTGCTATTTTCTTCTCTTAGCACTCATGATTCCCCAACTTTCCTAACTATTTGTACTTTCCGGAAATTGTGATTAAGGAAAAAATAATACTTAATTCACAAAAAATATTGATATTATTTTATGAATTGGAAAAGAATATGGCTTATGAAAGGAGTGATTGCAAATGTCTATGAAAAAGTGGTTAACGGGATTAGTCGTTTTGTTTGCGGTCGTTATGGTTGTGATAACTTCAGGTTCACTCGGCGTTTTGGCCGAATCCGACGTGGTAACACAGAAAGCGATTGAGGTTCAGTTGAACGATGATTACTTTAATCCGGAAGTCGTCACTATCCCGAATGGAAGAACAACAACATTGATATTGAAAAATGAAGGTCAGAAAGAGCACACCTTCACAGTGGAAAGGCTCGGAATTGACGCTGAAGTCCAGCCGGGAAAAGAAAAAACCATTACTGTAAAACCACAAAATCCTGGTACATATGAACTGATATGTAGGTACCATTTCAATAAAGGAATGGTGGGAAAAGTGATAATCAAATAACAAGCAGGGCCCATCGGTCTCTGCTTTTGGAAGTGAATATAGCATAAATTCTTAGTTAACATAATGTGAGTTTTACCGGAACAAAAAAGCTCTTCTCGCCTATATGAATATGCCATGAAGAGCTTTTCATTATCTATAATTATTTTCTACGGGTGCTCCTAAATCATCTAGATCCTGGCTTATATTTAAAATAATTAAATAATGACACTCTCCTTTACGTTTACCTAAGTTCACTACTTGATGAACTTCAACAGTATCATTTACATACTCCCTAGCTGCTTCGCACATTTCTATCAATGTACTGCCAAAAAAGGTATCAATAGCCTCTTTAGTCACTTCGATAATTTTGTATGTAGTTATAATTGGCTTGTTTCTTTTATCAGTTGTTACAGCGAATATTTTTGATGCTGTAATTAAGATTACTGTACCTATTTTAACTTTAGTTACAATCCTCGGGTTTATTTATTCTTTCTTTATCAAAGGTAAACAGAAAATCCCTTTTTTAACATTACATTTTGTTTCTTTATGTGCTATTTCATTTGGTATATATCTTACTGTTAGTTTTCAAGGATTTACACCTTAGGAAATATTTACATATAAAAAAGAATCCTTTGCTGATATTGGCAAAGGATTTTCAAATTTATTGGAATAGGGGGAATACGTTATTAGTCTGTCCAGTTTTATAGATTAATATACAGGAAAGATAAAATATTTATCATTTGTAAATAAATCTATTTTGCTAAATGGTAAGATACATTGTTTAAAGTAATAAAGTAATTTAAGTAAATGTTAAAGTGTTTACGAAATATAAAAAGTTTTACTATTTACACTTAGTGTCGGCAAATTGGTTGTTTTTCTATAAAGAGAGTAATAACTAACCCCGTTATTTAGCTATGTAAACGAGTTGAATTTACTTATTAAAAAGAAAAATGAATAAAAATTCAGTTCTTTTGGTCTGGTTATTTTATTGATTATTTTGGGCCTTCTTTATTATAAAAAATAAAGAAGATTGCCTTCATATCACATAAATAAAGATCTAAACTATTCTATTTGGAATAAAAATCATTATAAAATTCAACAAATAATATTTATCTCATTATTAAATTGAAATTTATGTAAAAAAACCAATAAATTTTATTAACTTGAAATTTGGTAGTATTGGCATTTCATTATACTTCGAATATTCATTATATTTAACATGCAGAAATATGTATTTGGTTTTTTCTGTATATAGCATATTAAAGTTAGGGGGGATTAGGATAGCTGGTTATAAACGTCCCACTGTAAAAATAGAAAAAGTACTAATATAAGTAATAAAAGTGGGATTCATCCATTGGTTTACAAGCCGGTATTGGCTGTTCCATCAAGATTTTACGCAGGGACTGTTAACATCAGTCCACTTTTTCCTACTAAAGTATCTAAATTAAAATAATACGGGAGTGAAGAATTTGCGAGTAAAACTTTGTCTTTCCGCACTATGTTGTCTTTTTGCTGTGATGGGATTTATACCAGTGTCTACGGGCGCGGCGTATGCAGAAAAAGAGTATACAATTAAATCGTACCACTATTTAACTGTGGATGGAAAAGATGTGAATTCCCAGGCTAAAGCGAATAACATTTCCGACACAGACATAAAAGTAACCATGGTTCTACCTAAACAGAATAAAAATGGTGATTGGTTGGCGTATGGATTTACGAGCAGGGAAGCTTTGAACGCATTTATTGAAAAAGATAAACAGAAACTTCAAAACAAAGTCACTATGATGGGCAGTGGTTCCTGTTGTACCGATTTCTATGAGTCTAAAAATAAAGGTGGACAGTATATTTATTGGAGAGACGGGTTTAAAAACTTGCCCTCCAGCTGGAATGACAGAATTTCATCCTTAAGTACGGCATCACCTTCTTCAAGCTATTCCACGACGCTGTGGGAGCATACTTCATCTCAAGGGTATGGGAAAGGAGTTTCCTTTAGACACTCCGATTGGTATGGTAAAACTGCTAATATGGCTTCGGACTGGGACAACAAGGCTTCTGCAATCGAAATTAAATAATAGGTGATTGCCAACGGCAAGGCTAAAGATTTTCGAAATCACTATTCTCTCATCCATTTAGAAGAAATGGGAGAATAGTGATTTTTTGTTAGTATCGTTGCTTGATTCCTGAAAAAATCCATTATGTTAACAAGGGTTGTATACGGTATTCATGATTTCCAGTACTTTATCTGAATGAATAAATTCCAGATATCCTAATTTACACATAAGTAAAGTTGTTATAATAGATATTGGTAAAAATAGAAAGGGGCGAAGAAATATGTTTAATCAATATCCTATTGGAAAATTTAAAGTGAAAGAAAATATCCAGAAAGACGATATTCAAGGTTGGATTAGTGACATTGGAGATGCACCAAAACAATTAGCTGATGCTGTAGAAGGACTGACAAAAGAGCAATTAGCTACCTCTTATCGAGAAGGTGGTTGGAAATTAAGTCAAGTTGTACACCATTTAGCTGACTCACATTTAAATGCTTATATTCGTTTTAAATTAGGTTTAACAGAGCAAGATCCTACTATTAAGCCATATGATGAAGTCGCCTGGGCAACTCTGCCTGATAATGATTTACCTATAGAAGTTTCCCTCCAACTTTTTTCAGCCTTACATAAGCGTCTTCATAAATTGTTAAACTCACTTGATGAAAAAGATCTGAGGAAAATTGTCCAACATCCTGAAAACGGTGAAATAACTATTGAGCAATTGATAGCTACTTATGCTTGGCATGGAAAGCATCATATTGCTCATATTACAACATTAAGAAATCAAAAAGGATGGTAAAATTACATTCAACATATGTTACATCTAAAAAAGCTCTTTTTAAGAGCTTTTTTTATTAGTACCTATAATCGTGACTATGGTAACTGATTTTTTATATTCTATTCACTTTTCGTATTAGCATTCATTGGCAAGAAAAAGAATAAACAACATAACATTTTCTTCCTGTGATAGCATTAATTCAAGTGAATTCATAAATAAATTGGGCTGGGATCACAATGACAGTTCGTTTAGTAAAAGGATCAGGTTATTATGTAATATCTCCGTTAATTAATGATTGGTGAAGCGGAAGACAAATGTCTAACTTGTTGCCAAAGCTTTTTTTTGATTATTTTAAAAATATTAGCTTTATTGTTGAAGAAGAGAGTGAAATTATAGGCTTTTTAACTGGATTCTTATCTCAGTCTTACACGAATGAAGCATATATTCACTTTATTGGAATTCATCCAGGGCACAGGGGAAAAGGTATGGGGAAACAATTCTTAGTGTTTGCTCATATTGAGTATCTTAGTAACATTGTTTAAATGCTTTTCTGATTCTTCTAACCTTTTTTGAGTATTTACTAAAGATTTTTGAACAGATAAAACAGATGGAACTTTAATATCTTTGGCTTCTGTACATACTAGATGACCTATACCGCCCTGCCATTTAATCGTACATTTGAAATACATAAATAACTTGTTAATTGTTTGTAAAATGAGATATTGGGTTACAGGATGAGAATTAGTACTCTGTGACAGCAATAACATTGCTTTATTTCGGTCTTCTTTATAAATAATATTCCATATGCTAGAGGTAGGTTGAAAATATGAATGAGTTATATTTGAAGAATTTAGAATTGTGCCATCTTGCTTAATTTGAAAATAAGGAACAGGAATCCATTTAGCTATACTACTAATGTCCATGTTCTAGCTCCTTTAAATTAATGAATTTTTTTACTTGCGACAATATGTGTCTAGAGCAGTCATCATGGTGAATTAAGATATATATATAATACATCTTAAAAGCTAAAAAAACTACCCTATCTAAATCTAAAGGTGTTCCGAAAAAACACATTATGTTAATTAAGTTTGTAAATGCTATAAAAGAAGAAGACCTTATTAAAGGTCTTCTTCTTTTATGGGATTTAAGATTATATATAAAGCTTCTGAAGTACTATCTATATCCTCATACGGTGAAACATTTTCATCAACAAGTGTAGTCAATTGAAAGCTTTGAGTCCTTTAAAATAAACTAATTCAATTAATCCAGGTATAACATGGGTAATGGTGCTATCTTCATATTGAATTAGAGTACTAAGCATTTTTTTAATTTCGGTTATACTCATAAATAGACTAGCCCTTTCTATTATGAGGAAACTTCAGGTACAAAGAGACCAAATAATTTATTTGTTCCTTCCTCCACAATAACATATCAATATGGAGAAAAATATCTTCCTGCATAGAAAATCACGTTAGAGTAAATGGGAATAAATTACACATCGAGATAAAAGGTAATTGTTTCCTGTTCCAGTGTGTATTATAGTGAATGTGCGGTGCTAAAAATAGGAGGAAATCATATGGCGAACTTTTTAAAAAATGCTTTAAAAGTATCAATAGCCTCTTTAGTCACTTCAATAATTTTGTATGTAGGTATAATTGGATTGTTTCTTTTATCAGTTATTACATCAAGTGCTTTTGTTACTGTAATTAAGGTTACTGTGCCTATTTTAACTTTAGTTACAATCCTAGGATTTATTTATTCTTTCTTTATCAAAGGCAAACAAAAATTCATCTTTTTATCGTTACATTTTGTTTCTATATGCGTTATTTCTTTTTGTGTATATCTTTCTATTGCACTTCAAGACTTTGCACCTTGAGTATCAATTACATATAAAAAAAGAATCCTTTGCCCATATAGGCAAAGGATTTTCAAATTTAAGGGAATAGGGGGAATACGTTATTGGTCTGGCCAGATTTGTAGATTCATATACATACAAATTTAAAAATAAATCTTGTAATCGATTCTACTTATATAGAAATCTACCTTTCCCATAATTCCCGTAATTCGATAAGTAAATACTAAAGTATTTTATATATTATTAAAGTTTTATCATTTACACTTACTGGCGACAAATGTCTCGTTTTTCTTTGTTTCATTTGATTTTGTATAGCATTGAACATATCCCTTGAGATAATAGCCTCGTGTGTATTACTAATAATGTTCATGTCTTCCTTTGCTTTTTATGCTTTTTACTTGTAACACTTACTGTAGTAGTACGCTCCTGAACTAAGTCTCTAACTTAATAAGGGTTAGTTAAGAGATTAGTTTAATCGTGGAATCATTCTACTTATCACCGGTAATCAAGTGGTTATTTATAGCGGGTTTCTAGAAGTTTCGAGACTTTTTGGAGGCCTTTGTTTCATAGCTATTTAAAGTAATTATAGATAATAAAACTTCATTTTATCTCACATTAAAATATATTGTCAATAAAATTTTGTAATATTTTCAAAAAATGTTATAATAGTTTTACAATTGTTTTTGTTGATCGTATTTTGAATTCCGCTTTATTTTTTTGTAGCTAGAATTATGGACACGTTTTTTCAATATCCTTGTTTAAACCGAAGAAAAATTAAAACAGTTGTGTGAGCTTGAAAGGTAAGTTAGTTGAATAAAATTATCAATTTACTATCTAATAGTAACCGAGTTTTTATTCTACAAGGAGGTCTAGAATAATGAATCTAATTAATAAGAAAGTTACACACAAGCATTTTGGCACGGGTAGTATAGTTAAATATAATGATTCTAGTATTGAAATACATTTTGCATCGGAAAATAAAAAGTTTGTTTTCCCCGATGTATTTGGAAAGCACCTAAAACTGCATGATAAAAGTGTTGCTAATTCACTTGAACAAATTATACAAAAAAAGGAAATGGAACGAAAGGAGGAAGAATGGAAGAAGGAAGAGGAAAAAAAACTACAACGAAAAAACCAGGAACTTCGCTGGGGACATGAAAAACTTATGAAAAATCATAAACTTCATCCCGAATCACAAATGGTTTTTTGGTGTGACAGAGAAGAACAGAATAGTTCTTTTTCAGAGTGGAAGGTTTTTTCAGGCGTAATAAAAAGTGGTAATAATAAGGGGAAGCCAACTAAACCCATCCGCTTGCACCAAAATAGCGCTGTCTTGTTAACAGCAATAGATTCCAGCATGCCTGAAAAAGACAGACGTATCTTAGGTGTCTATATGGTGAATGAAGATTTTATCGGTAAGCTTTGTGAAGATGGATATATTCCTGCTCATTCAAAATACAGACTCCAACTTACAGAGCAGGAATCGGATCAGATGCTTTTCTGGGAATATTATGTAAACGGAAAATTCCCAGAAAAAATGACGTGGAATACAGGTAAATACCGTTATTTTGATAATTCATGGATGGCTCAAATGTTGCTTGATATAGTTTCGTTAAAAAGTGATCCAAAGGAACGAGAGCAGGCACAACAATTTTTTGAACATTTTTGTAAAATGAATCTGATAACAGCTCAAGAGTTACCAAAGCCTAATGGCGCATTAATGCGTATTTAGACGTTAGCTCAAAGATAATAAGAATGACAGGGGACTGATACATTTTTCCCACCTATCACTAATGGCGAACAGTGCCTGGCTCTGTTTACTAATAAGAGTGTAAATAAATCAGATCTTCTTGCAGTTATTTTTCTTAGTGTTTTGGTGTATTTATTAACCAATGGTCTTTTTTTAGAGGCTTACAAACAGCTGATCCCACAACATCTGCTTTAATTTTGGCAACAACACCTATTTTAACAGGGTTGTCCAAAACTTAAGAAAATAGTATGGACTAGTATTATGTAACTTGGCCATACTATTTTCTTATATAGTGAGCAAACTACTCAAGATGTAATCAAACATCGACTCATACAACTTAACATTTGTTACAGAAAAAACCTACCTCTTTTGACTGGAAAGAGATAGGTTTTTTCTGTTTTTGAGCTGTATATACTATACATTATTCCCTCTATAAATTGAGTAATATCAAGGGTTTATAGGGGGAAAATAAAATATAAAGGACACGTGAGAAAAATATACATCATTACAAGAATAATACTTTTAAGTCTCTTCTTTTTAAAGCACTTGCAATTTTTTTGACTCCTTCTTCAACTCGGTGATTTTCAACATTTGAAACATTTAACTTTAAAACCCGTTCTTTGTAAAAGTTGGCTAGATAATTACTTTCAACTGAATCCAAATATACATGCTGTTCATGTAAATGATGAATAAGTGACTTCATATTTACTTGTTTAGGTAGCAAAATATGACCGTGCATAATTATTTCTGATGATGATTCGTAATTAGCCAGATGATTTTGTAGTGGTTGATGGAGAACTTTTGCACGTTTATGGTAAATACTACTTACTTTTAATTTATTATGTTCAAACATACCACTTTTTATATAAAGATATAGTGCAGCTTGTGAAATCATAGAGCTATCTATATCCGTTGTCATTCTGGATTTTTGAAAGATGTTAAGAATAGTGGTAGGAAGAACAGCTAGACCAATTCTTAAACCCGGAAACATGATTTTTGAAAAGCTCTTTAAGTAGATAACTTGTTCTTTGATATCCTCTGCAAAAAGAGGATCATTCTTTGTGCTATATTCAAAATCTGCTAAATAATCATCTTCTATAATAAACACATTGTATTTATAAGCTAACTGTAAAATAGCTTCCCTGTCCTTTTTGCTATATGACGTTCCTAAAGGATTATGAAAGCGTGGCATTGTATAAAAAAATTTAATCTCTTCTTCATTGAATATTTTTTCTAATTGCTTTAGATCAATACCTTGTGCTGTACGTTGATTGGATTTATTATATTTAATGGGTTAGCATTGACAAATCATCTAATGAATAACACTATCCATCAATTTATACAGCCATTTGTTCATCTGGATTTTGTGATTGCAATTGTCTATCTGGGTTTATTATCATCTTTAGTTACGTCCTATCTTTCTAATTACGCCTTATCAAAAATAGAAGCATCTAAGATGAGTGTTTTCAGTAATTTTGCTACACTCATTACAATCTTAGCAGGAGTGATTTTTTTGAAAGAACAATTTCATCTTTATCATTTAGTCGGATCAATTATCATTATTACAGGGGTCATTGGTACAAATTACTATAGCACAAAAGGTAAACACAATGAAAAAGCCTAATTTCTTTTTAGAATCTACAAAGTGAAAATCCAAAAAAATATATAAGTCTAGTTTCCATAATGGATTCTCTAGGAACCAACCATAAAAAAGAACCCTTTGGTCAATCTCAGAGTTGTTGTAAGGGCCTTTTAAATTTATAAAAGTCAAGAAGGTGCAAAAAACGGAGGATAGAAGATACTAATTTTATAATCCGAATTATTCTTTTTTAGTAATTAAAGAAGTCGTCAATCCACCTATAAAAATTGTCGAACATGAAAAAAGAAACGTTTTAGGACCTAATAAAGGAAGACCTGCTGTGATGATAAAACCATCTATAATTAAAATAACCATTCCTATGTTTAGAGAAAAAGCCTTTGATATAAGTTGGGCTAGTAAATCTGTTCCTCCAGTGCTTGTCTCGTATCGAAGCATAAGACCAACCCCCGTTCCAATACATATCCCTCCAAGAATCACACTAGGAAAAACAGAAAGTTGAAACTGATCTTTAATAGGTTCTAACCAATCAATCAATAAAGAAGAAATAACTAACCCATAAAAACTATTATAAAAATAAGTTCTTTCATAAACCCAAGCAAACCAACATAATGGAAAACCCAAAATAATAATCATTACACCTGTAGGAAATTCAAAATAATAGTGAAGGATAAGAGCAATTCCAATTGTTCCTCCATCTAACAAATAATGAGGAACTAAAAATCCATTAATTCCTATACTTAATAATAAGCTTCCAACAAGAATAACCGGTATTTTTCGAAAAATAATAATCACCTTTTTATTCAATTTATCTCTTACTATATGTATAAGCTTTGGGTACCTGTCATGAATGTTTTTTATCACAAAAGCTCTTAGAACAATTTATTCTAAGAGCTTTTTGATTTTATAGATCAGGGAGATTTAAAAAGTTTCCTATTCAGAGTCAAAGCATATAATTTAAAAAGGAACTCAACGCACCTACAAAAATAACCCTTGAATGCACTTATTCATGGGTTATTTATACTTTTTATATGAATTAAAACATCGTAACCAGAGCAAACTACTCAAGACGCCATGAGGCATCAGCGAAAATCCTTACTGCAATAGAGCAGAAAAAACTACTGATCCCTGTTCAGTAGTTTTTTCTTTTTATTTTGTTAACGATAATAATTATTTTAACATCTTACAATAGATTTAAATATCTCGTCCGTAAAAGTATAACTAACGGAAGAGAAGGAGCATAAACTCGTTGGAGACCAACAGGTTTGTGCTTTTTTGCTACATGTAACATGTTTTATGCAAACTAACTTTGTATACGGTATATCGTCATATTTAATAAGAACGTTTACTTCATGAGACCTTGAATATGACCATAATAACTTATGTTAAGAGTTACAGTGAAATGAACTTTACCTTGATATTATTCAATAAGAAACATAATTCTTAATAAAGTGGAAAATGATAGTAGTAATCTTATAAGGAGGTTAGATGATGAGAGATCATGATGATCAAACGAGCGAGGGGTTAAATCAAATATTTGAAATCATCAATGCAAAAGGGGATACAGGAGAATTAAATCAAATACTGAAGAAATCCAATAACGATCTTAATCAGGACAAAGGCGATACTAAAACATAAAACAATGAACAAAGTGCTTTTTATTTTTCTATAAATTAACCCTCTCCTCCGTAAAAGTATAGTTTATAGTCATTGTTCACGCCTTTCTAATTATGTAATTGTATCTAATTCACTAATATTATCTAAGTAAATCCATTTAATTGATTGTATTTCCATATTTAATGGTCGGCATTTATTTGATAAAATAATTTTCGACAAACCCTATATTCATTATCCGATATTTATACTTTGGGGTTTTTTATGAAAGCTCACTTAAAAGGCATGTGTTTTAATACGCATACCTTTTAAGATTTTTTATGTTTCATTAATCTAATTGGAAAAAAACTAATTCATTCATTTTATATTGTATTTAAAATTCTTTATTTATGTTAAGCGTACGCTCTTTTTTTCCTCCATGTGCCCATATTACAACTGGAATTAAGATTAAAGATAAAATACCTCCACTTAACGATAGAATCGCATAGCTTGAATGAGCTACAACCATTCCGGATAAAGCCCCACCAGAAGCTCCTGCTAATGCAATCAAAACGTCTATAGTACCTTGAGTCTTAGCACGTGTTGATGGCTCCGTAGCATCGACAATTTGTGCAGTTCCACTTATTAACCCTAAGTTCCATCCCAATCCAAGTAAAGAAAGAGCAAAGACTAGAAAACTCATTGAACTGCTTGGAGCTATAGCTGCTACCAGACCTGCTAAAAGTAAAGTGACTCCAGAAGCAATCGTCATAGCAGTTCGGCCAATCTTATCAATTAGAATTCCTATAACTAACGATGGAAGATACATTGAACCTATGTGAGCTCCAATGATAATTCCTACTTCACGTAAACTGTGACCATGATGTCCCATATGTACAGGTGTTATGGTCATGATAGCAACCATTACGATTTGAGTAAGTACCATAACTGTTGCACCAACTGCCACTCTTTTTTGTTAGTTGACTGCTCAGTATTTGTTGAATTTTGTTGAGTGTCACGTTCTTGTTTATTTGCTTCTATTGCTCTTGCTATTAGTAATGGATCTGGACGAAGCATAATAAAAAAGACAAGACCAGCTAGTATATATGCAGCTGCTGCTAAAATGAAAGGTCCTGCAAGTGCCGGAACACCAATTGAAAGCGCAAATTGTCCCATTACATTAACTAAATTTGGGCCTGCAACAGCTCCAAATGTGGTGAAAACCATGGCCATACTAACTGCAGTTGCCCGTTGTTTTGCGCTTGCTAAGTCTGTACCTGCGTAACGAGCTTGTAAATTAGTTGCTGTTCCTGCTCCATAAATAAGAAGAGAAGCAAATAAGAGAAAAATACTATTTATAATGGCTGAAAAGATAACTCCAATTGCTCCCATTCCACCTACTATAAAACCTGTTGCTAGACCAAAGCGACGTCCATATCGTTGCGAAAGCCTTCCAACTGCTAAAGCAGCCCCCGCTGATCCTAAAGTAAACATAGCAGTTGGTAATCCTGAAACTGCATCTGTACCAAGCATTTGTTGAGCAAGGATCGCTCCTACAGTTATTCCTGCAGCAAGACCGGCTCCTCCAAAGATTTGTGAAAGGCCAACGATAAATAATGTACGTTTATATAGCTTACTCTTCTTTTCTGGGGAGTCTATATAACTTTGAATTAAATCATTTGTATACCTTGTCATGTTAAACACCTACTTACATTTTAGTTGTTAGCGGACTGTTCCCAGTTATATACACCTGTGTCTATTCTGTCGAACCCTTGATACAATACCCCTTGATTTTGTAAACAAACCTACGTGGATGGCGGGACAGGCTAAAGCCGTTGCAATTTATGATCGGCCCTTTTGGAGGGAACTAGGGCTCTCTGGATTCGTATCCAGCTGGGTTGGACCTTTGCAAGAAATTCATGACGCTTCTCCCGATGTGGGATCTGGTGCATTATTTGGTTTTTTAGGAATACCTGCGAGAATGCGGTAAGAATTGGGCGAGGATAAAATATTAAATTTGGTCATTGATCAATTAGTTAGGCTCTTTGGTCCGTCTGCCAAAAATGTAAGTTCAGTACTGTACAAGGATTGGGCCACAGATTCCGAAACGGCTGTTGATGAAGACTTTAACCCTCTTAGAGATTTCCCTATATACAGTGAACCTCCAAAAGTAGGGGGATGGGAAAAGAAAATTATTTTTGGTGGTACAGAGACAAATTCACAGTATGGTGGACATCTTGAAGGTGCACTTCTGTCAGCTGAACAGGCAGTTTCTAAAATTATTAATTTAAAAAACACACTTTCATAAAAGAAGTAATTATTAATGTATTTTAACAAACAATAGTTTAAATAGTATTTATATTGTATTCACATTTCATCTATATTTACTTAATATAATGGATTTTATCAGTATGAAATAAAAAATAAATCTTTTAATTTTAATACCAAGTAACCGTTTTCATTTTTTACTATCTTAAAATGATGTGATAGGTTATAATAAATATCTACAAAAATATTAAATGATATGTAAGTAACAAGCAATTACACCCTTAATATGTACTGAAAAGAAAATCCTACCTTTTGCAAATCAGGTAGGATTTTCTTTTCAGTACATAAGTTATCAATAACTTGAGTAAACTACTCAAGATGGATGAATCATTCCTTAGCTAACTCCTAAAAACAGAAAAACTCCCTTAAAGTATTGGGGGAGTTTTTCTGTTTTTTTCTATGTATACTATATACACCTTCAGTCACCCACCATACAAAGGGAAGTGCTTTTATTTCACTATATGTTGGTTCTCATTTCGATATTGGTACCAAAACTTATATCTTAGTTAACACGACTCCGCATAGAGTAAGAATAATTCCTATTAATTGATATTTCTTAAGCCTTTCTTTAAAAATAATCAAGCTCCCAATTAAAACAACAATACAATTTAAACTAATGATCGGATAAACCACACTGGATGGACCTTCCTTTAAGGCAAATAAATAACAGCTGTAACCAATCGTACTTAATATACCAACTAGTACACCTATCTTTATTTCGATTTTATGTGTAGTTAATTTTTTAAGTTCTTTCCGAGCTAACAAGCTTAAATAGACAGCTCCTCCGCCATACATTGAAACTAGCATTTCACCCATACTAAAGTGTTGATACGTGCTGAATTTCATAATAACCCCCACTGTACCAATAGATAGAAGAGCTAAACAACAGCTTAAAATCCATAATTTATACTCTACTTGTGCCGTTTTGTTTGGTTGATACTGAATAATACAAGCTGCCAGTATAATAATGATAATACCAATCCAATTTGTTAAAGGAATGGATTGAGGAAATAATAAAGATGTAGCTAGAACAACAATGACTGTATTCATCGCAATAATGGTAGAGGTAATACTGGCAGGTCCTTTCTCAAAGGCTTTCGACATTTGGATATTGCCATTGGCATTTAAGATACCGATTAGTGCCCCTGTTAAAATAGTAAAAATGTGAAATTCAAAATTCCCTTTAATAAGAGTAAATAATAAGAGGATTAAAAAAGAAATCCAATAAAAGAAAAGTTGAATACATACTTTAGATAAATGTTGAAGGGCACCCCATTTAAATAAAGTATTATTTACTCCGAAGCATACCGCTGTCCCTAAAGCAGATATAAACCATAGCATGTTGTTTAATTCCTTCCTAGTAGTTTTTATACTATTAAATTATACAATTGAAATAATAATTTTAATATTTCAATTTAATGAAAAAATAATTTCAAATAAACCTTTCGTAAAAGTATAGCTATGAGAAGAGAAAAAGCATAAATTTGTTAGAGATCAACCGGTTGTGCTTTTTATTTGCACCCTGTTTTTTACTGTTCTTACACTTTTCATAAATAAACTTCCTTCATAGTTAAATGATTTATATCCATTTTCAAAAAAAATTTTACTAACTAATAAAATGCCATGAATTTCCCTAATCTATTCCCCAGTTTTTTCTCATTAAAATTTAAAGCTGTGTATTAAAACTCAAGTTTACGTTTTAGAAGATGATGTACGGGAATGAAAGGAAGTAAGACGATTATTAAATAAAGGAGGATTTGCTATGAATATAACAGAAGTGATGACCTCAAATGTTGAGACCTGTAACCTTAAAAGTTCTTGTGGTGAGGTAGCTACTATGATGAAGAATGTAGATGTAGGAGTTATTCCAATTTGTGAAGATGATAAGCTGATAGGAGTAATAACGGATCGTGATTTAGTTGTCAATGGATTAGCTAATAATTTTAATGCGAATACACAAATATCTGAAATGATAACTACTGATGTCATTACCGGTACAAAACACATGTCTGTAGAGCAGGCTACAGACATCATGTCTCAGCATCAAATACGCAGACTTCCTATTGTAGAGGATGGAAAACTGATCGGAATGGTTTCTTTGGGAGATTTAGCAGTAAGTAATACTTCAAATAAAGAAACAGGGAAAGCTCTTGAGGACATTTCAGTTCCTGCTGGGCCTAATAAATAAAAAAGCAGCAGGTTTTATTTATAAATAGTTTCTTTTTTAGTTTTAAAAAAGGTATGAGGAAGGAGTGGAGTAACTCCTGTCAAGTAGACAGTAATAAAAAAGCTCTTTTTTTGTACTTATTCCTATAAATAAAGGCAAGCCAATTTTTATTGGCTTGCCCTTATTTCATAAGTTGATATACCTTACTATGACGTGTTTCTTTAACCGCAAATTCTCTGCTCTTATTAGAGAGGGAAATAGAAATTAGTGCATTTAGCATCACTATCTATAATTAATCCCTAGCAAAATTACTTAATATAAGAAAAAATACGAATAAAAATGTAAGGCTGGAGTTAGTATAGTTTTATAGATACCATGTAATTAAGTTCTTACACTTATTTTTGAGAGGATGTGTCCAAATTATTGATTCGAACCCATAATCTCAATATCACTCATATTACTATTCCACCGTTGTTTTTGCTATTCACCATATATTTCAACTTACATATTGTACACATAATAAAAAGCCACCCACTCAGAGTGACTTAGCATTAGATTTATTCTTTACTTCATCAGGTACATAATCTAAAAGTGTGGATATTATCATATTAAAATGCCATGGAGTAAGATTATTGCCAGCACTTTCTTTTAACTCAGTTCTTAGCTTTTCACCCCATATAGGATATTTATTGTTGCTTTTTGCTTCCTCTAACATATAATCCACTACATTTAGTACCTTATAATATTCATTTTCTTTTGCACTAATATAATAATCCTTTTGTTTATAGTCCATATCTCCAATCTCCTTTTGGTTATTTATGAACAATAAGTTTTTTTATAAGATAGCATCAAATTTAGACTATATCTCTTATTTCCTTATAACATCTACATTGATTTAAATAGTTTATAATATCTTGGTTATTTACTTCTTTGATATTATCCCCAAAAAGTTCAATGGCACTTTCTAAACGTTCCCTTTTATTATCAATTGTTAGTACATATCGAAGTGCATCAACTACTGGTGCATTATGATATGTACGACGAGCGAAATATTCTTCTATTGCCTTATTTAAGTATTCTGATTCAGCCTTTCTAAATTTAGGTTCTGACCCTTGAAGGTTCTTTACCTTCATCTCTATCATAAATCCCTCATCCTCTCAGATTTAATTTACTATTTTATTCCCCTCCTAGAAGTAAAATAAAACTTAGTTTGTATACAAATTAATATATTTTCTCAAAACAAAAAACACCCGTGGAGACAGGTGTTTTTTGTAAACTTAACATGTTAAAGGAGAAACGATTCGTCAGCAAAGGGAGCAAGCTGATTAGGTACAGTATGTGCTCATTTTTCGTAGTTATACGTATTCCATGTAATTCAACAGGCATCTATTATCAAAGTACTATTTAGTTAATTGATTATACACTTCTTCTAGTTCTGAAAAAGAGATATCTTTAGATGCATAACCTACAGCAGCATCCACAATTCCATCAAAACCTTCAGGTGAGATACTTTCTGCTTTGAGGTATCGCTCATACTGCTCTAGTTCCTCTTGCTGGTTTTCTAAATCCTTCTCTTTCCCTTCGTAATCAGGAGCTTTCATTGTTTCAATATTTTTCTTAACAACATCAACATACCGTCTCAATTCTTCCACACTTATCATTCTCCTTCCCTTTTTGAAGTAACACCTAGGGCAAAAATATGAAACATCGGGGAAGGTAAAGTGGCACTTTCCCTTTATAAATATTGTGTAAACCCTCCAAAATTATACATTTAAAAATAAAAAACACCCATAGAGGGTGCTTTTAGAAAACCTTCTTCATTGAAAGGAGAGACCATTCACCTGCAAAGGGAACGGCGGATTGCTTATAGTATATGTTATTTTCTTAAATTTACGCATAAAATAGAAGAGGAGCACATTACTGAAAAAGGTATTGTTTCCACAACGTAAATCCTGAGGGAATTTGCTATACTTTACATTTCTCAGTTTTCATGATAAACCTTGCTAGTTCAATATCAATAAAGGTCTGATGTAGAGCTGGTATGTTCCATAATTGCTGATTGTAATCTGGTATATATACACTTCCATCATAACTTTCTTGTATTAAATTTTTTTATTTAATTGCAATCGATTACTTCTAGAGAATAACCAGGGCAGGATTAGCTATTGGTTCGTTTTTATAACATTAAATATTAAGCAATGATAAGTTACTTTTACTCCATTCTCATCAGAATAATTATTTTCATATAAATTGATTAATTCACGAAAAAAAGAAGGGCGTTGACAGTAGCTTTCCTCATTACTGTTACTTGCTCCAATTCTTTTAATTGATGTAAAAAATGCCTGAACCGTCCGAAAGTATTGAACCTCTAGTTGCTCTATTTTTGATAGTTTAAACGGATGCTCTCTCGATGGAACTAATACTTGTTCACAAATTTGAGACAACTCTTCAAGAGAAAAAAACGATTGTCCGGGTGAACTGTTACTGGAAAGACCAAGCTTTTGTTTCGCATGACTATAGCATGTATGAAGCTCTTGAAATGTAAGATTTCCAAAGGTTGAAAATAGCAGGTTGCCTTTAGGCTTAAGTTGTTTATACAATTTTTTTATTGTCGTATGAAGACTATTAAACCACTGAAATGTTGCATTAGAAATAATAAGGTCATAATGTCTTTCTATACTTATTTCCTCGATATCTCCGCATATAAAAGAAACTCGATCTTCCATTACTTTTTTCTTTGCTAACTCAATCATTCCTGATGACAAATCAACTGCTGTAATGATAGCCTTAGGAAATTTTTTGCATAATAATTGTGTTAAATAACCCGTACCGCAGCCAATTTCAAGAATAGTTATTTCTTGGTCGAAGAAATTGGTGGAAAGTTGATCTATTAATTGGTTTGCCATACTTTTTTGTACATCCGCATAAGCATCATAAGTTTTAGCATGATTATTGAACCTTTTTTTTAAGAGTTGCTTATTAATCATAAATGAGCTCCTTTTCGAGAAATTTCTCTATAAGTTGCGTACATTGCTGGGGCTTCGTAAAAAAAGGAATATGGCCAGCTTTTTCTAGGATACGCAGCTGCGCTTTTCCCCCAATCCTTTCAGCTATGAAAGAAGAAGACTCAGGTAAACATATTTGATCATCTCTTCCATGTATTAACAAACAAGGAGTTTGAATTTGATTGAGGTGCATTCTAACATCTTTTTGGAGTAAATAATCCAGCCCTTTAAGGAGGGAGTACGTACTGTCTCCTTGATAATCACGCTGAGCAACTTCAATAAATTGGTGATGAAACTCTTCTTCTTTTTCAGATTTAGTGAACATAGCGTTATAAAATGCAGTAAGTGTTTTTTCCTTATTGCGTTGTAGTTGTTTTTTCATACGTTCAACGATACGTTGCTCCCATCCAAATATATTATGCACGTCGTTTGTAAAGCGACTAGTTCCACCAATTAATATGAGTCCGTCTACCTTTTTAGGGTACAAACTTGCAAGTTCAAGCGTTATAAGGGAACCTAATGACCAACCAATTAAATAAACAGTACCTTGGGTAGAAGTAAGCATTTGGATTGCTCGTTCCTTAAAGTCACTTAGTTTTTTTACACCTCTCCAGTCTATACACAAAACGTTACATATAGTAGACAATGATTTTATTATTGGGTGAAACGCTGCTTTTTCCATTCCCCATCCGGGAAATATTATAATGGTGGACTGTTTCATTGAATCACACTCATTTCTTTTCCAATTAGAGAAACTTTCTTTATGGCCCAATCTAAATCTTCTCGAGTATGGTCTGCAGTTACAGTAAAACGAATTCTTGCTTTGTTTTCAGGAACAGTAGGGGGCCTAACTGCAATAGCAGCAATTCCTTCTTTCTGTAAACGCTCTGCAAACTGAATTGTTCTTTTGTTTTCTCCCGTCACAATGGGGATGATTTGAGATTGACTTTTGCATGTGTCAAATCCTTCGTATGTAAGTGCCTTCCTAAAAAATAGTGCATTTTGTTGAAGAAGTAAGCGGCGCTCTGTATCTTGTTGCACCTTTTCAATCGCAGCCTTTATTGCACCAAGAATAGCAGGGGGAAGTGCAGTTGAATAAATGAGCCCCCGCATTCTATTTTTCAAATAATCTATCAGCCACTGTTTTCCAATAACATAAGCTCCAAATGAGCCTAGCGCTTTACTAAACGTTCCCATTTGAATATCAATTTTATCTTGCAGGTCAAGAAAATGCGCGTATCCTTCACCATTTTTTCCGTATACACCACTTGCATGAGCTTCATCAACCATTAATAGTGCGTTATATTGCTCTTTTAATTTAACAAGCTCCTCGAGTTTAGCGAAATCGCCATCCATGCTGAAAATAGTATCCGTTACAATTAATTTCCGTGATTCAAATGGCACTTTTTTTAATAAATTTTCTAGGTGATTCACATCGTTATGGCGATAGCGTTGCAGTTTTGCACGACTTAGTAGGGCTCCATCAATGATACTTGCATGATTTAACTTATCGCTGAAGATGAAGCCATTACGAGGAACCAAGGCAGAGATGATTCCTAGGTTTGCATTATACCCACTATTGATAATAAGTCCTGCTTCAGCTTTCTTCCAATTGACAAGTGCTCTTTCTGCTTTCTCATAAAGTGAGTGATTTCCTACTATTAAGCGTGAAGCTGTTGCTCCTACTCCGTACGTCATCACAGCATCACACATTGTTTTCTTCAGCCCTTTATCTCCTGCGTAGCCTAAATAGTTATTAGAGGCAAGGTTTAACATCTTATGTCCATTGACTGTAAGCCATGGCTGTTCAGCAAATTCTGTAGTAACAAGGTGCCGTTTTTGAAAAATTTCATCTAAATAGGCAAGTTCTCCCTTAATGTCTTCTTCCCAATACAATACACTTTCACCACCGAAAAACAATATTTGTTAACTTTAATAATTATTTAGTTAACAAATATATATAATCACGCCTTTAGAATGCTGTCAAGATAAAATAATTAAAGAAGAGATACTACACCATGTTAGAAAATGGCGAAATCACGCCAGAAGAAGCCATTAAGCTCTTAAAAGAGTAATAGGGAGGAAGCTATCATGAAAGAGGAAATTACAAGAGTGCTAACGACGGTTCAAGATGGGGAAATTGATGGAGAGAAGGGATCAGAACTGATTCAAGTATTAAAAGAGAAAGAAGAAACAAGTACTAATCCTTTTAAGGAACCAACAAGCTTCGAGGAACTAAATAGACACTCGCCCAAGGTGCCTAAGCTCATTTGATAAAAGAACTTAAGAATCTAGAAGTAGAGAATAACCTTCGGTGAGGTATACAAACAATTTCATCTAAGCATTAAATGGAAGGAGCAAACTCTAATGATAGGGAGTTTGCTCTTTTTATTTATGCATATGATCCTATTCTACAAACAACCGTCTTTTTTTTAATACATCCAAAACCTCTGTTTATGATACATAGATTTCGATACAAGTTTTGGAACAAAAATAAGGCCTTATTTAGGCCGGAATTAATCAGTGATGGAAACGTCTCAAAAACCATGGTTTCTGAAACACTTCTATTCGTAGTTCATCAAAAGCTTTAGGGGAGCAATGGAGGGAATGGAGTATGTACGGACACTCACCATCACTTAACTCAGTTATATAAACAAACAATAATCATATACATTTATTGAATGGCTTCTTTAAACTTGTCACGAAATAAAACATAAGTTGATAAAGAGTACATAGGAGGAGAAAGCATGTTTGTTCATATAGTTCAACCTGGTGATACGTTGTCTTCAATAAGCAGTAGATATGGTTATTCTATTGCGCAGCTTAGGAGTGTGAATGGGTTAGAAGAAACGAATATTGTTCCAGGTCAAGCTTTACTTATAGCTCTTTATGTATACTCAGTACAACCCGGTGATACGATGAGCAGTATTGCTAAAAAAGCTTATGTATCCTTAGAGCAATTGAAGAGGGCTAACCCTTCAGTCAATTATAATTATTTGCAGGTCGGGATGAAAATAAGAATTCCTAATATATCAAACTACATTGCAGGCACACTACAGTATTATGCTGTTCGAAATCCAGAATTAGATCGCAGTTTAATTAGTGATTTTGCAACTTATTCCTCTTCTATTGCTATCTTTGAATATCATGTTGGAAGCAATGGAGATATTATGAATAATTTAAACGATTTAGTGGCGATTGAAACGACTTGGAAAAACCGAGTTACACCGTTAGTTACGATTACTAATCTAACTTCTGAGGGGTTTAGTTCTGATCTTGCTCATCAAGTTTTAAATAGTCCTCAGGCAAGAAACAATCTTATTAATAATATCTTTTATTTAGTATCTAGAAAAGGATACGGCGGGGTGAATATTGATTTTGAACGTGTAAAAGCCGAGGATAGGGATCTTTTTACAGGATTTTTACGTCAGCTGAGTGAACGTTTAAAACCCGCAGGCTACGTGCTGACAATAGCGGTTCCAGCCAAGACAAGCGAAGATATTCCTTGGTTAAAAGGATATGATTACGGGGGGATAGGTGCGGTTGTTAACTATATGTTCATTATGGCATATGATTGGCATCATGCAGGTAGCGAACCAGGGCCCGTTGCACCTATTACTGAAGTAAAAAGAACAATAGAATTTGCGATAAGAAGTGTTCCACGAAGAAAACTCATCATTGGCGTTCCTTTATATGGATACAACTGGTCGATCCCTCACAAGCCTGGCACAGTAGCATCCGCTATATCCAATCAAAATGCAGTTAAAACAGCGATGAGATATCAGTCTCCTATTCAATATTCAAAGGAATACAAATCGCCATTTTTTCGGTATAGAGATCAAGCGGGACAGATGCAGGAAGTATGGTTTGAAGATGTCAGAAGCATGAGTGAAAAAATGGTGTTAGTTCGTAAATTCGGTTTGCAAGCAATAGGAGCTTGGCAATTAACACTTGGATTTACGCCGGGACCGTGGCTTTTAAGGAAATTTTTCACTATTAGAACGGTATAAATATAATTAGTTATTATAGATTAATTTAGACACCTTTCACTCAGTAGTTGTTCAGTATCTATTCATAGTAAATTAAATCATAAAAGGTTGGAGGTACTACTATGGCAAAAAGGATAGATGTCTCAATAAAGCGGCATCAATTAAAACTGTATGATGGGGCTAAATTAGTAAAAACATATCCTATTGCTGTGGGGAAAATGATTACTCCAACTCCGACTGGAAAGTTTAAAATCATTAATAAAGATACTACTCCTCCATCTGTATTTGGCCCCTTATGGATGGGACTGTCAAAACCCACATATGGAATACATGGCACTAATGATCCCGCTTCTATTGGCAGAGATATGTCGCATGGATGTGTAAGAATGAACAATGAAGATATTTTAGAACTTTCTTCTGCAGTGCCCATTGGAACACCGGTTTATATACATAAATAATGTTTCAGAAACTGATTTATTCTCCTCTTTTACAGCCTGTTCCTATAAGAGCGTATCTTCATTTATTAGTAATAAGCTATTATTCTTTATAACTCTGGTGCACTAATTTCAAGGTTTACACCAGATTTCCCTTAATTAGCATAGCAAAGATTATAGTTAGGAATTATGAAAAATATGGTAAAATAACACTAGAAAGAAGAGGAATAAAATTGAATAATGTATTAAATGCAAAAATGCTATTGAAAGACATGGTGATGTAGGAATGTGTATTATTTATTCCTTCCCTTTTACTTATGGCATACTTACCTTTAAACAATTTACTAGATATGTTTGTTAACGTTATTATTTTTGTTTTAAGTGTAATAGGGAGATTTGCTATTTGTGAGTACATAAAAGGTTGAAAAATGACTGATACCGACAAATAACAAGGGAGAAAGAGTCACTATGAAAAATCAGTGGAAAGTTACCATATTACATATTACACCTTTTTTTGAACCTGTTATGCAGAAAGAGAGCGTAGTAGAGCAGGAGGTACAATAAATTTACCAGACTTCCCTTTAAGCTAACGAAAGCATTAGTGAGAAATTAAAGGTACTAGAACAATTTTTTAATAAAAGGATTCTTTAGTTGAAGGACTGTCAATAGACGGTCTGATTTTATGTCTTCAAGTATCAAAGTTTATGTACATCTATACATGGCTTTTTACACATAAAATATTAAAAGTACCCCCGTTAATGGAGGTACTTTTAGTATTTTAACCTATTTTGATGCTGGAGACGTGTTAACTTCTGGAGACGTTACTTTGTCGTAAAAGTTTACGAATTGGTCACGATCCTCGCTATCACGGTAAGCCATAGCAACACGTGGGTGTTCGTTCAGTACACCAGAAATCATGTAAGGAATGATATAGCCCCATTCCCACTTTTGACGCATTTCAAGCATATGGTTTTCAATTACTCCAAGAATTGGCTTCATCTCATAGCTTGGTTTTGGTATGTAGCTAACAAGTAGTTCTGTGTTACAGTTACCAGCTGCACGGCCCATACCATAAACAGATGAATCAAGAAATGTAACGCCACTGCGCATCGCAGTTAATGTATTAGCAAAAGCTAACTGCATGTTGTTATGCGTATGGATCCCAAGCTGTTTGCTAGGAATCATTGCTTGGAACTTTTTCACTTGATGCTCAATATCCGCAGGATCTAGGCTTCCAAAGGAGTCAACGATATATACAACATCTACAGGGCTTTTCTTTACCATTTCAAATGCTTCAATAAGCTGATTTTCAGGTACGCTAGATAGCGCCATAATGTTAAGTGAAGTCTCATAACCTAAGTCGTGAAACATTTTTATGAGCTCTAAGCCTTTATCTACTTCGCGGACATAGCATGCCACCCGAATCATATCTAACATACTTTGCTCACGCGGTAGGATGTCATTCGGATCTACACGCCCAATATCTACTAAAGCAGATAGCTTCGTGAATTTTTTCTCAGGAATAATTTCTTTGAGAAAATTATCGTCAAGAAATCTCCATGGATTGGGCTCAGTCGCTTGAAGAAGCTTAGGGGAATTTTTATAACCAATCTCCATATATTCAACACCGGCTGCGTTTAGGCCGTTATATAAGTCTTGAACAAATTCAACGCTAAAATCCCAATTGTTAACTAAACCTCCATCACGAATGGTACAGTCTATAATTTTGTTGTTATATTCCATGGTAGTGATTTCCTCCTGTGATTCATATTAGTATTATTTAAAACTTTATCGCTTTTACGCTTTTAAGCGCTAAACTTTCCTATTGTGTTTATACCACGACTCATTCAAAGGAGTCAATGTATTTTCTACATGAGGCTCTACTTTACTGTATTCGATGAGAATACGCTTTGGCTTTTCATGCACCTTATGCTCTTGAAAAATCAAGCTCAGTGGTACAACCTCTAGTATATACAAACACAGTGCATCTTACATCACTACCATTATCCAAAGAAGCATCATTAAAATTTAAGGGGGATGTAGCCGAGGGCTTAGAATATACGGCTTCTCTTGTAAAACTTACAAAAGAGCGGTGTTATGAGCTGTTGCGCAACCATCTTTTTCTGATGAACATTTTTTTCAATTGTAATACTTTCACATGGAAGTGATTTCTCAACAATACCACAACGCCCCCAGATTCACTATTGAAAAAATGAAACTGAGGGTGTTTAATAGCTATTTATCATTCTTTACATCGTCAAAAATGTAAAGAATGATAAGAGTATAGAGGTAATAAACATCGCAATCAACGGCTTTAATGCTTTTGTTCGAAGAGTTTTTATACTTACATTTAATCCTAAACCGACCATAGCCATTGTTAAAAAAAAGGTTGTTAGGGTTGAAATATCATCCATAATCGTTTTGGGTAGTACGAGGTGTTCGCCTACGACATAACTTCCAAAGATACTCATGATTATAAAACCTATTAAAAACCAAGGGAATTCAATCTTTGTATCAGCTTCAGTTTTTCCTGTTCGCTTCATCCAATACATTAAGATAAAGCTTAATGGCACAAGTAAAAGCACTCTACCTAACTTAGCCAACAGGCCAATAGCTAAGGCATCGCGCCCAGCCGGTGCTGCAGCTAGAGCTACATGGGCAATTTCATGGAGGCCTACGCCTGACCAAATTCCATATTGAATATTTGTTAAATGTATATAGGGTCTTAAAATCGTATATCCAATGGCAAATAGGGTTCCCAATAAAGCAATAATACCTGCTCCGATGGCTGTATCTTCTTCTTTTGCTTTTATAATTGGAGAAACAGCTGCAATAGCTGCCGCACCGCATATTCCTGTTCCTATCCCTAAAAGAAGGGATAAACCACTATCAGCCTTCATCCATTTGGCTAGAAAAATTGTTAAAACAATCGCAAATACAGCCGTTCCCATATCGCGAAGTAACAATCCTAACCCTTGATGAATGACAACATCAATATTAAGCTTTAGTCCATATAAAATAATCGCATAGCGCAACAGCTTTTTAGAAGAAAATTCAATTCCAGATCTTATTTTTTCGGGGTATCCCCAAATTTGACGATAGATTACTGCTATTATAATTGAACAGGCTAGTGGACCAATATGATCAAATCCTGGGACTTTTGCTAATCCATAAGCAAGTAAAGCAAATAGAAAAGTAAAAGCAATTCCTCCAGCCCATAAAGAAACATAAGATGATCTCTGGGCATTTGTTCGTGAGAATAGAGTCTGCTTTTGGGCTTTATTCATATTTATCATACATTTCATCTCCAATATCGATTCTTATCAAGCGCAGCTTCACACATGAAATATGTACTTTAACTATAAAAGATAGTTTATTATTAGTAAAATATAGATAAATCATATTTATAATTAAAAATATTAATGATTGACTTAACAAAGGAGCAACTTGATTTTCAATGACTCTGAAGATCACGTTGCTTCTTTTGTTGGTTTTTATTCTTCAATACCCATTTCGATATCTAAAACATGGTCCATAAACTACTAATTTTACACAGCTAAGTAGAAATGTATGTTCTTATGAGAGAGAGACAGCCTTACTAGTAATGGATGAAGATAACAATGAATTACAGTTGAGAGTGATAAGGGAGCTTGAAAGTCGCAGAGTTCAAGCAATTAATAATATAAGAAAGAACATATAAAAATAAATACGATAAGCTAATCTATCTTAAAGCATATCGATCAATCCTTTTAACGATTTTCAAAATAAAGGATAAGGGAGAGTAATCATTATGTTTGAAATCAGCGATGAAACATTACGATTAATTAACAAGACCTGTAAAGGAAAAAAGCATTTGAAATTAACCGTTGGCTACTTAACGGACAATCAGTCTGTTATAAAAATTTATAATGAAAGCGGTGAAATTGATTCGTCAAAAAAATATCATTATGAAATTGGTTCTATTACGAAGACTTTTACTGTATCCTTGCTATCAAAATATGTATCTGAAAAAAAGTTGTCAATAAATGATCCCATCCAAAAATACATAGAAGAACTTAAAGAAAACACGTATTATCCTGCATTGCTCAGTCTTGCTACTCACTCTTCCGGATATTCAGCCAGCTTACCTTTAAATAAACGGGAATATTTTAAAATACTTTTAGGCTTGATTTTTGGCGGAAGTGATTTGGATAAGAATAATCCGTTGTATATGGATTTTAACAAAATGAAGATGCTAATCGAAAGAAATAAATTGAAAGAAGTAGATTATTCATGGAAATATTCCAATTTCGGAATCTCACTTATTGGATATGTGTTGGGAATTGTATCGGGCAGGGGGATATTGGGATACTATGAATGAGTTTTTTCATAATGAGCTTGGACTAAAGGATACTTGTTTAGGCACTTCAAATAATAATTTAAAGGGGTATAATCGCAAAAATAATGATTGCGGCAACTGGCAGTGGGATAAAGAGAACTTTATATCACCTGCGGGGGCAGTATGCTCAACGGCTGACGATTTACTTAAATACGCAAAAATAAATATGTACGAAGATAAACCATATTTATCTCTTTGTCATAAAAAACACGGAAATGGAACAAAGAAGTTTGATATGGGTCTTGGATGGTTGCTTTTAAAGAAAAGCAATCATGTGATGGTACATGGCGGTGGAACAAGTTGCTTCAGCTCATTTTTAGGGATTGATAAAAAAAGAAAGTTGCTTCCGTCGTTTTGGCTAATTATAGACTAGGGAGAAATGATGATGAAAATATAGGAATGTCTTTATTAGAAAGCCTATAAAAATCAAAAGAAATATAAGAATAGATGAGAATTAGTCGATAAAGTTATCAAGATGCCTTCTTAACTACAAAATAAGATGTATTTAATATTAAATTTAGTTACCATTATGCCTTCTATTAATTAATTGAAAGATTATCAATAATATAACCGGTCTTCAAGAAGCGTAGATAACGCTTCTTTTTTTAATAAAACCGTGCTATTATCATTAAGGTTTGTTAAGAACACAAGGTTTTTGTCTTTAAGTACATTCTTTTGGTATAGTGTAAAAAATAAGGAGTGGGTAAGGGTGTTTTTTACTGAATTGTTCCAGCAGTTTCCCGTAAAGCTTTTAACGGTAGCGCTGCTGATTATACTTATCGTTTATTTTATTCGCAAATTCATTAAGCTTTTCTTTGACAAAACAAGCTTCCTAGATGAAAAACGAGAAGAGACATTGATGCATTTTTCTAATCAAGTGACAAGAGTAGTAGGACTGGCTTTTTTCTTTATTTATGTGCTTAGCCATTTCTTTAACCTGGCAAAGCTTATAACGGGTTCAGTGGTGTTGGCCAGTGCCCTGGCAATAATCCTCCAGCATATCATCCGCGATTACATAATGGGACTGACTTACTTGTTTGAACGCCAGATCCATCACGGAGATTATGTTATTCTCAACGGAAACCGTCAAGGGAAAATAGAGGAAATTACTATGCGCTACTTAAAGATTCGTCAGTATGACGGATACCTCTATACAGTCTCATATAGCAACATTACGGAACTTCAGAACGGAACCCGAGGAAGACGCCGGGTAAATGAAAGTCTTATTCTCAACTATAGGCAAAATCCGGACGATGCCTTCAAAGTAATGGAGCAAGTAGCACAAACATGTAACGAGAAATATGGTCAATATCTGTTGAAAGATGTGAATGGAATTCCCATAGAAAGCTTTCAATTCAATCAAATTACTGAACTGAACGTAGATTTTAAAGGTCACCAATATTCATTATCAGGCCTTGTGAAGGAAGCTGATTTTGTAGAAGCGGGCCAAAAGGTGAGGTATGAACTCGCAATGGCTGCCTACAAAAATGACCTAATGATGGCTGAAAGCTTCGAGACAAGCCATTAAAAATAAAACTCGTACCTTGTTTATATACAAGCTTTTATATTTAAGATACAAACACCCTTTTAATTTTTTAAAAGGGTGTTTGTGTTTTTAAAGATCTCTATTAAATACTTCTCTGGTCCAAATTAATTATCTAACACAGAATCAACAGGACAAATTATTAGTACATATAAATTATTCTTCTAATAACATGGTAAAATTAAACAAAACACTAAAGAAGTTAGAAGGGGAGTAACTATGTCACAAAAAGCCAATTATACAAAAATAAACTCCGAAATGTGGAATGAATGGGCTTCAGCTGGAGGAGAATGGTCATTAGCTATTAATCATCAAGATTTTGTAGATGCAACTCAAGGTAATTTTGATATTTACTTAACACCTTGTAAGCCTGTTCCACATAACTGGTTTATTCCATTTAAAAAAACAAAAATATTAGGACTTGCTAGCGGAGGAGGACAGCAATGCTCAGTCTTTGCAGCTGATGAATAATTAGCATGGAATTTAAGATACACAACTTTGTTTATTCCTATACCAACTAAATAGATTAGAGAAATACATTTGAGAAAAGAGATTTCCAAATAAATATAAGACAATAGAAAAACCTTTCTATTGTCTTATGTCAGGAGTTTGATTCTTCATTTGGATAAAGAACAAAATCATATAATTCGCCTTTTAACCGATTGTGATAAAATTCAATTTTACGATTTAAAATATCTAGACTCTGTTGTAAAGTTTGTATCTCTTGTTGTACAAGGTGTTTGCGATTTTCAAGTAGATGTAATCTCTCTTGGATTGTTTTATCACCTATTGCACGCCATTTAGTATATTGTTTCAACTCTGTTATTAACATACCTGAATCTTTTAAATGGAGAAGAAACTTCGCCCATTCAATATCATCATCCGTATATCTTCGTAAATTATTCTCATCTCGTTTAGGTGTAAGCAAACCTTGCTTTTCATAATATCTGAGCGAACTTGCTGTTACACCAAGAATTTTTGCAAATTCTCCAATTGAATAAGCCATCGTATCCACCTTTTCTATATTTATTTATATCAATACTGCATGCTTAAAGTCAGTTATATGTAATTGTTTTCTCTTTAAAGTTTGTTTAGACAGGCTTGTTCTTTAGTATTGTCTCCTTATATCTATTAAATTTATCATTTAAAGTCGACTTCAAGTCAATGATGAATTCCCCCTCAAAACATCGATATTTTCTTGTTGACTTAAACCTAAGTTTAAGTCTTATACTACCTGTTGTAACGACCAAAATATAAAGAAAGGACGGGAGAAACATGCCAGAAAAACAAACCGCCGGACGAGAACTATTAGGGGAATTCGCTCCAAAGTTTGCTGAGCTTAATGATGATGTTTTGTTTGGTGAAATATGGTCACGAGAGAAAGAGTTATTTCCACGTGATCGAAGTATGATTACAGTTTCTGCACTAATTACTGGTGGGAACTTTGAGCAATTGACGCCGCATCTTCAAAAAGCAAAGGAAAATGGAATAACCAAAGATGAAATTGTAGAAATGATTACTCACCTTTCATTTTATGCAGGGTGGCCCAAAGCGTGGTCCGCTTTCAATATTGCTAAACAAATTTATAATGATTAAAAGAGGAGAGAATAAAGATGAAGCATGAAGAATTAAGTAATAGCACAATCTTTCCATTAGGACAAAAAGTGGAAGCGAATTTTATTGGAGATGCCTATTTAGAAATGGTATTTACAGATGAAAAACCACTCAATACCTCTATTGGGAATGTAACTTTTGCTCCAGGAGCTCGTAATAACTGGCACTCCCATAAAGTTGGTCAAGTATTGTTAGTGACAGGTGGTGAAGGCTGGTATCAAGAAGAAGGAAAATCAGCACAATTAATTAAAAAAGGTGATGTAGTAAACATTCCACCACATGTAAAACATTGGCATGGCGCAACAAAGGATAGCTGGTTTGTGCATTTAGCAATGACACCAGGAGAAACAGAATGGCTACAACCTGTCGATGATGAATGGTTTAATAAATTATAAGCATGACGTATATATGTTGTTTTAAGAAACTGATTCCGTGATTGCTCGCTTTTCCACTTTAAAACTCAATATCTTATTTCCAACTAAATAATTTTGCAAAAAAAGTAAAGAAACTAATTGTCTTTAAGCACCTTTAATTGCGTGCTAGTACTCACAAAATCCTATAAAATTTGGAGGGGTACAAATGTCAGATAAAAAACAAGTTGCACTCGTTACAGGAGGCAACCGAGGAATTGGATATGAGTTGGTCAAGCAATTAGCTTCGAGTGGATTTAAAGTCGTTCTGACTAGTCGAAGTTCAGAAACGGGTGATAAAGTTACGCAAGAACTTAGAAAGTTAAATATGGATGTTTCATTTGTCTTAATGGATGTAGATGACCCAAAAAGTATCGAGCAGGCAGCTACTAAAGTGGATGAGCAATACGGAAGAATAGACGTATTAATTAATAATGCTGGCGTGTACTTGGATGAACATAAACACTTGTTAGATATGGACCCCTCTGTCATAGAGAAAACAATGAAAACAAATTTCTTTGGTCCACTCTATGTTATGCGTTCTTTTATCCCGCTCATGGAAAAGAGAGGGTTTGGAAGAGTGATCAATATATCTTCAGAATATGGAGAAATGAGAGCGTTATCCAGTCAAGGAGTGGGCGCTTATAAATTATCTAAGTTTTCCTTAAATGGATTAACCCAATTGATAGCTGCAGAAGTGAAAGGAGATATTAAAATAAATGCTGCTGATCCGGGGTGGGTCAGTACAGATATGGGAGGACCCTCTGCTCCAAGAACGCCTGAAGAAACAGCTAAATCTATTTTATGGCTAGCAACAATCGGCCCTGAAGGACCTAACGGAAAGTTTTTCAGAGATAAAAAACAAATCGATTGGTAACAAACGTGATTAAGGATTAAAATTAATTTATACAGAGAAAAGCTGTATGTAAAACTAAATGGATTATTGCTTAAAAACCAAGCTCTTTCTAAAGAAAGGGCTTGGTTTTTAGATAGATGCTTTTATAATAAAGAATTACATTAGTTCCTTTTAACAATAAGGGATGTAGTAGAAAGTAATCAGATAGCTTATTTAGAGAGTTTTTGTACAGGTGCGAACCTGTAGACTCTTAAAAAAATAGTTATTAAGCTTAGTATTAACGATAGAATTCCTACTAATATAACGTATTGGGTACCTAATTGTGAAATAAACACCCCCCCTACAGCTGTACCAATTGTGGTTCCTATATTAGCAGATGTTACAAATAATCCATTAGCAAAATCCGGAGCTTCTGGGGCTGCGGATGTAATCCAATACTGATTAATGTTATTCCCGATACCAGCGAATATTCCCCAAACTAACGTAATGATAACCATGGGTATAGTAAATTGTCCCGTTAAGAAAAGAATAATATAAACGATTCCTAATAAGAATGGATAAGAAACAACAGACTTGATCACATCTTTTGTCAGTAATTTCCCTCCCACAATATTTCCTATAATATTTGCTACGCCAAATACAACTAATATTAAACTAATAATAGTAGGAGACAGCTCCGTAACCGTTTGTAGATACTCGACAAGGTAACTATATACGCCAAATATGGCTGAATTGATTAAAACAACAGTTCCTATAGAAAGCCACGTGATTTTTTTGCGTAATACACTCACTTGTGCACCGTAAGAAAGATTTTCTTTAACAGGCATGGAAGGGAAATATAGTAGTGTAGCCATGAATGTTAAAGCATTCACAATAGCGAAAAACAACATAGCTGTTTGAAGCGAAACGCTACTGGCTAAAAAACTTGCGATTGGCACACCCAGCACCATACCAGCAGAGACGCCCATAAGTACCTTAGCAACAGCTTTTGGAGCTTCTTCCTTTTTAACCGTGTTAGCAGCTATAGTAAACGCTGCTGAAAAATAAATAGGGTGAAAGATGGCTGGAATTATACGAGCAATTAGTGCAACAGTAAAGTTTGTTGCAAACAAAGAAACAATGTTGCCTATAAGAAAAATACCGAGTACAAGTAGCATAACCTTCTTTCGATTTATCTTTGAAAACAGTAGCGGCATCGTTGGCCCGCACAGTGCAACAGTAAGTGCAAAGGCGCTCACTAGCCATCCAGCCTTAGAAATACTGATATGAAAGTGTTCAGCAATGGCAGGTAATATTCCGATTACTCCCATCTCGGTATTAATGATTCCAAAAACTCCTACGGTCAATATTAAGATAAGCAATTTATTTCGTTTAACCAAAAGAAAACTCCTCTCATTATCTATGTGTAATATAGTATCAGTGTTGGTACATATTTTTTTTCAAACGTGACATCTTATCAAAGTGTGAATCTATTCAGCGTTAACCTCTAGATAGAGGAAATAAGAATTTATAGCATTAAGAAGCTGTAAAAAGAAAGAGTCCAATTTCTCAGCCTTAAGATTGAGAAATTGAACTTTTTTATGGTGCTTTTTAATTATTACCAAGGTTGACTTGTCGGTCCAATTGTGAACTCATTGACGTTCGTATCTTCCGGCTGATCAATCGCAAATGCAACAACATTGGCAACACGATCTGGTGAAATACCATATTGTTCGTACAACGCAGTCATACCTTCAGAGCTATTTTTATCCGTAATCGTATCCAACAATTCTGTGTTGATTGCGGCTGGATAAATCGTTGCTGTGCGGATATTCGTACCTTCTTGGGCAGATTCCATACGCAAAACTTCCATTAAATCACGAACAGCCCACTTTGTTGCGCCATAAACCGCACCGCCTGGGTAAGCTTTAAGCCCAGCTACTGAAGAAGTAGTGATGATATGTCCAGACTTTTGCGATGTAAATGTTGGCAATACTGCGGCGATACCATTCAATACACCTTTAATATTAATGTCAACCATGCTGTTCCACTCGTCAGTTTTTAACTCAGAAAGTGGTGAATTAGGCATTATTCCAGCGTTTAAGAAGATTACATCGACACCACCAAAAGTGTCTTTAGCTAGTTGAACAAGCTGCTGAATATCATCCGGATTAACAACATCTGTGACGCGATACGCCACTTGACCACCATTCGATTTGATTTCTTCAGCTAATTTTACTAAACGCTCTTCACGTCTTGCACCAAGTACAACTTTTGCACCTTTCTCAGCTAACAGCTTAGCTGTGGCTTCACCAATACCTGAACTTGCGCCTGTAATTACAACTACTTTGTTTTCAATTGTCATTTCGTTTTTCATCCTTTCAAACATTAAAAATGTGGTTTTAGTATATCCATTCTGAGTAAATCCTCCGCTTTGAAGTAATCATTACTTCAAATTCTCGGTAAAGAATGTCTCCAACTTATCGAATGGAATAAGGTTCGTTTTATCGTATAAATCAACGTGTCCTGCATTTGGAACAACGTGTAATTCTTTAGGTTCTGCTGCCATTTCATACGCATCTTCACTAAAATAGCGTGAGTGAGCCTGCTCCCCCATAATGAATAAAATCGGCCTTGGCGAAATCGATTTAATATACGTCATAAGAGGGAAGTTCATAAATGACATGCTGCTTGTCATAGTAAATTGCGTAATTGAATTTGGATGATATCCGCGAGGTGTAGAATAGAACTCACCAAACTCACGGCCAATAGGATCTGTATTGTCGTCGAATCCAATTGGTGCTCCTCTTGGAGTCAGCACTGGTTGGCCGCCTTCAAACTCCGCATAACGTTGTTCAGCAATTGCATCAAGCATCTCGTTACGCTCTTTTTCAGTTAATGTATCGTTGAAACCTTGAGATTGCGCACGAGAGATATCGTACATGCTGACCGTAGCTACGGCCTTGATTCTTCTGTCAACCTGCGCTGCACTAATTGCGAAACCGCCACTTCCACACATACCGATAGCACCAATTTGATTTCTATCTACAAATGGACGTGTACCTACATAATCAACGGCTGCACTAAAATCTTCTACGAACAAATCCGGTGAAGAAAGGTGTCTGGGCTCTCCACCACTATATCCGTTGTACGATGGATCAAATGTTAGAGCGACAAATCCACGCTCTGCCATGTTTTGAGCATAAATACCAGCACCTTGCTCTTTAACGCCACCATAAGGTGAACCGATAATAACGGCTGCATGCTTCTTTGAATCATCAAAGTCTTTTGGTAAGTAAAGATCTGCTGCAATGTTAATTCCAAATCTGTTCGTGTATGAAACAGACTTTCTGATTACTTTCTCGCTTAGTTCAAAAATATAGTTACCTATCGATGCCATGTTTTACAACCCTCTTCCTTTATTTTTTTACTTCATCTAGAATAAACACCTTTGTTCATACCATCTGTCTATGAGGTTGTTTATTCAGCTACTCTCGTCTTTACCTATACGGGTTATGGTATATAATATGTGTGTACTAAGTTTACAATCTGCTTAAAGCTTAATCTTTCAAGAAGGTATGAATAACAGGTCTCATCCCAAAATAAATAGTATATTCAGTTGATAAAAGGTGACTAGTAGTGCACTTTCAGCTGTAGCCCCATAAACGTATTAATGAATCGGAAAAACCTTTAAAATAATTTGCTGGTTGAGCCGAAGGAAACACTTTTCGTCTTCTATGCAACTTTTCTAGTCACTAAACAAGAATTACAATTGATGCTTTAACAACATCTGTCTATAATTTATAATACAAATGTACGCAAAACAAGGGATAAAAATCGTTGATTTCATTGGATTTGTTGCTTAGACAACAAATTAATAAAAATTGTCGACTATCTTGAGAAAGAAAGGAGATTCATAACATGGTGAAAGTAGATAGAAGAATAGCTAGAACCCAAGAAGCGATTAAAAAAGCTTTTCTTGAGTTAATGTCAGAAAAAAATTTCGATGGTATTACAATTCAAGACATTGCTGACCGAGCAAATATCAATCGTGCAACTGTTTATCTTCATTATTTAGATAAATTCGACCTGTTGGATAAGGTTATGGAAGAGCATATTACAAACATGAGTGATTTTTGTGAATCAGAAGCTGAAATGGATTGGATTGAATCGACTGTACACTGCATGGAATATCTTGAAAGCAACTATTTGTTTTTTTCAACGATGTTAGCAAGTGAAGGAGCTCGGTATTTCCGCAGTCGGTTTGTTCAACACAATATCGAAGAGTTTAAAAAAGATGTTGATATAACAAAAGGAAAAAACTTGGGTCAAAATGAAGAGATAGTGGTTGAATTTGTTGCCAATGCTTACGTTGGCGTAGTGGAGTGGTGGCTCAAAAATGAGATGCCATATTCACCGAGGGAAATGGCAGAAAAAGTAGGGGAGCTTTTAGAAAGAAACTTATAAGCCTAGGTTTGGTTGAACAAAAGCTTCAAAAGAATAAAATTATCCACCTCCTATTCTTAATTATAGTATCTTTTTGTTTTAATTTGGTAAAAAAGTTAATTGTTATAATAATAACCTAAAAATAGGAGGAGATAAAATGAGAAAAGCGAAACAAGCTGTTGTAGCTTCTGCCGTAGGTTTAGCTGTGCTAGCGACGCCATTAGCTCTACCGAATTTAGGAGGTTCTGCAGGCTCCGCAGAAGCTGCAGAAGTTGGAGGAGACGTAACAGCTGATCCCGTAGCCATAGGACAAGCAATGGTAGATGCGGCTAAAACAGCCGACAATCAAAGTAGGTTCGTCAAGGGAGCAATGGAAAAAGCATTTTTTGAATCAGGTCAACAATATAATGTAATGGTCATGAATTTGAGTCAAAGTTATAATTCAGATCAATTACAAGGTGTTCAATATTTTGATACCGTAGATTACGATGGTATTACGTATGGTGTCTGGGTATTTGAAGAAGGAACATTTATTAATGAAGGCAGGCGATCGAGGATATGATAATTGGGCGATGAGAGGTTGGTTTGAACGCACAGGAGATGACGAGAAAACAGTCAATTTTCATAGACCTTAATTAAAAATAGAGATGAAGATAACACGAGATTTCCATCAGGGAAGAGCATAGAAAGAGCCTTTACCGTCAAGGTAAGGGTTTTTCTCATTGAATAAGTTTGCGTTTTGGAGTTAGTATAGATTCATGGACACCACTTAATTAAGTTCTTATATTATAAAAAAACAAGCCGTCATTAAAAAGAAGTTTAAGAACTATCAACGTAGCTCTCAAACTTCTCTTCTCCAATGTTCTCGGATGGTTAAAACAGATAGTAGTTTTGTATAGATATTTTCCTTTTCAACATTCACTTATGCCTGAATAATAAGATTTAAATAATATTTGTGTTACTTAAAAACAGAATATGGAACTTTGAAGAAACTAATACCGTTAGCGTAAGGTCCGTATTCATATTCACCAAATATAATCACAATGCCACCGTCCATATAATAAAATTGATCTTGAGTTAAGTTCACAGATTTGAAATCATCAACCCAGAATTGCGCCCCTTTTTTATTACGAGCAATCATTTGTTCACGAATATATTTATTTACTTTGCCTAATTGCTTTTGATCTGTAATGACATCTTTCAAACTAAGTTGCTTAGCCTTTAATAAATTATAATTGTAAGTATTGATCCAAGTCATACCATGTGCACCGCCAGAGTACTTATCATTGGTAACAGAAATACTTAAAATATTATCTTGATTGTAAGGTACAGAGTATTTCATATTTTGAAAATAAGGACCTGTGGCCCAACCGTTTTCACGGTCCTTCTTCTCCTGTTCTTTTAATTCTTTATTTGCTTGCTGAGTTTCTTTAGCGATGTTTAAGAATTTTCTATTGAAACTAGCCTCAAATGGTTTATTAAACAGACCAGATGCTTCTGGATAGCTAATATTACTTGCTAATGATTTTTTTGTGACGGTTATTCCCAACGCTTGAATTTTGTCACTAGGTGCTCTCTCATACTTGATGCTAGATGATTTTTGAGCATATAAACCTTTGGATACACCATAAATCCCACCGTATTTTCCAGAGTAAGAATAAACACGATATATTTGACCTTTTGAGACTTTTTTAGCTGCTGCTAATTTATTGTTTTTAATGTTATACAAACTAGTATCCTTTAACATTGTAACGCGCCCTATTTGGCCTTTGACTAGTTCTTGATCTCCCCACATTACTTTAGCTTCTGCCTTTGAATATGGAACAAGAGGTGAGAATAATACAGCAAAAAGTAAAATGGCGGCTATAACTTTTTTAAAACCTTTCATAAATGAACCTCCTGAAATGTTGTTGTGGTTTTTTTGATTTTCTCCAAAAAACAATAGAAATATATCACAAATCAACAGGAAATAATGATTATTTATATTTTGATATGATGGTCAAAAAAGTAACAAGTGTTAATAACCATGTGTAAAATCCGGATGTAATAACTGATTTTGTAGTTGAACGTTATAGCTAGTTAACCTAATTCCCCTATACCACCAATATAATAAATATTCAGAGTATAATAAAATGCTAAAATGACCAAATTTCATTTTAGTTAAAAATGAGTGTTTTTAACATTAAATGCAAATTAATCGCGAAACACCTAGTAGTTAATTAATGTTTATAACCGTTTTTTATTCCTAATAGAATAGTTTAAGTCTTTAGTCAAAAATTCATGTCGCGCCACGTAGAAATTAGAGAGAAAGCAGATGTAATAGGTGGATACAGTGTAACTTATATGATTTTCTCAAATCTTAGTAGGGTAAAAAAAGACTTGCTTTAGATGAAAAGCAAGTTAAAAGAAAGATAACCACGTTGGAAATTCCATTATAATTCAGATGGTGTGACGAAGTATAAAAATATAGTTAAGGAGTTTCTTTAAAGCGTTAAGATTTTTTTAATCCTTCTTCCTGCTGACTTATATAAGTATTGCCCCATTTCTCTAAAGATTTTAGTATTGGAACAAAGCTTTCTCCAAGATCTGTTAAATAATATAAAACCCTTTTAGGGTTATCGTTTGTTTCTTCTCTTTCAATCAATCCGTTTTTTTCCATATCCCTAAGCTGCAGTGTAAGGATGCGCTGGGTAATACCCGGTATTTCACGGCGCATTGCATTATAATACATGGGTGATTTTGATAACAAAGATAAAATAATACCTTTCCATTTACCACCCATAATATGCATCGTTAACTCAATTGGACAAGCATGCTTTACAGGTAACGTACAAGGACCGTATTGATCACTTTTAAAGTCTGACATTTTCTCACCTCAATGGCTAGTAACAAAATTGTGCCTTCTTGTTACATCTATTTTTTCTTACTAAACTTATATTATCAAATAAAACAAAAGAAGGTGCATCAATTGGAGCTTGTCCAAATTTCTAGACATATTTACAGACTTACTTACAAAACCGTTGTGGGAATTCCAGTCAAAATCAATACATGGTACGTGCTAGATGGTGAGAATGTTTATATCATTGATACCGGAATGGAAGACTATGCACATACTCAGTTAAATATAGCAAAATCTTTAGGTATCCCCAAAAGTATCTTATTGACACATGGCCATTTAGATCACATTAATGGCGCCAAGTATTTAAGAGATAATTTAAATATTCCTATTTACGCGCACGAAATTGAAACTCCGTTTATCAATGGTGAAAAGCCCTATCCAAACAAGGCAGAAAAGGAAACAACAGGCGTGGAACATCAAGTTGAAAGTTTAAGTGACAACATCATTAAAACGTTGCCTGTAGATGTATATTTAACACCCGGTCATACACCAGGACATGTGATATACCACCATAAAGATGACAATGTGTTGCTAACTGGAGACTTATTCTTTTCTAATGCTGAATCCTTACATCCACCGATTCGAAAGTTCACAGTGGATATGGGTGAAAATATTAATAGCGGGCGAATTATAGAAGAAATTAAACCTTCTATTATTTCTTCATCACATGGTGAAGATGTCAAATACAACTGTGATTTATATCGTATTTATAAATTTATATATGAATAAGAGGGAGAAAAATGAAAATACAATTATTTCAAATGGAGATTATAGAAGGAGAAGTTAAGCAAAACGAAAAACGTATTGAGTCCTTATTTGAAGAAAAGCTGGATATAGATACTGAGATTGTTGTGATACCTGAAATGTGGAATACTGGTTATGATTTGAAAAATGTAGCAGAAAAAGCAGATATTGATTTAAAGAGAACTTTTCCTTTTATTCAAAGTTTAGCAACCAAACATCATGTGAATATCATTGCAGGTTCAGTTTCAAATAAAAGGAATGACAACATCTATAATACAGCCTTTGCGGTATCAAAAACGGGTGAGCTGCTCTATCAAAAAGATAAGATACATCTCGTGCCGATGTTAGATGAACATCATTATTTAACAGGTGGAGATGAAGTTCCAAATGTATTTGAGATTAACGATATCAAAGCCAGTCAAATCATATGCTACGATTTACGTTTTCCAGAAATCACACGCTATCCAGCTTCTCAAGGTGCAAAAGTCATATTCTACGTTGCACAATGGACTACCAGAAATATAAACCATTGGAGAACACTATTGAGGGCGAGAGCTATAGAAAATTGTGTCTATGTCATTGCATGTAACAGCGTAGGAAAAGTGACTAATAAAAATCATGTCGGAAACACATACGCAGGGAATTCAATGGTCATTGATCCAAATGGAAACATTGTAGAAGAGGGGAAAGACCAAGAAGAGATTATAACCGCAGAAATCCATATACAGAAAGTTACAAAACAACAAAAATACATCCCAATATTTGAAAACCTTAGACCGGATGTTTATAAGCATGCAGAATAGAAATTTGTATATCATATCCAGCCTAAAAACAGAAAAAATGGGTTGCAAATGCCCAAGGTCAGAAGGCATTCTAATTGTATTTTGTTCCAAAATGTACTAACAGCAAATAAAAAGTAAATACATGAAAAAAGAAAGCAATCTCATTCACAGGTATTGAAGTGAGGTTGCTTTCTGATCTATTAACAGATTAATCCGTTAATAGATCATCATCTCAATTTTGAGTATTATCAGAATATCTTATGAAAGTTTACTAAAAAAAGAGGTAATTTCACCTGAAAATACTATATTTTTAAAATTAACATATGTATAAAAGGTGCACTTCTTATACATTAGTTTCTCATCCACCTACTGAGAAAACGTTGATCAATCAACAATGTATAAAAAGCTGCATACTCCGGAAAAAGGGCCCTTGGCAGAACCGTCCTCAAGGGTTCTTTTTTATGATATTTTCTGGAAGAGTGATTATGTTAACTTGCTTTGTATGAAATATACATAAATACATTTTGTCTAAACTAGTAAGAAGGTAAATCCTTTTGTCTGAAGAATTAGTAATTGCTT
This sequence comes from Priestia aryabhattai, assembly GCF_023715685.1. NCBI lineage: Bacteria > Bacillati > Bacillota > Bacilli > Caryophanales > Bacillaceae > Priestia > Priestia aryabhattai. The sequence goes on from NZ_JAMBOQ010000003.1 coordinate 968,523, forward strand.
ACGAACCTTTATTAGATATATAAAGGTTTCAATATAAGCTAAAGCAGGACAAAATGAGAAAAATAATTGTATCAATGTATCTGTCACTAGATGGTGTTATCGAGGAACCAGCATGGACCATGCCGTATTTCAATGAAGAAGTGGCGAAGTTTCAATCTGATCTACTATTTGAAAGTGAAGCTCTTTTGTTAGGACGAGTAACCTATCAAGGTTTTGCAGCCACCTGGCCTTCCATGGCTGATGAAGATGATTTTGCTGACAAGATGAATAGCATGCCAAAGTTTGTTGCTTCAACAACTTTGGAGGAGGTTGAGTGGAATGCAAGCTTAATTAAAGGTAATATTACAGAAGAAGTATCTAAATTGAAGCAAGAGCCTGGTCAGAACCTCTTAATTTATGGTAGTAGTGATCTTATAAACACGTTGATGCAACATGACCTCATTGATGAATATCATTTCATGGTTCATCCTATTGTCCTAGGGAACGGAAAGCGTCTCTTTAAAGATCGACATGATACAAAAAGTTTTAAACTTTTAAAAACAACAACGACCAGTTCGGGCGTCGTTATTCTTTCCTACCAACTGGAGAAAAAAGAACAATAAATTATAAAAAAGCTCATCAATACACGTCCTGATGAGCTTTTTTATAATTTATTTACTACCTATAAGCTGTATTATGTTAACTCTTTTCATAATTCGAGAAAAGTTTTCTCTTAAAAAATTTTCATCTAAATTATAGAATTAGTTATTGACTCTTACCTTAGAGTAGCCTTTAGACTGACAGACGAGGTGGATAAGTGTGTTATATACAGTAAAACAAATATCAGAATTAACAAATGTGACGATAAAAACCCTATATCATTACCATAAAATTGGTCTTTTATTGCTTTGCAAAATAAGTGAGGCAGGTTATCGTCTCTATGGAACAAAAGAGCTGGAGCGTTTACAACAAATCTTATTTTATCGAGAGTTGGACTTTCCCCTCAAAAAAATACAGCAACTATTGAATGGTGAGCCAGAACGATTATCTATATTGTCTGATCAAAGAAAATTACTTCTTGCACGAATGGAAAGAATAAAGCGTTTAGTTCAGACACTAGATGAATCGATTCACTTCACCATGAAAGGAGAAATTATGGATAAATCAGAAATGTTTAAAGGATTTGAGAGTGAAAAAGAGTGGGTGGAAGCAATGAAGGATCAAAATGAATATCTAAAAGAGAATTATGACTATGATTTACTTAAAGAAAATCAAATTGATGTTCAGTCAATGAATGAGCAAGCTTTAGAGGCAAAACACTTTATGGATAGTATAGCTAATTCGCTTAAGGAAGGATTAAAGTTGAATGATGAGAAGGTACAAGATTTAATCAAACAGCATATTGATTTCTTAAATAATCAGGGACCTAATACCAGAGCAGCAGATTTTGCAATACAAGCACGCTTCTTTTTAAATGATGATTTTCATAGAAATATGCTTGAGTCTCAACAAACTGGACTTTCTTATTATCTTTGCATTGCAGCCGAGACGTTTGCTGCTCTTAAGTAGAGAAGTTCAAATATAGAGTAACAAAATAAGTCAATCTTTCTGGATTGACTTATTTTGTGTTTAGAATACGTTTTATATTAAGTAAATAGTGAAGTATTTCGTTAAAATAATTAGTTTTATCATTTACTCTTTGTGACGACAAAAGATAATAAGTTTTTCTACAAGATAAATAATAATTAAACTATTTTTTATTAAATGGTTTTAATAATTATTTTTATAAATGATATAACAATATACAATATCTATATTTTAAAACTAAAAGATATTAAGGACTCATTTAACAATTTATTTTAACGTTATCTAACGTTTATTATTTTTACTTTAATGTTCGTTTTGATAAAGATGTGTACCTTAAGATAATCAAGTAGAAATTATCTTTAACTCTTTTACTCAGTACTTCCGTTATAATTTAACTTTCTAAATAATTAAGACGAGTTAATCGAAAAAGGTTAAATTATCCATATTTATCTTATATACTAAAAATTAATCAATACACAATAAGAAGGAGGAAGAAATCCTATGATAAGTATAAAAAAAGTTGCTTGTATTCATTATGGGATAAGAATGGACGTTTTTAAACCAGAGGAAATAATCAGCTCCAATCATATGCAGTCCAGGGGATACCTCACTTGTCCTTATTGTGGCGATATCGAAATCGGCCATGAATGCCAAGAAGGAAAATCAAGGTTTGTGGTTGCTGCTAATAGAGATCATACATATGATTGCCTTTATAAAAAATAATAAAAATTTGGTCGTTTCAAAAGTGTTGATTGCTTTTAGAACGACTTTTTTTGTACCAGAACCTTAGTAACTATATGGAGAGTACTGATTTGATCAGTGTTTTCTATATTAATTTTCACAAGAATAAATACATTCTCTCTATGTTACATTATAGCGATGGATGACATCTCACTTTTAATTATAGAATTTACGCTACTAATTATACTAGGTTTGTGTAACCAGTTTTTTGCATATCCTATATCTAGCTAACATGATCGATTTTAAAACAAGGAAAGCTAGTGGGCTGTCTGGATGAAAGAGCAGTAAGAGGAATGTTTTGGATTCTTTGCAGCCAACCAACAATCTAGATCTAGACCAAATAAAACAGAAGGAAAAAATTAAAATTGAAGTGGAGCGATTTGTACTTTCTAGAATTAAGTGCGGATATTATCGCGGGACTTATGTCCTTCATACTGATTTACGGAACAAGTCGCTTCTTTTCAGTGCAAAGGTGATGAAAAGGAGGTCTCAGTTGAATGGAAAAAGCCAAAATTAGTACCAGTCAGTTGTTTATCTTAATGGTCCTGTTTGAACTGGGTAGTGCTTTGCTGATACCTCTTGCGATGAAAGCAAAACAGGATGCATGGCTGGCAATTTTGCTTGGAATGATATGTAGTTTCTTTCTATTTTTAGTCTATCATAAACTTTATTCCTATTATCCGAACCTCTTACCTACAGAGTACATGCAAAAAATCATGGGGAAAGTGATAGGCAAGACAATTGCCTTTCTTTATATCCTGTACTTTGCGAATAGTGCAGCAAGGGTTCTACGTGATTTTGGGGAGATGTTGTTAACGTTCTCCTATCCAGACACTCCTTTATTTATCGCGAATGCTTTATTGATGCTTGTCATTATTTATACCGTTCGGAAAGGAATTGAGGTGGTAGCAAGATCAGGGGAACTACTTTTTATTTTCATGTATGTACTTGCCGTTACTGGATTTATTCTAATTGTGTGTTCTGGTTTAATCAATTTTACAAACTTACAACCGGTACTTGAGGAAGGAATATGGCCAGTTCTAAAGGTTGTATTCACTCAAACTTTGTACTTTCCATTTGGAGAAACCGTCTTATTCTTGATGATCTTTCCATATTTGAATAACTCTAAAAAAGCAAAAATTACTGGATTTTGCGCAATCGGATTAAGTGGGATTAACTTAACTATTACAATGATTATTAATGCGAGTGTACTTGGAGTAGATCTTACTTCACGTTCACAGTTTCCTCTTCTCAGTACTGTACAAAGCATTCAGGTAGCTGATTTTTTAGAACGTCTTGATGTGTTTTTTATGATAGCGTCAATTATCGGTGTGTTCTTTAAAATATGCTTATATTTCCATGCTGTTGTAATTAGCACGGCGAGCTTATTTAAAATTCATTCACCTTCACGTCTGGCTTATCCTTTGGGACTTATCATTATATTTTATTCCATCACGATTGCCAGCAATTTTCAAGAATTCCTTTACGAGGGAACCAAGATAGTACCTCTTGTTTTCTTTCTTCCTTTTCAAGTAATAATCCCTCTTCTTCTTCTCGCCGTAGCATTCTTAAAAAATAGGAAGAAACAGAGAGGATAGCAGGGTTGTTGGTTTTAGTCCAACAATCATCCACCTAGAAACATAGAGATCCAGTCTCCTTTAAGCAGCTAGCTTATGAAGCCACTTTAAACGGTCTATGGATGAATATTCTATACATTTTCAGTTAACATAATGTCTCTTCCATAACCCTACACTAAAAAGAACCATTGTGTCTGAACTGGCCCCAATTGTCAGACACACTCTCTGAGGAAATTATCTTTGATTTTATCTACAACTGATCACTCGATACAAATTTCAGCTTTCTAGAATTTTTGTTCTCTTGCTATCATTGAATGTAGCAAATCTCATTACAAATATTTAGGAAAAAACGAAATTCATCCTTCTTTTACCTAACCTTATTAAGTGACAAGCAAGTAGAAGCTATGATACGTTAGCATCTCTACATATTATCTAAAAATAAGAGGATGAGGTGTTTAAATATGAATAAAACTGAACTATTAGATGCAGTTGCAACAAAATCAGAACTAACGAAACAGGATTCAAAAAAGGCTGTAGATGCGTTATTTGAAACAATTTCTAATACACTTGCAAAAGAAGAAAAAATTCAATTAGTTGGATTTGGTACATTTGAAGTACGTGAACGAGCAGAGCGTACAGGCCGTAATCCTCAAACAGGTGAAGAAATGACAATTCCGGCTTCAAAAGCTCCTGCTTTTAAACCAGGAAAAGAATTAAAAGAAGCCGTTAAATAAATATGCCTTATAATACAGCCCCCTCTAGAGATAGACTTCTAAAGGGGGGCTATTTTTCATGGTGAAAAATTTCTAAATACCTACACCCAAATATTATCTAATCAAGGTTTCTATTTTCTTGCGTCGTCTTAGAGTTAGAGGTAGGCTCTTTGCCAAGTCTAGGTTTCCAATTGCCTAACTTGTTTTTTAAGTAATCCTTTAAAACATCACGTTTCTTTTTTCGTCTTTTATCCCTGTTTTTCATAAGGACTCACCACCTTTAGGTTGCTTAATAGATTCAATTTATCTTTATTATAACTATGTTGAAAAAACCACTCTTTATGCTAAATCTATAAGTAGTAAATAGTTCATCTTACTACTAAAAGGTATACTTTAACGAACGTTTTTGATGGAATAATAGTTTAGTAATAAATAAGATTCAAAAATGCATAAAGAAGTTAATAATTATGTATAAAATTAGTAGTTGTTAAGAATGGTATAAACTAATTTTATTTTTCATAAAGAAAACTTTTTAAGAACCTACTGTTTTGATAGCAGGTCCTTCTTGTTATTTATTTCTTTTTTAACCTTTTAACAAGTTTAAAAGCTAGGAATCCTATTAAACCAATAATTATTAAGAATAATAGCAATCCTGTTGGACTAAATGTACCCATAATACCATCCTTAAAATTTCTATAATTTCTATAAATTACAATGTTATCATATTTAAAAGGTTTGCACATTTCTCCTTCAGGATTTTTCATCCCTATAACACGTTTTATGGTAACGACCACTTACTGAAAAGCTATCTCATTCTATGAGATAGCTTTTATTTTAATTAGTCTCTATTCTAATTCTATATTAAACTGTTTTTTGTCCTCTAACAGAAGTCCAATTTCATTCTTTCTTCTTTTTTTAGTGACCAGGACTCTTATACTAGTTCAACCTTAGTTTTTATTTTTGGCTTGTAAATATTCTTTTTGAAACATACACATCCTTATAGCGTTATGATAGCTTCCATCGACAAAAAATTCATCTTTTAACTCGCCTTCAATAGAAAAACCAACCTTCTTATAGATATGAATTGCTTTTTCATTTTCCTTGTCTACAATTAAGTAAAGTTTATGCATATTCAATACCGAAAAGGCATAATTCATTGCTAGGTTTGTGGCAACCATGGCGTAACCATGACCTTGATACGTAGGGTCAATTATAATTTGAAACTCTGCTCTACGATGAATATAATCAATTTCGACCAATTCGACTAATCCAAGCATATCCCCGTCCTTTTCTAGTATGAAGCGACGCTCACCTTGATCGTGAATATGTTTATCATATAAATCCTGTAGCTCTACAAAAGCTTCATAAGGCTCCTCAAACCAATAAGACATGATGTTTGCATCATTATTGAGTTCATGGACAAATTTTAAATCTTCTCTTTCCAAAGGACGTAACTTAAGTTCCTTATTCATCTCTAAAACCTCCACATTCTAGCATTACTTTAGCACTTTCCGTTTTAAATGTAAAAATTGCTGTAGTTTTAAAAAATAACAAGACATAATGCGATGTTTTACATACTTATTAAAAGAGCCATAGTATAATTTAAAGATCTTGTAAGTGAAATTCATTAACTTTAAGGAGTATCTTATGAAAAAAGCAGTTGGTATTCTTCTTATTTTACTGTGGTGTATAAACCAAAGGGTTGAGGCCGCTAATCAACCTTCAGCAGCTCCTATAATACATCATGAAATCTACGTTTCTCCTACAGGGGATGACAAAAACCTAGGTACTAAAAGCAAACCTTTTAAAACACTAAGAAGGGCAAGTGAAGTAGCTCAACCTGGAACTACGGTTTATATCAGGGGCGGCATCTATTATGAGCAATTAATCATTAGTCGTTCAGGTACTAAACAAGAGCCTATTATCTTCAGGAACTATAAAAGTGAAAAGCCACTTATTAGTGGAGAAAAAATAAAGAGCCGTTCCACAGATGGAGGTCTAGTTAGCATAGAGAATAAGAGCTACATAACAATTCAAGGTTTGAATATAGGTCATTTTTCTACTTCTAAGGAACAAAATACACCATGCGGAATCTACGTAGACGGAGGAAAAGACGTTGTTATCGAGCATAACGTTTCAAGTCATAATGATCCAGGAATAGAAATCGCAAGTGAACACTATGGTAAACAAACTAGGAATGTTCAAGTCATACGGAATATGATTTATAAGAATCGTTTTACGGGAATTTCAATCGGAGGCTATGATAAAAAACGTGGAGGAACGATAAATACTCTTATTGAACATAATATTTTATATGGAAATGATACGATGAACATGGATGGTGGTCAATTACTGATGCAATATCATGCGACTCATAACACTATCAACAATAATGTGATAGTTTCAGTAAAATCTAATTTGCTTCTAGCCAATCTTCATTACTCAAATAAATATAATCAACTTAATAATAATGTATATCTAAATAAAAGTAGAGATGCAACGAATCGATGGATATGGAATGGGCAAGAAATAGAAAGTCCTACCATCATATCCCCTAGGCTTTTTTAATAAAAGTTTCTTTTAAGAAGATATTCTTTATTGAGTTGCTTGCTGGGATTCTATTTGAGGTTGGATAATTATTCACTGCACACTCTCTGCTGGTTATACTTTTTATTTCATTATATAGGCTTGGTGACAGGGGAGCTGCTGTAGACCGCAAAGTAGTGTTTTCACCCTTTAATCAATAGATTACACTCAAATTAGTAATTACATTAAGATTAGGGGAAGAGGATTTATGAAACGAAATTCGAATGAAGATGAGTTACTGGGACACTCTGGAGTATTATCAATTGAAAGAAAACTTATTGGCAATAAAACAGGAGTAAGTCGTTTAGGCTTTACAGTATTATTAAAGTACTTTCAACAAGGGGCTAGATTTCCGTCCAAGAAACAAGATATTCCCGAGAAGATTTTAGAGGATTAACACCTTTATTTTATTATCATGTGAATCCATACGGAACTTTTGAACTTGATATGGATCAGCGAATACCTATTAAGTTGAAAGTCTCGTAATTTTCATTATTTCGATTAGTAGCAAAAACTAGCTAATCACTTGACAGGACATTAGATGGTTTTTGCTCTTAATACATAGACGTGAAAAGAGCGCATCTTCCAGAAAAGCGCCCTTTTATTGAATAAGAATTTTCTTCAAATATTTTCACTTCAGTAATGTATATTTCAGTAAAGGCTTTTTATAAAACGTCACTTACTTATTTGTTACCGAGTTGTTCCGCCAAACCGATTAGAAGTCCTTCGATTCCACGAATGTAGCAGAGCCGATACGAGTCCTCGTACTGAACCACTTCGCCAACGAGCTGAGCACCATACTTAGTGAGTCTGGATACCATTTCGTCAATGTCTTCAACGGTAAACATGACGCGTAGATAACCGAGGGCGTTTACAGGAGCAGTCCGGTGATCTGATATAGTAGGTGGGGTGAGAAATCGCGAAAGTTCAAGTCGGCTGTGGCCATCTGGAGTAACCATCATAGCAATCTCTACGCACTGAGAACCCAATCCGGTTACGTGACCAGCCCATTCACCCCCGACAGTGGCTCGCCCTTCGAGGCTCAAGCCAATCTCCTTGAAGAAAGAAATGGCGTCATCAAGGGATTCTACAACGATGCCGACATTGTCCATTCTTAGTAAGTTGTTTTTTGCCATAGTTTTATCTCCTTATGTGTAAAAATTTATTATCTGATCATCTTCATAATTATTCTATTAAAAAGTTACAAATTCCTTCCAAACGTGCTGGTGGAGTAAAAGGAGACTTTCATCAGGTCGTTTCGTTGCTGCTGAATACTACGTATTATGATGCATTAGAAGAAAGAAATGAAAATCATCAGAGAAAAAATCAAGAAATGTTCAGCGATTTTACAGATGAAGAAATGATGTACTACTATGTCCATCAACAAAAGCATATTCGAAAAGATCGAGAACGAAAAGAAAACACAAAGATCGAATACTTACGGATTTTGTTGCAGTATTATCAGTATGCGGTAGAAAGTGAGTCATTCTTACAAGAAGATGTAGACGATTATATTGAAGAAACCATCTTTAAAAATCTAAGACCTTGGCACATAAGGAATTATCAAATGTATTTAAGTACAGCATTGTTAGGGAAGGGTGGGAAACCTTATTCACCCGCAACTTTAGATGCCAAAATGATGATTTTAAAGAGTTTTATAAAATGGTTATATGAAGCTAAGTATATCCAGCATCCGTTACATAAAGAAATCTTGAGCATATCGCTATCTGAACATGAGATTCCGAATCGAGATTTGTATTACCATGAAGTCAAGCAGCTGTTGGACTATTATAAAGGACATCCTATCAACTATGGATTGTTAACGATGTTGGCTATGACAGGGCTTCGTGTACAAGAAATAGCCAATGCTTCGTGGGGCGATGTGTATCTAGACAGTTTAAGTGGCCATTATCGATTAAGAGGAGTCGGTAAGGGTGGAAAGAAATTTGATAAGTTGCTTCATCCATCTTTATATGAACGAATCCTTGCCTTTAGAGCACGACGCCATGTCAGTACGGCCTTAAATACAAGTGATCAAGGACCATTATTTCCAGCCAAAGACGGAGGATATTATCATTATAAGAACTTAAGTAATTATATTGTGCGTATTATTGAACGAATGGAGTTACCTTTTGTGAAAGAACGGACTGACAGGATTACGCCTCATTATTTTCGTCATTTTTATGCGATTTATAGTAGGCAGCAGGGAGCAGATATCTTCTTAATTCAAAAAGAGCTTGGCCATAGTGACCGGAAAACAACCGAGCGATATCTGGAAAAGGTTCTGCAGCGAGAACAAGAAATTGGACTGATGTGGAAGGAAGAAGAATTCTAATATTATCATTAACAAGAGCATAACTACATTAAAAACAGTTGGTCCACAAATAATTTATGCTCTTTCTGTTCGAATTGTCATATGTTTTTAGTTACCATAATGGCTCATTTAAGAAGATGTACTTCATCCATAGGGCTTTCTTCATTAGAATTAGATGTTGTCTTGACACTAATTCCAGAAACAAATATAGGAGCTAATCCTACCATTAGAAACAAAGCTAATAATAGTTTCTTTTTCATGAAAACCTCCTTTGTTATTTTCTTACAATCAAAAACACCCCAATCATGAGAGTTTCTTTGTCTAACAATTGGGGTGCAGTTCAAGCCGTGGGAAAGGTGTTTTATGCTTTTATTGGTTTTCGTTTTCGTTATCAATACCATTATCGTTGTTAGTATTATTACTATATTTGAAATCAATAATGCTTTTTCTAATTTCTTCTCTAATTTCAGGGTTTTCTTTTAAGAAAATCTTAGCGTTTTCTCGTCCCTGTCCTAAACGTTCCTCATTATAAGCAAACCAAGATCCAGACTTTTGAACAATATCTACTTCAGAACCAATATCTAAGATTTCCCCTTCTTTTGAGATACCTTCTCCATACATAATATCTACTTCAGCAATGCGAAAAGGAGGTGCCATCTTATTTTTGACTACTTTAATTCTTGTTTTATTACCAACTATGTCATTTCCTAGTTTAAGTTGTTCAGCGCGGCGAACCTCAAGACGAACGGAAGAATAGAATTTTAGTGCTCTTCCACCTGGCGTTGTTTCCGGATTTCCAAACATAACGCCTACTTTCTCCCTGATTTGGTTGATGAAGATAGCAATGGTTTTAGACTTATTGATTGCTCCAGATAGTTTACGAAGAGCTTGAGACATCAAACGAGCTTGTAGACCTACGTGAGAATCTCCCATTTCTCCTTCAATTTCTTTTTGTGGCACTAATGCTGCTACTGAGTCAACAACAATAATATCAACAGCACCACTTCTAACTAATGCTTCGGCAATTTCAAGTGCCTGTTCACCAGTATCTGGTTGCGATAACAGTAACTCATCAATATCTACACCTAGTTTTCTCGCGTAAACTGGATCAAGTGCGTGTTCAGCATCAATAAAGGCAGCTCGACCTCCATTTTTTTGTACTTCTGCAATTGCGTGTAAGGAAACTGTTGTTTTACCTGAACTTTCGGGTCCGTAAACTTCCATAATTCTTCCTTTAGGATAACCATTAATTCCAAGAGCTATATCTAACGCTAATGAGCCTGAGCTAGATGCCTCAACTTTCGTATGTGTGCCTTCTCCCATCTTAATAACTGATCCTTTACCGAATTGTTTTTCAATTTGTTTTAGAGCCATATCTAGTGCTGCTTGTTTATCATTCATAATTTGAAACCTCCGATTGTTATTACGTTTACAATAAACGACAATGTATTTCGATAAATAATAAGAGTTGGCTCAAATGTTTTTGCTCCGTGCGAAAACATTTTGTGTTTAACTGTCTTGGTTTGTTCTGTTATCCCTTTATTCAGCTCTAAACCCTTCTTATCGAACGTTTGTTCTTGAGGTGTAATCATACAATAAACGCATCTAGTTGTAAAGGCAAAAGTTTTCTACAAACTAGCTGAAAAAATATCTTATATTTATAAAAAGTAAGCTTATACTTTTACTTTTATATAAGTTAAATTAAATAAGTAACAATAGGTGACGTTACTTTATGGGCAGCCTATTTTGTTAGTTCATGTGGCAATAAATTTTATATCAATGAACTAGTTTTACTATTTACTCCTATATATAAAATACGTTGTTTTTATATTTTATGTAAAATTAACTTTATTGAAAGTACATTAACATTAAATACTTATACATTTTCTGGTTAGTTGCCATGAATACAACAATTTCTTAAAAGGGAAGTAGAAGATAGATTGGTGTGTGATAAGGAGTGAAAAAAGCCTATATTTGTCGTCAGTGAGAGTAAATAGTAAAACTTATATTTTTTATAAAATAATTTACTGTTTACTTAAATAACGAGGGATATAATAAGGAACAATTTAACTCTTTACTTTAAAGCGTTAAATTGTTACCATGTTATTAGACAATCTTTCTTTTAGTGTTATTCCTTAGCCAGAAAAGCACAAATCACATATAGTGGTTTGTGCTTTTTTGTAGCTACGTAATATCTTACTTAATGCCAAATAAATAATTAGAAGCCCGAATAAAATAAGTACACTTTTTACTCCTTCATAAAGCCAGTAATTTGACGATACAGCTTTTCAGGACGAGTCAAATTAACCATATGATCAGCATCTGGAATTTCTATGATTCGAGCGTCTGAGTGCTTGCGAATGTAATTGGCAACACGAAGGTTATCGGGTGAATCCTCCTTACCGATTATCAATAATGTTTTGGACGTCAATTCTTCTAATCTTTCGATGGCTGGTCGTTGCGGCCAAATTAATTTAACAGCCGGCCATTCAAACATTCGGTTCATATGGTGCCGGAGCATTTGAACCATCAAATCCCAGTGAGGACTCGCCGTTACAACACGATAAGATGGATCACTGAGCAAAAGCTCAACCATCTTATCGATATCAGGAGCAGCTTCATGAATCTTCTTTATATTCTCTTCAAATTCCTTTGAATAGCTAAACCCAGATAATCCAGGCGCAACCAAAACAAGTTTTGAAACCCTTTCAGGATAATTCAGAGCGAACTCAGTGGCAATTTGGCCACCCATTGAGTGACCCATGAGTGTCGCCTGATTGATTTCTAGATGATCAAGTAGTGACAGCAAATCTTCAATAGGGTTGACATCTTCTAAAGGGGACGGTGATTTTCCAGTCCCACGTCCGTCAAAAGAAACGACCTTGTAGTGTTTCGCTAAAAGAGGTGCGACAAATGTCCAGTTCCTTATATCAGCACCACCAGTTAGGAGAACCACAGGATGACCATTACCATTAATTTCATAATGCAAATCCATTAAAGCCCCTCCATAGAGGTACTTCCAACATGTTGAATTTCAACAATAAGATTCTTTAATTGAGAAGATAATAATTCCCTAGTTTACATAAACACTCTTTCCGGTACATTTAAAAAAAGAGAACTCTTGTGTCACAGGAGTTCGGAGAAGTATCCTTTTTCCTTTTTATACAGTTTTTTATACATCCTTGATTTAAAGGTCTTATCTCGGTACCCAAGTGAACAGAAAATGTATAAAATTCCTGACTTATATGTTCTAGTTTCTTAAAAAAGCTCCTTTATATACATTGTTGTGAATATAACATTATTATAGTATAAATCTACTATAATGTAACAAAGTAGGTAATTTATATGTTCAAAAGAAAAAATTTTTGATTTTATTTATTGTATTAATTTCTATTGGGTTTTTCTTTTTTATACTCAAAGACGATGGAGAAATCAAAAGAGATAATATAGAAATAGGATATAAAACAAGCGATGAATCTCAACAAATTATTGACCCACAAAATAAAGTGGATCGAAACAAAGAGCTAATCGTCTCTTTACATTTTAAAGACAATTCAGGAAAAGAAAAACAAAATAAAATGTTTGTATTAAAATTAGCTAATATCAAGGATAAAAGCAACGTTTTGATGGAAGAAACTATTCCTAATGACGAAGGTACTTCGGGGTATGAATTCAGAATTAGTCCAGGTACACTCTCTGCAGGAAAATATCAATTTTCTTTGTATAGAGATAATAGTTTGAGCGTTCAAAAAGTCTTTACATTCAAATAATAGAGAATACGATGTCCGTAAAAGTATACTTTTACGGACATCGTATTCTATTTTATGGAATGTGTAGAATGTGGTAAATTAAAATGGGCGATTTATAATGTTCTTGATTATATTTCCAATCAAGAATTAGGGAGGGCATATAAATGAAAAAAGTGTTGGTCTTTATTACAGATGGTTTTGCTGATTGGGAAGCCAGTTATGTGACCGCGGAGTTAAATAAACCAGGAACAGGATTTCAAGTTCAGACAATTGCGATTGACAAAAATCCTAAACTTTCAATGGGAGGATTGACTGTTATCCCGGATTATAGCTTACAGGACTTTTCTTTTAAATTGGAATTTGTCATGTTAATTATTCCTGGGGGAACTGGATGGAGAGAAGAGAAAAATCATCAGGTAAAGAAGCTTGTGAGTTTTTGTTTCGAAAATAACATTCCGGTTGCAGCGATTTGTGATGCAACTACCTTCTTAGGGAATCATGGATTTCTTGATTATCACAGACATACAGGTAATTCGTTACCTTATTTAAAAGAAGGGGCACCTAATTATCGAGGTGATGAAAAATATATAGACGAACAATCTGTTAGTGATGGCTGTCTAATTACAGCTAATGGAAGTGGTGCACTGGAATTTTCGAGAGACATTTTAAATAAATTAGATGTTTTAAAAGGTAAAGAACTAGAAGAATGGTACGATTTATTTAAAAATGGTTTTATTAAAAGGTAGTTACATAGATGCCTGGGTGCTCATTAATGAATTGATCTCTGCAAAGGTATTGAATAAATAGAGAAAAACATCAAATGCATGCATTTAATATGTAGAGAAACGCTCTCTGAGGAATTTAACTTTAGTTTTACATATATCATCAGATCATTCCATGCAAATTTCAGCGCTTTAGAAACTTTTGATTTCTTGCTATCAATGGATGTCATTTAAAAACATAACCCAACTTCACCAGAGTTGATTTCGTCACAGAGCAAATCTCATTACAAATATTTAGGAAAAAACGAAATTCATCCTTCTTTTACCTAACCTTATTAAGTGACAAGGATGTAGAAGCTATGATACGTTAGCATCTCTACATATTATCTAAAAATAAGAGGATGAGGTGTTTAAATATGAATAAAACTGAACTATTAGATGCAGTTGCAACAAAATCAGAACTAACGAAACAAGATTCAAAAAAGGCTGTAGATGCGTTGTTTGAGACGATTTCAAATACGCTTGCTAAAGAAGAAAAAATTCAATTAGTTGGATTTGGTACATTTGAAATACGTGAGCGCGCAGAGCGTACAGGTCGTAACCCTCAAACAGGTGAAGAAATGACAATTCCGGCTTCAAAGGTTCCTGCATTTAAACCAGGAAAAGAATTAAAAGAAGCTGTTAAATAAATATACCTTATAAGCAAGCCTCCTCTAGAGATAGACTTCTAAAGGGGGCTATTTTTCATGGTGGAAAATTTCTAAATACTACACCAAAATATTATCTAATCAAGGTTTCTATTTTCTTGAGTCGTCGTCTTAGAGTTCGAGGTAGGCTCTTCGCCAAGTCTAGGTTTCCAATTTTCTAACCTGTTTTTTAAGTAATCCTTTAAAGAATCACGTTTCTTTTTTCGTCTCTTATCCCTGTTTTTCATAAGAACTCACCACCTTTAGGTTACTTACTAGATTCAATTTACCCTTATTATAACTATGCTAAAAAAACCACTATATATGCTAAATCAGGACCATCAATAATTTTGTGTAAATAAAAATTTATAAGGGTGAAAAAATAGCGAAAAGAGACTTTGACACGTTAAAGAAAGAATTACTTTATGGTAAAGAAGAAATAAATACGTAAAAGCACCCCTGAACGGGTGCTGTGAATTAAACTATTTCATCGTTCAGGTTTTTTAGGAACTTACTCTCTAACTCTAATTGCTTCATTCGTCGTTGTAATCCTAAATTCTCTAAGTCTTGTTCTAACTCAGAAGATAAATCAGTTCGTTCTTTAGCTTTGTCCATTAATTTTCTAGTAGTTTCCAATCTCTTTTGTTCTTTTGAATTCATATTAACAGCCCCTTCCTTGTGACTTGCTAGATTCGACATGGCAGATGAAATATCCTGTACAAAAACATTTACCTAGAAGTGCAAAAGCAGTACAATACAAAAAAACATCCGTTTAGACAGGATGTTTTTATTCTACTCTTATTTCGTTTTCATCTTTATAGCCTGCTCCTGGCGAGCTTCAATTTTTTCTTCAATCTTTTCCATGACCTTTTTATCTTCTAGTATTTTATGTCTATTTTCATTGACTAGGTTTTGAAAAGAGGGTTTCAACTTTCTCATAATAGCACTTCTTTCTTACTGTTTAGTTTAGTCCGTAGACAAGTATGATTATAACGATTAAATGGAATAAAGCAATCATTTGCTCTCATATTGAAAAAAGAAGGGTGAAAACTTTTTCTTACAATAGTCAAATGAAGGAGGATAAGATAGCTACAAAAATGAACAATCTTTGTATCAGGCTCCTATTTTCCGTTATTTGCTATCAATATACCTATGTGTTATACTACAATTAACTTGTTTTTGTTCGGTATAAGATTGAGAGAAGAAAAAACCTTAAACAGAAGTTTTCATCTTGAAATAGTATGATTGGGCAAGAGAGGTAATACATTTGTGGAGTAGTCCACAGCAGGAGGCAACATTATGACACAAGGTACAGTAAAATGGTTTAATGCAGACAAAGGTTTCGGTTTCATTGAAATCGAAGGCGGAGACGATGTATTCGTTCATTTCAGTGCTATTCAAGGTGAAGGTTTCAAATCATTAGAAGAAGGTCAAAAAGTTACTTTTGATATCGAAGAAGGTCAACGTGGAGCACAAGCTGCTAACGTTCACAAAGCATAATCAAAAGTGATAACAAAAAAGACTCCTATGAAGGAGTCTTTTTTTATGGTCTTATAATCAGAAAACCATAATTTATCTAATATTACTTCAATAGAAAACCCAAACTTTTAAAAAAGCCTGGGTTTTAGTCAAGACGATCGATACAAGGTATAACTAGTTATAACATACATTAGAAATAGAAAGCAAATGTGAATACATTAACAATATTTGCAATTAAATAATATAGTAATAATTTTTTAATCTGTGTGAAAGCATTGGTGCAAATTATCTTCGATGGGGATTAAGGGGGATTTTATTAATAAGCCGTTCTCCAGCTTTCATGTGATTTCCACACAAAGGGCATTTTTGGTGATTGTCGTAAGAGAAATCTTTTCTCATCCAGCCCTTACAATCTTCTACTGTACATTCCCAAACTTCTGTTTGTTCTTGAACTAAAGGTTCTTGATTTCTTTTACCGTAATAATACATACTAATCACTACTCCTCTTATTATAGTATACCTTATAAAGGAGTAATAAATACGTTAAACCTTTTATTTATGTATATTCATGTGCAATACTCCCAGGGCGTTATTCTAAAGGAATCACTCTTTTTATGTCGAAAATTAGTAAGTATTAAGGAGGGTTTTAGATGCCTAAAGATTTAGTGAAAGAACTGTTAGATAAAGGCTTTAAAGTAGTGGACTTAAAATGTGTGGGCACTATAAATATCATTTCAGCAAAGGAACTGTATTTAGAAGAAATAAGTACTGACACCATAGTTGACATGTTATCGCTAGATGAAGACAGCGTTAAGTTTTCTCTTGATGAAGAACTTCCTTATTTTGAGGCAAGCACTAAACCATTAGCTGGATATATCAATTCAGAAAGCGAGCTGTCCATAATGGAGGATGCGATTATTGACTACAAAGTGTATGTTAAAGAAGCAATTCTTCAGTCTAAGTAGTTATCAAAAGAGCAGTTTACATTTGTAAACTGCGAAAGATAATTGACTGCTTTTAATTGAATACGATATGGAGCTCAAATGTAAAAACTTCAAAATACTTGCGGCTAATCTCCCAAGCTTGAATATACTAATACTAGCAATCTAAAAGCAGTTGCCTTAATAGCCCCTCTAATTCAAGAAACTTTTCAATGGGTAGCATTTGGCATATATGGTTTTACAGTACTTTATCTCATCTCCATGCGTGAAGTAGCCTTCAGAAAGACATATGGCTCTTTGGTAGTTTGGATGCGAACTGTATGGAATTTTAGCTTTATTGCTAGTGCGTTTGGGGCAGTCACTATGTTCGTAGGTAACACTCACTGGACTTTATTCTAAAGGGATTGCCTGTTTATGTTGAAAGTGAAAATAAAGGAGGAATACATATGAATCCATACAAACAATTTCAATTAAATAAAGAAGTAGAAGAGATGGCTAAACAACGAATTGAAATCCATAAAAAGCGAATAAAACTATCTGAAGAGTTAGAAAACGACTGGTATAATAAAGAACTCCAAGATAAAATCATTGAATTAGAGGAAGAAAGCCAAAAACTTAAGAAAAAAATTGAAGCTTTACAGGCTAACTTTTAAGCATCCTTTTACAGAGCTTTTTGGATTAAAGTAGTTTGAAAAACCATCTGATTTTATGGGAGCTAGACGTGTGAATATAAGCAAACTACGCTTTATTACTTCACCTCGAGAATCTTTCTATGAATTCCTAACATCACTTATTTTTCTAGTGTGTCCAAAAAAATGAAGAGGCAAGAAGAAGTTATTTCCTTGCCTCGTAAGCTTTTACCTCCTTGTAAAATGTCGCCTTTTTCATTCCTGCTTGATTCATAAATGATAAAGCAGTCATTTTTCTAGACGTCCATTCTTTATACAGCCTACCTTACTCGTTGGGAGAAGTAACGATAGAGCAACCAAGGTGGTTCCCTTTAGATTTAGTAACATTTATGCCTTCTCGCTGAAGCTTTAAAATGGTTGTTCTCTCTTGTTTCGCCCTAGATGATCAATTGGTTTAATGTACAGTGTGTCGCCATCTCTCATTGCTTTAAGCATATTTTGAAACCCATCGCGTTCTATTTCCTTTCCACGAGCCTTATCTATCGATAATATATTGTACCCTCAATGAATCAATGTAACAGAAACGCCAAAATATATTGCTGTTACAAATAATAATGTTCTATATTTTTGTAATAAGTTTATTAATTATCTAACTAATTTGTTTCATCTGTGCAAACACAAAAGGTGAAACAAGACGGAATTGGAGGAACAAAAATACAGTATAAAGGTCGTATAGACGAATTGATGAATATTTTGGAAAATGAGAAGAGAAACTAGATTGCTCAAATAGATACTTAAAAAAGATCCTCAAGGGCTTTTCCATTCATATGGTAGAAGCAAAATGAGAGGCAGGAAAAAGAAATAGAATGAGAATAAAATAACATTTGAAAGGTGAATTCTGTTGAAAGAACGAGAACTTCAAGAAGTAACTCAACATCTAGATAAGTTATTTAAAGATTTAATAAACGAGGATATTACAGAAGAGGAATTTAACGATTTGTCTGATGAGCTTTATAAAAGACAAACCAGACTTAGATATGAGATCGAGATTGAAAATGGGGTACATTACAGAGAATATTTCAAACTATAAAAATCGCTAAAAAAGAAAGGAGTTTTAACAATGACGGATACAAAACTTTTATTTGAAAATATGACATTAGGCAATATAACACTAGATAACAGGATAGGGGTTGCCCCGATGGCACGCACAAGTGCAACTTTTGAAGGGGTGGCAACCAATCAGATGGTATCATACTACACATCATTTGCTCGTGGAGGATTTGGATTGATTATTACCGAAGCAATTTATACTGATGATAAATATAGTCAAGGATATTTTAATAATCCAGGTCTTGTTGATGAGGAACAAGCACAAGCATGGAAGAAAGTGGTGGAATCTGTCCATCAAGAAGGGGCTAAAATATTTGCACAAATAATGCATGCGGGAGCCCTTTCACAAGGGAATCGTTTTGTCCAAGAAACAATCGGTCCTTCTGTTGTTCAGCCAAAAGGGGAGAAAATGGAACTTTATGAAGGGGAAGGCCTGTATGGGGCTCCAAGAGAAGCAACAAAAGAAGAAATCAAGGAAGTGATAAAAGGGTTTGTTAATACGGCTAAACGTGCAAAAACTGCTGGTTTTGATGGAGTTGAAATTCATGGAGCCAATGGCTACCTCCTTGACCAATTTCTTACTGATTATACCAATAAACGCACAGATGAATACGGTGGTTCTACTGAAAACCGAGTGCGGTTATTGGTTGAAGTTTCTAAAGCAGTTCGGGAGGCTGTTGGAGAGCACTTTACTATTGGTATGCGGATTTCCCAAGGAAAGGTAAATGATTATAATCACAAGTGGGCAGGGAAAGAAAAAGATGCTGAAATCATCTTTGGTCAGTTAGGGCGCGCAGGTCTTGACTTTATCCATGTTACGGAGTACGAAGCATGGAAACCGGCATTTCAAAAAGTTGACGCCACCTTTGTAACTAATTCAGCCTTGGATAACGGAGGATTATCGCTTGCGGCTCTTGCCAAAAAGTATGGGAAAGTTTATGTGATAGCCAACGGACATTTAGAAGACCCTGCCAAGGCGGGAGAAATCGTTGGAAAAGGGGAAGCAGATATAATTACCTTAGGTAAAGGAGCCCTTGCTAACCATGATTGGGTCAATAAAGTCAAAAATGGGGAACCATTAGCAAAGTTTGATGAAGAAAAAGTGCTAAGGCCAGATGCTAAAGTTAAGGATTTTGAATTTAAATCTGTCTAATCTAACAAGACAAGTATTTTAACTTAAATAAACAGAAAAAACTCCATGGTTAGGAGTTTTTTCTTTGTATACAGATTATAAATGTGAATAATTATCAATATTTCGTTTAAACATTTGTTTTCCTACTGTATAAGATATACAGCTTTAGTTACCATAATGAAAATTATCGGCAGTATCATGCTAAAAAGCCCCTTTATCAAGGGCTTTTTCAGTTTATAAATCACATTTTTCTGAATGGTCATCAAATAACGGATTTTGGGATCATTGTTTGCTTTTAGTAAGTTATGTTCCCTTTAATTCCTTTCTATTTGGTGCTTGAGGCGGTTGCTCTAACCATTGTCGTTCTACCATAATATTGAATCCCTTTTCAGCATAAATTAATATTTCTCCGATCAATTTACTATAGTAAGTAGCTAAATCCAACCTCATAGATAGAGACAAAGCATGTCCAATAAGTGTGACATCAATAGAATTTAAAAAATGAAAAAGTGCAACAATTAGCTTATCGGAAAAAGGAGAAACGGTTGAATTCGTCACTTCCATGCTAACAGGAACAGTACCGAGAAGGTCTTCTTTTTTTAAAAGATCATTAAAGAAATTAATCTGTTTTTCTGATATTTCCATCCCATTTCTTATATAATTTTTGATTTCTTTATCCTTAACCACTTGTAATAAACCTATACAGAGTAAAACAGAAAAATAGTTACGCTCAATATTAAAGAACATTTCAGTAAGCTCGATAGCATTCAAAGGTCTTTTTTTCCCTACAGCTGCTACTATATAAGATTGTTTTTTTACGTATTCGACCTTTTCAGGATAGGTAATCATGGGAGGTCTATCATAAATGCCTTTAGATAACATTAAAGTAGTGGATTCTGCATAGAGCTCCGTAGCTTGATTTAAAGCATTTGTGAAAAAAGCCAGAACATCTGATCGAGCAACAGTCGAAGTCACAAACCCCAAGTTAGCCATTCCCATACGGCTCATTGAGTAGACAAAGCTCAGAGCAAAAAGGTCATAAAAAAGGGGACGAGCCGATAATTTAATATCCTCTTCCGTAAATCCATCTGGTAAAGGGATGTTCTCCTTAGAAAAAATATCTTTAATTTGTGTTATATGTGTTTGAGAGATATGTAAAGATTTTTGCAAAATAGGCTTTATTTCATTATCTTTTAGATGGTGAAGAAAATAGTTTAACAAGCAAACAGACATGGTTTCTTGAATATAAACTCCCCATAAACCGCCAATTTCTGGACTGGATAATCTTACATTATGCTTAACCATCGATGCCTCCTGATTATATGTCTTTATCTTAAGTATTTGATTTATCCACCTAAATTATTCCTTTTTTATCTCTCGAAAAAAAGAAGCTCATGTCCAATTATTGTTAACATAATGGAGTTCACCGGAAGTTATAAATTCCAAAATAAACTCATTTCAATGTATAAAACGATTAAAAAACCCTAAGTAAGAGTAAACATATTGCTAAAAAGCATAAAAAGAGCAGTTTTCTGCAAATGATATAGTGACAACCTAAAATATCAATTGGAGGAAACTGCCCATGATGGAACATCACACCAAACTCACTTCAGCTGAAATAGCCTGTACGTGGACTGGCTATATGAATGATAGTATGTCCAAATGTGTACTCGGTTATTTCTTAAAACATATCGAAGATAAAGAAATTAAATCGATTGTTCAAATGGCTTATGATTTTTCAGCTACTCATGTAGAAAAACTTCATGTTTTATTTCAAGAGGAAAAAATTTCTCTACCAATAGGGTTTACAGATGAACATGATGTGAATAGGGATGCTGGCCGTCTCTACACAGATACATTTATCCTTACATATATCAATCACATGGCAAAAGTAGGAATGCTAGCATTTAGTGGATTTCTTTCAATGAGTGCTCGAAAAGATATACGGTTATATTTTAAAAAAGGACTTGAAGAAGCCTCTAATTTATACGATAAAAGTTCAGATATAGCTCTTTCAAAAGGACTATTCGTTCGTGCTCCTTATATTGCTTATCCTACCCAAACAGATACGGTAGACAGTAAAAGTTATCTCAGTGGATTTTCTGTTTTTAGTAAAGAACGCCCCTTGAATGCAATAGAAATATCACATTTATATATGAATATCCAAACGAATATCATAGGCAGTAAGCTATCCCTTGGCTTTGCTCAGACATCTCAACGAGAAAAGATTCAAAAATGGATGTTAAGAGGGGCCGAAATTTCAGAAAAGCATGTACAGATTTTTGCACAAGCACTTCTCGATAATCATATTCAGCCCCCGGTTCCACATGATATTGCTATTAGTGACTTAACTACACCCGTCTTTTCTGATCGACTAGCGATGTTTCAAATGGCTTTATTAAGTGCAGCAGGAACGGGTAACTATGCAACCGCAGCAGCTGCAAGTCAACGAAGTGATCTCGTTGTCAATTATGAAAGGCTATCTCTTGAAATCGGACAATATGCAAAAGATGGGGCTGATATCATGATCCATCATAAATGGCTTGAGCAACCACCTGGAACAAAAGACAAAGAACAACTGGCTAAGAAGAAAGAATAATCTTGTATATTTAGAACAAACTACACAAGACGCTGTGATAGAGTCATTTACGACTACAATTCAACGAATAGGAGAAGACCATCTCTTTTGACTAGGAAGAGAGGGTCTTTTTCTGTTTCTACACTGTATATGATATACAAAGTTATTTACCATAATGAATTTTATCGGAAATAAAACAAAAAAGGCCTCAAATAAATATGAAGCCTTTACATTTGTATACAGAAAAGCTTAATCCTTTAAAACATGATGTTTTACTAAACTTCGATAATAGCCATAAATAATAAAATACGCTATTAAATAACTGATAAAAGTACCTAGAATATTCCATCCATTGAAATATTCTACTTTTCCTAAGACTAAACCGATGCCTTCAAAACTTGTAGTAAAGAGAGCAAAACAAAGTAAAAGGATAATCGTATTAATCTTCTTTTTTATCTTAAAATAAATTAAAAAAGAAGATAAGACAGGATAGAAACCAATATTTAAAGGGAGTGCTGATAAACTTAGATCTCTAAAAGTCGGTTTGAATTGCCAAAAGTAATTACTTCCCCAATCATTTAGTATAAAAGCTACTGTCATTCCTATTGGTACAATTAAAAGAACGATTATAGGTTCTTTCTTGTATAATATGAAACCAAAAATCCAAGGTACAATAAATCCCATAATAATATTTACTAATATTTTCTTTCTTCTCCTCTCACTAAGATAATCTTTTAACAGGATTGTCCAAAACTTAAGAAAATAGTATGGACTAGTATTATATACCTTGCCCAACATGAATATTTTCTTATATAGTGAGGAAACTACACAAGATGAGTAGGTTCATCAATAAAAACATAGTGTGCACTAGAAGAAACCACTGCTAGTTCCCAGTGATTTCTTCTTTTTTTAACTGTATATCGTATACATGTTTAGTTAACATAATGGATTTTGTCGAAAATTACATGCTAAAAGCTTTTTTTATGAAGAAAGAATTCATATCTATTAATGAATTGGGAAATCTTATCCAAGAGGTGATAATTTGGATAAGAATAAATTAAAGCTTACATCTTCCGAAATAGGAACACTATGGGGAGAGTATGTAAACGGAACGATGATAGATATAGTAAATAGATATATGTTCTCTATTATTGAAGATGAGTCAATAAAGGCCATTTTTGAAGATGCTATCAAGACCTTCGCAAAACAAAAAAAACAAATTGTAGCTTTTATAGAAAACGAAGGGTTTCCAGTCCCAATTGGATTTACTGAGTCTGATCTTAATAAAGGTACCAAGAGGTTGTTCACGGACATATTCTGCTTAAATTATTTACATATCATGACGTTACATGGCTTGCTAGGACATATAACCTCATTGGGTGTTTCTGTCAGAGAAGACTTACGCCACTTCTACGATTCATGTGATAATGATGCAAAAAGGATGTATCATCAAACGATTGAATTATTACTTGAAAAAGGGGATTTTCAGAGGGACCCTTATTTTTATCCTGCTACAAATCCTGAATATATTTCTAGCCAGGATTTTACGGATGGTTTTTTCGGAAAAGGCAGACGTTTAACGGCAATAGAAATCATAAGTATTTCTTTCAACCTTAAAAAAAGTATTATGGCTAAAACCCTTTCTATTGGATTTAGTCAGGTCTCTCAAACAAAAGAAGTAAGGAAATTTTTAGAGGATTCGGAGAAAACAGCTGATGATCAAATACAATCCTTTTCAAAAATCATGCACGCAGATAATTTACCAATTCCTAAATCGTGGGAGACAGAAGTAACAATTTCAACAGACTCTCCTTTTTCTGATAAATTAATGATGTATCATATTGGTTTCTTATTCCAAACTTCACAAGCGTATCATGGAACAGGTTTAGCATCAGCCATGCGAACAGATCTTGTAGCTACTTATGAAAGGATTATTCTAAAGAATTTAATGGTAACAAAAAAATGGTTTGATATTATGGTGAAAAATAAATGGGTAGAACAGCCACCACTTGCTCCTAACAGAAAAGAGATTGCAAAAGAAAAATGAGTGAATCCTTATATATTGAGTAAACTACTCAAGAAGCTGTAAGGTTTCAATCCTTTAATCAAATAAATGTAGCAGAAAAAACAACTGGTCGGACTCAGTTGTTTTTTCTCTTTTTAGACTGTATACGCTATACATATTTAGTTAACATAATCACTCTTTCCAATTTTATCGTTTACACACGGTTTTATACATTGTTGATGCATCAGTGTTTTGTTTACAATTGAGAATAGAACTCTTGCATGAAAAACATCTTTTTTATGTATATACTACAGCTCATATAAAATAGTGTGAAATAAGATTTTTCCTAATTCATAGTTGTATGATACAGAGGTAGCCAAGATAAAACTGCAACTTTATATAATCCCGCAATAATATACTATATACCATTGAATGTTCAGATGTACGATTATATGAGGATATCTTGAAAGGAGTTTACCTCATGAATATTACATCTTTTGTATTTTACTGTTTTATTGTTACATTTACACCAGGACCTACTAATATAGTTATTTTATCAACTGTACATAATTCTGGGACAAAAAAGGCAATGGAATATACGTATGGAGCAACGATTGCTTTTGCTTGCTTACTTGCTATTTCTTCCGTGTTAAATACGATATTGGCCACACTAATACCCAAAATTTTAATGGTTATGCAGGTAGTTGGAAGCTTTTATATGTTGTATCTTGCTTATCAAGTTTATAAAATGGATTCATCAAAACCAACTGTAAACCAAACGGGTACTTTTATGTCTGGGTTTCTTACACAGTTTTTAAATCCAAAAGTCGTACTATTTACAATAACCGTTATTCCTACCTACATTATGCCTTATTATGTCTCAGTGTCTGCGGTTACGGTAGGCGTTATTGTTGTAACTGTTATTGGATTCTTAGCATTTATCACATGGGTACTTTTTGGTGCCATCTTCAAGAATTTTTTACAGAAGCACAAAAAGATTGTGAATGTATTGATGGCATTGTTTTTAGTTTATGCTGCAATCATGGTATGGGTGTAGGCAAGCTACTTTAGAGGTGAATGAAATGGACAAATTTATCTATAAAAAATCGGCAAGTATTACGGCTTTATCAGCAAGTCTTACTGATTTCACGTATAAAAAACACTCTCACAAAGAGTATGCAATAGGAGTTACCTTACGTGGGATTCAACATTATAATTTAGACGGCAGTTTACACTTGTCCTACCAAAATGGTGTTATGCTTTTTAATCCAGAACAAGCACATGATGGAATGGCACATGATAAGACAGGACTTGATTATGTAATGCTGTATATTGAGCCAGAATTGCTATTAGAGGTTATTGAGAAAAAGGAGATTGTACGTTTTTCAGATCCTATTGTATATAATTATAGACTTGAACAAAGAATACTACGTCTTGCTCATGCAATATTAAACAAACAGGATGAGGCTTTGTGCAATGAACTACTTTTATCTTTGACAGAAAGCCTTATCCAAACTGATCTTTCTAATGGTTTTAAGAAAGATAACGCTCTAATTAAAAAAGCAAAGGATATCCTTCATAACAATTTAGAAAATGTACTTAAACTTGATGAAATATGTAAAGAACTTGATTTATCAAAATTTCAGTTTATACGAATATTTAAGTCTCAGACTGGCAGTTCACCATACCAATATTTTCTTAACTGTAAAATAGAACGTGCAAAACAGTTAATAGAGAAGAATAGAGATGTCTATGCAGCAGTGGCTGAGTGTGGTTTTGTTGATTTAACTCATTTAAATAAACACTTTAAAAGCGTATATGGAACAACAGCCTTTGAGTATATGTCACACTTGAATTGAAAAGGACTTTTCAATACTAAGTTTTTAGAAAAGGTAAATGGGTTTAAAATAAAGGGGGAATAAAAATGTCTTTAAAGGTAGGAGATAATTATTACATTTGAACGGACTTTCACAGCGGAAGATGTTGAACTGTTTATAAAGGTTTCAGGTGATAAAGGATCTCACCACGTTACACCTGATGAACAGGGGAGACTTGTCATTCAAGGATTGTTAACGGCTACATTACCAACAAAAATAGGCGGTGATCACAGCGTACTAGCTCGTAAAATGACTTTTGAATTTTTAAGACCAGTCTTTACGACTGATACTATTTGTTGTGAAGTCACAATTGAACAATTCGAAAAGCAAGGTGAACGAACTCTTATTACCGCTTCTTTTACATGTCAAAATCAAAACGAGAAAGAAGTTTTAAAAGGGAATTTCTCTGGAATTATAAAAAATTAATTTCCCCCCAGATCCCATACAATAACTTACACAAATTAAAAGGCTTCTACTTAGCTTTTTATTTAATCCTTCTTCAATTTATTATTTTATCGCTCCTTACTTTCATTTAGAGTCTTTATAGACAAATTTTTTCATTTAAATTATAGTGTGTATTAATAATTAATGAATAAATTTTCTGATTTTATAAAGGGGAGGGCGTTTTGTTGGATAAGTTTGTCTCAGGGAAAATCACTTTAAATGAATATATTCAACGTACAGAAAGCAATGGAGTATCTTTTTATATTCACTATTGGGGAGTCATGCCACAGCATTACAATAATTCACTTCATAAACATTCATTCTTTGAGGTGTGTTACGTTTTAGAAGGAGAAGGAACTTATATAGACCAGGGATGTACATATCAAATAAAAGAAAATACAATGTTCCTTTCTAGACCCGATGTTTTACACCAAATAAAAAGCGACACCGGATTTTTTCTCTTATATGTGGGGTTTGAACTAATTGAATCAGATTCAAGTGAAAAGTGGGTAACAATAATTGAAGAGGCAAAACAATGTTCGGAAGTAGTGATAGATGTAAAAGATGATGCAGCTGCACCGTTAATGTGGAAGTCACTTTTAATTCAAGCAGCAAAAAGCGAAAGCGCTCTTTTGGAGGAGATACTATCAAATTTAGCTCATTCCCTTATTCTTTCATTAATACAAAACTTTGTTGTGACTTCGAATTACCATAGTCAGAAGACTGTTCAAAAAAAGTCTTCTTTAATCCTTACCCTTGCGAAATTATATATTAAAGATAATCTATCAAATTCTATTAAACTTACGGATACAGCTACTTATTTACACCTATCTAGTCGACACCTCTCTCGGCTATTTAAAGCTGAATTAGGTATAAGCTACTCAGAGTATGTACAAAATGAAAGGATTCAAAGAGCTGCTACATTGCTCAAAACTACCGATTTATCTATTAGAGATATTGCGCAAGAAACAGGGTTTCCAGACGTTCACTACTTTACACGTGTTTTTACCGCTTCAATGCATAGTTCACCAGGACGTTTTCGCGCTCTATATACAAAGTTAAAAACAGTTATATATAAAGATTAGTCAACTCTTCTCTACTTAAAGTCATTTATGAAAAAGTAGAGAAGGGTTATTTTTATTAAATAAAATTAGTAATGGTTCAATAAAGTTGTCCTTAAAAGATAAAAAGTAGTCCTCTTAAAACAAAGACGATTAAGAGTTCATATTTTATACTAATTACTATAGAAACGAAATTTATTGAATACTCAATTAAATAAAAAAACGTTTCCAATCACTTATTTTTCAATATATTAAGATTATCTTATAAAAATGGATAAGTTTAGTTAACCAATAATGATATTGCTAAGTTATAAACAAAGTTGTAAAGTAATAAAAATTGTTGGAAAGGTTTGTCCTGTAATTATAATCTTAATGAGTGATTTTAGACAGATTTTTTAGGAGGAGAAAATCATGAAATTATCTTATGTAACAGACAGTTTAGGACATTTATCTTTTAAAGAAATGTTAGATGTGATAACAGAGATGGGAATCGATACGATCGAAATGACCACAGGAGGTTGGTCACCAGCTCCTCACTTGAGACTAAACGAACTTTTAGAAAGCGATTACAAAAGAGCTGACTTCTTAAATGAATTGGAAAAACGCAATATTAAACTTTGTGCATTAAATTGTTCTGGAAATCCATTGGATCCAGGTGAATTGGGTAAAGAGCATCGAGAAGTGACAGATAAAACATTCGAACTAGCCAAATTGTTAGGTGTAAAAAAAATAATTATGATGAGTGGATTACCAGCTGGAAGTCCTGAAGATAAGGTTCCAAACTGGATTACCTATACTGTAAGCTGGCCTCCAGTGTTAAAAGATATTTTAGATTATCAATGGAATGAAGTAACCATACCTTACTGGAAAGAGCTAGTTAAGAAAGCTGAATCTTGCGGTATTGAAAAAATTGCTCTTGAAAACTTCAGCTCTCAATTAGTCTATAACCCTGAAACATTATTTAAGCTGCGTAATGCGGTAGGACCTATCGTAGGATTAAATTTAGACCCAAGCCACTTGATCTGGATGGGCGCAGACCCGATTTTATCAGCTAGAGAATTAGGAGGCGCCATTCACCATGTTCATGGAAAAGACGTGCGCCTTGAGCGACATTTATCAGGAGTGAACGGAGTAATGGAGACAAAAGAAGTGACGGATGTAGCAAATAGAGCTTGGAATTACGTAGCCGTAGGCTGTGGTCAAGATTTGCAGTGGTGGAAAGAATTTTTCTCTGTTGTGAAGATGATGGGTTATGACGAAGAAGTTTCTTTAGAAATGGAAGATTTAACAATGTCAGTAGAAGCTGGGGTTCGAACTTCAATCCATGCATTAAAACAAACACTTAGCTTTTAAGTAAAAGAGCTGAATTGCCTTGGATACTTGAAGTTATTTATTTCTGAATATTAAAATTATTTTTAGTGAAATCAGAGCTATCTAAAATAAATACTACGTGAAAGAGAGGAATTTTACTATGTTAAATGGAGAGAAAAAAATTGCAAGACCGTTACGATGGGGTATGGTTGGTGGAGGAAGACTAGGGCAGGTTGGCTATAAGCATCGAATCGGGGCACTTAGAGATAACACAGCTTTTCACCTAGTAGCTGGGGCATTCGATATTGATCCTGCTAGAGGAAAAGACTTTGGTGTGAACATTGGGGTCTCTGAGGAACGTTGTTATCCAAATTATGAAACGATGTTTGCAGAAGAAGCGAAGCGAAAAGATGGACTTGAAGTTGTATCAATTGCTACGCCTAATGGTACTCATTATGAAATTTGTAAGGCGGCATTACACGCAGGTTTACATGTAATTTGTGAAAAGCCTTTGTTTTTTACAAGTGATGAGGTACTAGAGATTAAAGCATTAGCTGAAGAAAAAGGGAAAATCGTTGGGGTAACGTATGGATTCTCTGGTAATCAGCTGCTGCTTCAAATGAGAGCAATGGTTGAAAAAGGAGAAATCGGCGATGTACGAGTAGTTGAATTACAGTATACGCATGGATTTAATGCCACTGATGACGGAGACAAAGTGAATGCTGCGCAAAAGTGGCGCGTGGATCCTAAGATTGCAGGACCAAGTTATGTGTTAGGCGATCTTTCTACACACACGTACTATATGTCACAGTTAATCATGCCACAAATGAAAATTAAAAAGTTATTGTGTGATCGCCAGAGCTTTATCGGCAGTCGTGCTCCTCTAGAGGACAATGCTTACGTTTTAATGCACTATGAAAATGGGGCGGTAGGTAGACTGTGGACATCTTCTATTGACGCGGGTTGTATGGATGGTCATCGAATTCGTATTGTAGGTTCAAAAGCAAGCTTAGAATGGTGGGATAGCAAGCCGAATGAATTACGATATGAAGTGCAAGGGCAACCAATCCAAACGTTGATTCGATCAATGCCTTACTTAGATGAAAGTTGTAATGCGGATGAGCGTTTAGGCGCTTTACACCAGGAAGGACTTTCAGAGTCATGGTCAAATATTTACCTGAAGTTTGCAATTGCAATTGATGCAAAAATGCGTGGTGATCAAGAAACGTTAGATACACTTGTTTACCCAGACATTAATGCAGGACTAGAAGGCGTTCGCTGGATCGAAAATTGTGTACGCTCAGCAGATCAAGGATCCGTATGGGTAGATTTTGAGAGTAACAAAGAAGCTGCATTGGTATGAAAAACTCTTTAAATTTAGGTGAGATTGAAGACGATTAAAAGCACCAAAATAGTGAATCAAAGCCGTGGAATTGGTTTTGACAGCTAATGTCACGGCTTTTAATAAAAGGATAAGATAAAGAATTATGTAGATTTTCGGTTATTAAATTATTGAAAAATAAAGGTCAAAACTTTCCTTAATTTTTTAGTGTTTTAAAGGAAATAGTGAATTAAAGAATTTAAAATAGTAGAAGGGAAAGACTCCTGATGATTTTGAGGGAAGTACTAGATTTAAGTAAAAGTATAGCAAACTGTCGTTTGGATATGTACGAATTAGCAAAGAATAAATGTTTCTCTGACCAGATGTGTTAAAAATCAACCAACAGTTGGATTTTAAAATTCAGAATATTATAAATATAATAAAAAATTCTCCGTTCTAAACATATACACTCAATTATTAGGATGAAAAGCATAATTAAACTTTGCAATCATTATTTTAGATAACTTAACCACATATCTAAAAAAATAAAAGTAGAAATAAAATTATACACTGTATTCTATATTGGAATTTAAGCTAACGCTATTGCATTTCTGACTTTTTGGATGAAGTTTTTATGAATCTTTGAGCGGTTAAAGTGTGGTCAAAGGGCAGATAATGAAAGCGCTTTAAATATACTAGTGAAGTAAAACAGAGGCTTTTATGTAGATGTGAGAGCATATATTATCCATATTTCTTAAAAGAGAGGTATTTCCTTGTATTTATATTTAGCAAGTAGCTTTATGGATAAGGGTTTTGTTAGAAGAAATATAATTAATAAAGGGGGAATTTAACGTGGAAAATCTCAAATTGCCTAGTGAGTACTCAGCCCAAACGGAACAGGTAAAGGAAAAGGAATCAAAAAAGTTTTTGAAATTAGTCACCATTGTATCAACGTTTGGAGGGCTATTATTCGGATATGATACAGGGGTTATTAATGGCGCGCTTCCATTTATGGCTCGTCCTGACCAATTAAACTTAAATCCTTTTACTGAAGGTTTAGTAGCAAGTTCTTTAGTATTAGGTGCGGCTTTTGGCTCGATATTTGGTGGACGCTTATCTGATAATAAAGGACGTAGGAAAGTTATTTTGTATCTTGCGATATTATTTTTCTTTTCCGCAGTTGGTTGTGTTATAGCGCCAAATACAACTATAATGGTTGTTTTCCGTTTTCTGTTGGGACTTGCTGTTGGCGGTTCTTCTGTGGTCATCCCCTCCTATCTTGCTGAAATAGCACCAACAGACAGGCGCGGCATTTTGGTTACACAAAATGAATTGATGATTGTTACTGGACAGTTCCTTGCTTATATATTTAATGCAGTTATTGGTAATGTTTTTGGAGATGCAGGACATGCATGGCGTTATATGTTAGTGATTGCGACATTGCCAGCTTTGGCGCTTTGGATTGGAGTACTCATTTTACCTGAAAGTCCTCGATGGTTAGCATCAAAAGGAAAAATGGCCGACGCATTGAAGATTCTACAAAAGATTCGTAGTGAGAGTATCGCTCAACAAGAATTAAAGGATATAAAAGCACATATTTCAGAAGAGCAAAAAATAGAAAAAATGAGTTTCAAAGATTTAAGGATACCTTGGATTCGCCGGATTGTGGTTCTTGGTATTTTTATTGGCTCTATATCACAGCTAGTGGGTATCAACTCTATTATGTATTATGGAACACAAATTCTTGAAAATTCTGGTTTTGGTACAAAAACAGCATTAATTGCAAACGTAGCAAACGGATTAATTGCCGTTGTAGCAGTTATTGTTGGTATGTCACTACTAAATAAAGTGAACAGAAGACCCATGTTGCTTACAGGTTTAATAGGTGTTACGGTCGCACTTATCACGATTGGCATTTCTGCTCTAATACTTACAGGATCTCCGGTGCTGCCATATGTAGTATTATCAATGACGGTAGTATACTTAGCATTTTTCCAAGGAGCTATTGGCCCAATGTCATGGCTCATACTTGCTGAAATCTTCCCTGTTCGTTTACGTGGTATTGGTATGGGATTGGCTGTATTATTTTTGTGGCTTTGCAACTTTTTAGTAGGATTGTTCTTCCCTCTTCTACTGGATGTAATCGGGCTGTCAGCAACATTTTTCCTATTCGCTGTGTTTGGTATTGTGGGAATAATATATGTAGCGAAATTCTTACCAGAGACTAGAGGACTGTCATTAGAGCAGATAGAGGCTAACTTTAAAAAAGGTTAATTTACTAAAGAAATAGAGTTTTTATAGTTATAGTCCAGCTTCAAATAGTTATATATATACTCCACTTAACCCTGTGAAAACTTTACCTTACAGTGAGTGGAGTTTGACTTATATATAAGTAAAGAAATAACAGCCGAAGGGGTTGGAATAAGTGAAAAATTATGTGCGTTGGGGAGTCTTAAGTACTGCGCAAATTGCGCAAGATGAATTACTGCCTGCTTATATGAAGGCTATGAATGCAGAAGTTACGGCTATTGCTAGTTCGAATATAAAGGTTAAGGAAATTGCTTCAAAATTTAGGATTCCAAAAATTTATGACTCCTATGATAAATTATTAGAAGACCCAGACATTGATGCTGTGTATATTCCATTACCAAATGTACTTCATTCACATTGGGTAAAGAAAGCTGCAAAAAAGGGAAGCATGTACTGTGTGAAAAGCCAGCAGCATTAACCTTCAAAGAGGCTGAGGAAATGATTGGGATATGCAAGGAAAATGGCGTTATGTTTATGGAAACATTTATATAGCAGTTTCATCCTCAACATCAAAGAGTAAGAGAAATTATGGATACCGGAGAAATTGGAGAGTTAAAAATAATAAATGTAAGTCTTTCATCCTATCTTGAAAATCAGGATGGAAATATTCGTATGAATGGTGAGTTAGGTGGGGGTAGCTTATATGATATGGGTTGCTACTGTATCCATTCCATTCAAACTCTATTAAGCTCGGATCCTAAGAGAGTTTTTGCTAACATGCAGAAAAATCATGATAGACAAATAGATATTTCTGTAACTGGATTGATGGAGCTTAACAATGGTATGACGGCCACATTTGAGGCTGCCATGGACTGTACGCGAATAGATTATTACGAAATTATTGGAACAAAAGGTAGTATTCAAGTGCCAAGGGCCTTTGCACCACAATTATTCAAGGGTGAAGCTCTTATCTTGATATATAAACAGAATGGGCAATACAGAGAAGAAAAAGTCTTTGGGGATCAGTAAAAACTTCAAGTTGAATATTTCTCTCGTTGTATATTAGAAGGGAAAATAGCTAGCTGTTTTGCAGAAAACACGACCCATAACATGAAAGTTATTGATGCATGCTTTAAATCTGTTGAAAAGGGAGTTTTTGTAAATATTTCATCAGAGAATCTGAAGGTTTCTAATTAAATAACGAAATGAAAGAAACAAAAATATTTTAAATTTTGATTTTCAAACTATTGAAGGAAAGAAATTATGAAATTTTTTATTGATACTGCAAACTCTGAAGATATTAAGAAAGTATACAAAGTGGAAATTTTATCTGGCATGACAACCAAACCATCCTTAGTAGCGAAAGACGGCATAAAATTTGAAGATCGAATTGAATAGTTACAAGGAATAAAACATGAATTTATTTGGGAATATCTATTTTATAGGAACTAGGGGTGTTATAGATGAGTATAAAAATTTCAGGGGCGCCTTGTTGTTGGGGCGTTGATGATTCAAAAAACCCTTATCTGCCACCTTGGGAAAGGGTTTTGAATGAAGCATCACAAGCTGGTTATAAAGGGATTGAGTTGGGTCCTTATGGATATATACCAATGAACATTGAAAAAGTACAAGCAGAGCTCTCTAAAAATGATTTAACTATAGTAGCAGGAACGATTTTTGATGATTTAGTATCAAAGTCTAATTTAGAAAATTTACTACATCAGGTAGATGATATTTGTTCATTGATAACAAAGCTACCTTCAACTCCCAAAGAAAAAGGCAACTTTATTCTAAGGGCATTAGAGTGGTAACTTTTTAAAAGAATCTATAACTGGAGTTAAATAATAACATATATTTTTTCTTTATAAAGACTATTTTTTGTAGTGACGAGCATATGTTTATAGAGATATCGTTTTTATTTTTTGAGAATGATGAAGCTATATAGAGGGGAAGTTGAGTAATTGATTAATACAACCATTAATTTAGCAAAAGTTGTTATGCGTACTACTATAAAGAGTAACTTAGTCTTTATGAATTATTATCTCAATTCAAGGAACATTTTGTTATCTAGATATAAGAAGATATAAAGACTATTTTCTAATGACAAGCATATGTATAAAAAGTTGCATACTTCGGAGAAAGAATCCTTGGTGAAAGGCTGACACATAATAGGCGGTCTTTGTTGTAGTTATTCTTCATAATTTGTATTAAATATAAGCTAATTCTAGAAGCATATGTTTTACCTATCTAAAAGAAGGGAATAATAGAGTCAACTTGATAAAGGGAGTGATTTTATGCAAGCCGATATGACAGTCGAAGAAGTCAAAGCCCAAATCCAGTACTTAGGAACAAATGGACAATCTCTAAAAAAGAAAAAAGTAAAACAAACGCATCCAAAACTAATGAAAAATGCACTTTATTTTTTCCCTAGCTGGGATCATGCTATGATAGAAAGTGGTGTAAATAGCGTATAATAAGCAGAAACTCAGTCTTTTTTGACTGAGTTTTTTTATTAAATAAGGAAAGCTTTTATGGTCTACACCTATATATTACCAAACTGTCTTGAGT
Organism: Priestia aryabhattai; assembly: GCF_023715685.1. Classification (NCBI taxonomy): domain Bacteria; kingdom Bacillati; phylum Bacillota; class Bacilli; order Caryophanales; family Bacillaceae; genus Priestia; species Priestia aryabhattai. Next base: position 1,003,883 of record NZ_JAMBOQ010000003.1, read on the forward strand.
TAAAATGTGGATATATTTACACTATAATAATTGGAACATAAGCTATCCTAAAAAGGAGTGTCTCCATTGAACAAAAAATAGCATGGTTCTTAAAAGATAGTGAAAATCAAGTGAAGTTCATTCATGAACTATTTGGAGTTGCTGCTTAAGAGCAGATTCAGTTGGGAATTTAATTGCTTCTTTCAAATGGATGTAAACTTTGCACCAGAACCATTATTTTTAAAGGCTAGTATGATGATAATTATAGGAAACTATATTAATGCCTAAAAACCCTTCACTTTAACAATGAAGGGTTTTTAGTTTATAGCTAACTAGAACGGTAATTATTTGTCAAACGTAGACTCTAATTTTTGAACTAACTGATGTATGGATTTAAGTAACAAATCATTAGACTTTACTGATAATTGTTTTGTTTTTAAAATCTGTTGCTCAGCTTTGAGTTGTCTTTCTAATGCCATAACTTCAGAATTTGTTTCTGTACAAACAAGGTGACCTACGTTATCTTGCCAGTTAATTGTGCATGCAAATAAACCAAAAAAACCATGGTGAATGTTGAGTTTTAGACTCACTCTTATAGGAGGGAAAGAAGACTGATTGAGTAATTGTTTAGCTATAAGTTGATCATCTATATGAACAAGCTCTAAAAAATGGTCCACAGGCGTAAAAAGATTTGTTACTTGCTTAGAATAACTAAGGATGTCTCCACGAGAATTCAGTTTGAAATATGGAACGGGCATCCATTCAATTGCATTTGTTTTCATTTTTATTCTCTCCTAAAACGCGACTTCTATTGCAGGTGTTGTTTATTACCTAATTATTTCAATAAAGAACTTTTTGTTACAATTTGCATAAAAACACCAGAAAAAAAGTGAATATGGTACGATTAAACTATTAAATTCAGTAGCAATCTTATCTTTAGCAATCTTCTTTTAATCAGATCGGAGGACCTTACCTGACGATCATTGAAATTAAAGAGATGATACTTACCTTATTAAACTATCAAGATAGTGAAATTAATCATGTAATTGAGAATAGATTTGAACTAAGTTATTCGAAATCATTCCAACATGTTCGGATATGTGACATGGAGAACCAAACTGTTAGTTGTTATGGGGAAGTGGAGGAAGCTTCTTTAGCTTTATATAACCTGTTACACATGAACCATTCATAATCCATTGTGAATAGCTTTTGAAATATTACGTTTCATGGACCTTTTTATCATAAATAGCGTAACAGTCCAAGGCTTCTTGGAACAATCAGATATTTTTTTATTTCATATTTAAGAGTGTTTATCTGACACTGCTCAAATTCGTCTACTAGGCAGGGGAATTTTCTTTTTAACAAAAACAGCTTGTTTTAATCATTCATAGAAACAGACTCCTACATGTTTTATTTTGCTAGATAACGTAATCCATTCAATAAAGACAGTGTTCCCTATATTCTCTAGAAAAGAGAATATAGTCGCTGGTAGATTTATGTATATACAGTTCTATTACTCAAAAAAGGTAGCCAACATTATAGTGAGGCTGCCTTCTTGAATGAAACATCTATAACGAGACTAGAGAGAAATTAAATTTACCATGCTTAGAGTTCCCACCATGTATGTAGATCTTTCGTTGATGGAGTTTGTAATTAGTGATTTCTTTTTAAATTGAATCCTCTTATAACCTTATCTACATATAAGAAGGATTACTCCCTACTGTCTTTCTATGAGATCTTTTAATTGCTCACTCCACTCTATCCTACCTATTACGTTACCCTCTTCATTAAAAAGTAAACATAAGATGTAGCAAGATGTTATTTCAAAGGGTATTTCCAACAATGATGAAAACATCCTTTGTTAGATTTCTTTATTATGTTATATTTTCATCTTCTAACTGAATTGAACTTTCATTAAGACATTAATTAAATAAATAAGGTACGAATGTAGTTCGAATCGGTCTCCATCAATAGAAAGCATCTTTTGGAGTACGTTGAAACAATACCTAAAAGTATACCTTTTACTAATAAGATGAACTACTTATAGATTTAGTAGAAAGAGTGGTTTTTTCAACATAGTTATAATAAGGATAAATTAAATCTATTAAGTAACCTAAAGGTGGGGAGTCCATATGAAAAACAGGGATAAAAGACGAAAAAAGAAACGTGATTTTTTAAAGGATTACTTAAAAAATAAGTTAGGAAATTGGAAACCTAGACTTGGCAAAGAGCCTACCTCTAACTCTAAGACGGTGACTCAAGAAAATAGAAACCTTGATTAGATAATATTTGGGTGTACCTTTTGGGACTATCAATATTGGACAACCTCAATTATAAATTAACTATACACAGTTAAGCGAGTTATAGTGCAAAAGCGTTGAAATGTTGTTACTGAGAAGCTACTAGAAAAAATATCCTTTATTTCGTGGGTAAATGTCTATTCGTTGCAATTCTGAGCGTTTCTCATAATACTATTTTTAGTGAAGGAGTTGAGGGATTGAAAAAAATCATATACTGGATTATTTTTATTTTTTTGATTGTAGCCTATGTGACTGACGTAGAAAACATTGACTTAAAGGATTTATTCTCTTCAACGCAAGAAAGTACCACATCCTATGATAGATAAAATGGTTTATCTTCCGACTGATAAATATCCTAAAAGTATTTGTGATAAATAAAGGAACTCGCCAAAGTAGTAGAAGATTTAAGCCTGTTTTTTCTAAATAAATGTTTCATAGCTGGGAAACATTTATTTGAATGGTTTATATCTTAATTGAGCAAACTATTAAAGACGCCGTGAAAGGGTCATTTACGACTACGATTCAACGAAAAGAAGAAGACCATCTCTTTCAACTGGGAAGAGGTGGTCTTCTTCTGTTTTTAGGTTGTATAGGATATTCATTCTTAGTTACCATAATTCATGTTCTCGGTACCAATTTAAAATCCATAGTAAAACAAGCAGATCCTTAATAATTGAAGACTGCTTGTTTTAGTTTACATAAAGCTTATTTCATCGTGTACTTTTTTTAAAAAGATACACACTGTAAATCAGTAGCAATACCAATAAAAATAAAGCTATCCAATAAATGATCATTAGTCTGTTTGGAAAATAAGTAATAGCTTCGTATAAAAGAAAAGCAGTTATTAGAAAAAAACTAATAAAGCGACCTACATAACGTATTAAAAAACGAATGAACTCTGTCACTTGGCTTCCTCCTTAAAATAACACTCTCTCTATTTTACCAAAAAATGTTACAAATAATGGCGTATAATATGGTTTTAGATTTACGTAATTACAATTATGTTTAGTTTCACTTTCCACTATATTGTTAAGTAAAACCAAACATACTTTCTTGCAAATAGTTTTAAATATTACATACCTTGTAGAAAAACGGCGTATTTGTCGTCATATAGAGTATATAATAAAACCTTAATAATACATAAAATAATTTAGTATTTACCTAGCGAATTTTAAAACGTAAGTAAAAGAAGAGAGTTGCTTTTTCTAAGTAAAGTCGATTAAAATGTTTATTTTCAAAGTTAGATGTATATGAATCTACAACTCTGGCCAGACTAATAACGTATTCCCCCTATTCCAATAAATTTGAAAATCCTTTGCCTCATGGGCAAAGGATTCTTTTTGTTTCTATATTATAAAAATGGGCAACTTCACTATTAAGAAAGTACTCCACGTTTAAAATACTCTCAATGCAACACTTATGTAGACCTTATAGATTACCCTAATTCAATAAAATGTATTTTGTTAGATAATAAGAATCATATTATTTTCACAAAAAGACCAAATATGGAAGAAAATAAAATATAATATAGTTATGAAAAATGAATAAGAGGGAGTAAAAATGATGAATAAAAAGAGAATATTTATTGCTTTGTTGGTCTTTCTTGTATTTGGAACCACTATACAAGCACAAGCTGATGTAAGTGTACGTGGGTACTACAGAAAAGATGGTACTTATGTTAGACCTCATATGAGAAGTGATCCAGATGGCAACTTTAACAATAACTGGTCCACTAAGGGAAATATTAATCCTTATACCGGAGAAGAAGGAACAAAGACTTCACCAAGTGATAGTGGTTCTTACGATTCTTCTTATGACTCATCAGATAACGATTATAACGATTTAGATGATTCCTATTCTGATGACACTTATTATAACGAAGATACAGATTACACCGGTGATAGTTCTTCAGGTCAAGAATATGGAGAGAATGGTTATATATACGACACAGACTCCGTAGATAATGAAGATGCGATGGTTGCAATGGATACGGTCTATAAATACTTTGATAAATTAAATGAAAAAGAGTACAAAGATGCCTATAACTTATGGAGCTCTAAATGGAAAAAGAAACATTCTTATAAAAAATTTAAAAAGGGATACAAGGGTGTTACACACGAAATAACTACAATCTCTATTGATTCAAGCGATGACGATAAAGTGATTGTTGAGGGAGACGTAGCAACAAAGGAAAAAGGTGAGCAGCATAGCTACTCTTTTATTTACAAAGTAAAGGTTATTGAAAATGGCAAAGGAAAAATAACAAAAGGAACATTGGTAAAGTCATATTAATATAAGTTAGACGATATGGTTTACAACGCGTTTATTTAGCTTAATCTAAGTTCAAAAATAATTATATTAATTAGCCTTAAAGGCTATAGAAGTAGGCTTAAGCCTGCTTTTTCTTTTACTCGTGCAATAGGACATTGCAAATTTGCTATGTAAAGGTTGCATAACAATTACAACCTTTATAAAAAAACATGATGTTCATTCTAATGAACATCATGTCCTCCAAGCCTGAACATATATGTTCACTTCCAGTTAACATAAACACTCTTTCCGGAACCACGTACAAAAAAGAACCCTTGTCGCAGAATGGGGACTGACCCCTGTTTTTGACACAAAGGTCAGGCCAGATGATGAGGCTTTTTATTTTATTAAGAGTGTTAAGACTAAATGGAATTTGTAAAAAATTATTAAAAGTATAACATATTTTTATTACAAAATAAGGTACCTTTAAGGTGTATCTTTCTTTGCAGTATGATATGTAATATCTTTCCTCTAAAGAAATAAATGAAAGAGAAATCCGCGAATTTCTTTGAGGAATTTTTAGTAAACAGGTTAGGGTTCTTATGTTGTATGCAAATTTGGACTTGCAATAAATCTATTTTAACACATAAAATAATTATTAAGTCGCTAAAATATATAATAATTAAACATTTTTAATTAAATATTATTGTTGAAGATTAGCTTTAGAATGCTAAATCAAAGGATTCAAGAATAAATATTTGAATGTTGAAATATTAAAATAGCTTATGAATCAAGAATTAAAAGATTTTGTCACAGACTTGACACATTTTATTTTCAGGAGTATATTTGTCTCGTCGGTATATTGTTATACTAAATTGAATCGCTTACAAAATACCAAACTGATAATAATTAAGTGTTATTAAAAATTTACTGTTATACTGAAGTTATTCATTTATAAAACGTCAAGTTTACAATTCTTAATAATTCCCAAAACTAGATCGATCTAATCGACTTTAACAATATCATTTTTCTTCACATTTAAAATTAGATCGATCTAATAACTTATTTAACATTTATATATCTGTCTGAGAGAATAAGTTCTAATAAATTTTTTAGTATAACAATACACTCACGGTTGAATATTAGCTTGTATCATGCAACCTACAAGGTGAATGGATTTTAAAAATTTGTTAATTATAAAAAGAATGTAATAAAGAAAGCGTTTCAATTAATGGTAAACTGCTTAAAAAAATTCAGTTAGAAAACTATGTGTTTTTTAATCAATCTAATCTCTACAGTAAAACCTCCACATAAAAGATATTAGTCAGGAGTGATGTCTTTGTTTCGAGATATTCTAATTGTTAATTTTATTATCTTAAGATTTTTAGAGCGTAAAATAATATTAGTTTTGAAAGAGGTGTTGCCTAAAAAAGTACTGATACTAGAGTAATTTAAAATGTTAAAAAACCAAAAATTAGAGCCTTTGTTTAAAAAGGTTTTGTATATAGGGGTGAAAACATGAAAAATTCTTACATCAAATCATCTTTCGGGATGTATATGAACTACTTAATGCTCGGTATGATTAACATTATTATTGCATCAAATATGGACAACTTATCAGAACGCTATGGTGTAACTATTGCAAAAATTAGTTTACTTGTATCAGCTATAGGAATTGGTAAATTAATTGCCCTCTTCTTTGTCGGTCGTCTTTCAGATGGTTGGGGTCGTAAACCAGTAATCATTACTGCCAATTTTCTTTATTTATTATTCCTAGTAGGAATACCGACAACAACAAGTTATGTACTCGCTTTTGTCTTTGCCATTTCAGCAGGTATTGCTAACTCATTACTTGATTCAGGAACATATCCGGCATTAACAGAATCGTTTCCGACAAAAGCGAGTTCTGCTTCTGTGTTAGTAAAAGCAGCCGTATCGATTGGGGCAACATTACTACCATTTATAATGGCAATTTTAGTCGCAAATCATATCTTCTGGGGCTGGACGTTCTTTGGAATGGGCGCATTATATCTATTAACTGGTATTTATTTGATTTTTATGCCATTTCCAAACCACAAATTAGTTTCAACGAAAGGAGGCGATGTAAGCCAAGCAGACTTTAAAGAACAGCCAAAGTTTCTTGGCGAAGGCTTAGCCATCATCCTAATGGGCTTTACTTCAACAGCATTATTCGTTGTGTGGCAAACATGGTTACCCCAATTAGGAACAAAACTTATAGGACTTGAATCTAATCAAGCAATACAATTGCTATCTTATTTCAGTATAGGTGCTCTTGTATCTGTACTTTTACTGGCAATTATGTTGGATAAATTTATCTCACCTATTATGATCGCCATCATCTATCCAATTGGTGCCTTCTTATCCATGCTTACATTATTCATGGTGGAATCGTACAGTATTGTAATAGTAAGCACATTCTTAATGGGATTATTCACATCAGGTATTTTCCAACTAGCTCTAAGTATTATGATGAAGCTTTTCCCTGCAAGTAAAGCGACAGCATCTTCGTATGTAAATATCGCTGCGAGTTCAGCTTTTATCCTTGTACCCATTATTACGAGTGGTTTAGTAAGCTCACTTGGAATTTCAATGACATTAATCTTCGACATGATTATTGCAGTAATTAGTGTCATACTTGCCGTATTTGTACTGACTAGACTAAAAAAGATCTTTGGCTAACAAAAAACAAATTTATCAAGTGAATATTTAATTTGAAGGAGATTTTCAACATGACACATACAATACATGAAAAAAACATTGATGGAAAAACAAAATTAGTAGGACTGCTTGCAACACCCATTGGACATAGTCTTTCACCACGAATGCACAATCTTGGTTATACATTAGCAGGGTTAAACTATGCATATCTTGCATTCGAGGTAGGGAATAATGAATTAAAAAAAGCAGTTAATGGTTTTAAAGCTGCAGGAGTAGCAGGATTTAATGTATCCATGCCAAATAAAATGAAGGTATTAGAATACCTTGATGAGCTAGACGATTCAGCTAAATACACACGAGCAAGCAACACAGTAGTTAATCAAGATGGTAAATTAATTGGTTATAATACGGATGGCCTTGGGTACGTAAAAAATTTAATCGACCACGATGTGAAACTTGAAGGTCAAAAAGTAACACTGGTTGGCTCAGGTGGAGCTGCAACACCAATCGCTATTCAGTTAACGCAATCTGGAATTCGAGAAATCAGTATTTTCGCTCGTAATGATGAGTACTTTGCTCAAGCAGAAGAAAACGTCAATTATATTAATAATGAAATGAAGGAATTCGGTGTTAAAGCCAACATTTTTCCGTTAGAAGATAAAGAAGCTTTCCGACGTGAGGTAGCAGAAAGTGCTATCTTGGCTAATGGGACAAGTCTTGGAATGAAACCATTAGATCACTTAAGTATTATAGACGACACTTTAGATGTATTACGTAAAGATTTAGTTGTAACAGATGTAGTGTACAATCCTCAAAAGACAAAATTATTAGCTCAAGCAGAAGAAGCAGGTGCTAAAACAATTAATGGTTTAGGTATGATGTTATGGCAAGGTGCTTTAGCATTTAAATTATTCACAGGCGTTGATATGCCAATGAAGCAAGTTAAAGAAATTTTATTTGCAGACAACAAATAATAAAAGAAAAAAATTTATAATATTTAAATATAAAAAACTGATTGGAGAGGCAGTCATGACTAAAATTTTAATGTTACATGGTGTAAATCATAATATGTTCGGTAAGCGTGATCCTAAACAATACGGTACGATTACCTTAGACGAAATCAATAATAATATTGAGCAGTTAGCAGAAGAGTTAAAAGTTGAGGTAGAAACGTTCCAAACAAATCATGAAGGTGAAATGGTTGAAAAAATTCATGAAGCTTTCTTATCAAAAGTAGATGGTGTTGTACTTAATGCAGGAGCTTGGACACATTATAGTTATGCAATTCGTGATGCTTTAGCGATTTTAACAGTACCGGTCATAGAAATTCATATGTCAAATATCCATTCACGTGAGGCTTTCCGTCATAAATCTGTGTTCGCAGAAATTGCGACTGGGCAAATTTCGGGATTCGGCGAGGAAAGTTACTTACTAGGTATTCGAGCAGCAGTAGCAGCAAGTTCTAATAAATAATTCTAATCAATATAAAATGAGAACGCCTAATAGTTATATTATTGTGTAAAAATTATCTAATGAACACATAGAAATTTCATTTTGAAGTAAGATGTAATTTTAAGTGAATTATTAGAAATCCCATTTTATTTTTGACAACTTCATCTAATGGTGAAGTTGTCATTTTTAGTATGTCTATAGCTTTTTACAAAACATTGGGGTTCATCAATAATTTTGTGTAAACGGAAAATTTCTCTTCTTATAGACCTTGTTAGTTATTCTGTTTTAAGCACCATTGGAAAGTTTTTTATGCAGGAGTGAGAAAAAATGAAGAATCCTTATATAAAAACAGCATTAGGAATGTATGTGAATTACTTTTTGTTAGGAATGGTTAATATCATTTTAGCTGCGAATATGCCTTTCTTAACCAAACAATTAGATACAGATAGTACGGGTATTAGTTATATTATCTCAGCGTTAGGCATTGGGAGGGTTTTCACCTATGCTATTTGCGGATTTTTATCAGATAAATTTGGAAGAAAACCTCCAGTAGTAATTTCGACTGTTATGATGGCAATATTCTTAACAGGGATACCGTTGTCTCCCAACTTTCAAATTGCCTTTGCTTTTGCCATCCTTGCAGGAATAGCTAATTCAGCTATGGATGAGGGTACGTATCCTGCTCTTATGGAAATATTCCCCGAAAGTTCAGGTTCCAAAAATGTTTTGGTTAAAGCTTTCCTATCTTTAGGTTCATTCATTCTACCTTTAATTATTTTCTTTTGTTTAGAACATGGAATATCTTATGGATTTTCATTTTTCATTCCTGCTGCCCTATATCTTGTCAACATGCTCTTTCTATTTACAGCACCATTTCCTAATCATCGAGATATAAGTATGGTTCAAGAAACAGAAAAAGATAATAAATCTTTGGTTATTCCTACATTTTGGAAAGAAGGGATAGCTCTTATTATTATAGGCTTTACATCAAACGGATTATATTCTCTTCCGCAAATATGGCTACCTACTTATGGTCAAGAGATTCTAAACATGACTGACGCTAATTCAGTAAAATTGCTTAGTTACTACAGTATTGGTGGGCTGGTTTCAGTTTTATTATTGGCAGGATTATTAAAGAAATTTATAAGACCGGTGACTATCCTTTTAGTGTATCCAATTATTACATTATTTTCACTTTTAGTGTTATTAACTGTAAATTCTCAAACAATTGGTATAGTAAATTCGTTTTTATTAGGTTTCTCAACTGCAGGAGTATACCAATTAACTTTGACCGTGATGGCAGAATTATTCTGGAAAAATAAAGGTACTATAACAGGAGTCGTATCTACCGCGGGTGGATTGTCAGCTATCTTTATTCCTACTTTTACAGGTTTAATTAAGAGTCACACTACTATTTTGCACATATTTGTATTTGATCTAATAATTACTTTAATCGGTATAATATCGGCAGTTGTCGTATGCTACAGATACGGAAAGTTAATGAAAAATAAAGTTGTGAAATAGGGAGTCTTAAGAAAACAATCTATGACAACCTAAGATCTGTACTTATAAGGAGTCAAGATGCGTAGTACTTTTATCAATATCAATTTGACGGTCGTCATTCCAATATTTTATTTTTTTTAAAAGAAATTAAAAAGAGAGATATTATCATGAAAAATTGAGTACGTGGCTAATGACAAATTTTAATAGGTTCTGCATGAGATATGGTGAAACAGCTATTTTTCTACTTAACGTAATGTGCGTTATCGGTACAAATAAAGAGCATGAGAATATAAAATCTCTCATGCTCTTTATTTCCTTTAAGCTTCTCCTTGTACCTGATCCTTTATCATCACTCCAAATAAAGCAAAGAAATTTAACACAACTAGAAATCCATAATAAATTCCAAGTCCATCAAAAAATAAAGAGAGAATGGGAAATATAATAGATTCTAAGCCAAATAACATAATAATAATCCCAAATCCTTTAGCAAGCTGCTTTTCATTCTTAGGTGTGAACATCTTTCCATATCCAGCAATAAAAGTAGTTTTTCCTTTCCTCCATACAAGCTGCCCTACATAAATAATCAAACAACTTAAGATACATACCAACAATACTTTCAACATTAAGAAAACACCTTCTTTCTGAACAAGGATCTTATTTTATATGTAACATTTTACCATATGGAGGTGTTTAATAACATGAATATCATATACAGAGCTAGTTGACATAAGGTCTCTTTCCGGAAGACATAAAAAAGAGAACCCCTATTGGGAAAAGGGTTCTGATGAGGTCCTTGTTTCTCGTTTATGCAGCTTTTTATACATCCTTGATATAACGCTGATTATCCAAGGCTTAAGTAGCAGAAAAATGTATAAAAGCGCACCTTTTATACATATGCTCGTCCTCATAAAAATAGTCTTTATGAAAGTAGCATTCCGTTCACGGGATGCTACTTTTTTATTTACGTAAATGTTATTTGTTTCTATTTTAACCTTATAAGGTCATGGAAAACAGTATATAATAACTTTATAAGGTTAAGGAGGTGATAACATGTATAAATTAGAGAAAAAAGCTGTAAGGAAATTAAAGAAAGAGATCGAAAAGTTATCCCAAGAGGATCAAGATAAAGCAGCGTTTTATATCGATAAGCAAGATGATAATACCTACATGTGGGACTTTGAAATCGATGATAAACGTTATAGATGGACTTACGTTTATAAAACAGGAATTAGTTAGGCATTAAAGGAGGGTAAGTAATGGAGGCAGCAGATATAAAAATGTGGTTAGAATTCGAAATTTTATATCTAGAAGAAGATCTGGCTGACATAGCATATGGAGATGAACTAGAAGAGAATTTCTTACTTATGGTAGAAACTAGACTAAAAGCATTGAAAGAGGTATTATCGAAATTTTACTGAATGTAAGTAAGAGAAAGGAGAGGGTAGCATGAAGGTATCTATAAAAGAATGGTTAACATTGAGTAAAGAAACTCGTGAAAAATTAATTAGACTTGCATTCTTAGAGAATCGCCATAAAATAAATACCCTTCGCTAACTTAGGACATTAGCAAAGGGCAATGTGAAACGGTAATATAACAAAAGGGAATCTAGACCATTCCCTTTTGTACTTCTTTTTAATTTTAACATAAAAAGGAGCACAATACAGTGAAAGAAATTGAGAAATACATGACGCCATTAGAAGCATCTTACCTTTGGGGAGTACCAAGGGAAACATTAAAAAACAAATATAGCCCTTCTACACTTAATGAAGCAAAACAGGAAGAGCTAAATCATATGATTGAACAGGGATTAATTAAATTTTTTAAGCATCCAAATAGAGAACGAAAAGAGTGGATCATCAGCAGAGAAGCCATGATAAAGTGGTTTGGTGAACCTAAGGTTAATCTTTAAAAGAGACATTAATAATATTCTAATCACTTAAGTCACTCTAAAAGAGTGGCTTTTTTAGAAGGATTTTACCTTTTCAAGTCCAAATAAGATAGTGATAGTGACTTATAAAGCGATTGAAGGATGTAGAAATGGAGGGAATAGAAAATGGATGTAAAGACACTTTTGTTACAACAATGGGCAAGTTGCTTAGATAAAGAAGACTGGTTTCCACCACTTGAAAAAGTGCTAGAGGATATTACTTTTGAACAGGCAATTTGGAAACCAGCTGATGGGGCAATGAATTCCATTTGGGAATTAGTTTGTCATTTACTTTTCTATGAAAAGAGACTTCTGATGCGATTTCTTGGTGAAACAGCGAATGAACCAAAGGCAGAAGATAATAACTCTACATTTCGATTACCAACTGAGACGGTTGAAAATTGGAAGGAAACAAAGCAAGAATACTTTTATGTACATCGTGAACTTGAAAAAATACTAGCAAAATCAGAACATGAAGATTTGTATAGACAGATCCCTGGAGAAAGATCATTAGTACTTGAACTGAAGAGTTTAGCAATGCACGACGCATATCATATTGGGCAAATTGTATTCCTAAGTAAAATGCAAGGAGCTTGGGCAGGGAAACGCAGTTTTTAAAAAAACTTCATTAGCTTTACAGTTATTCCATTATAGGGGGCTTTAATGGAATAAGAACGGGAACGTCCAAATCGGATGTTCCCATATTTTATACCCCAAAAATAACAATACTATTTAACAAAGCCTTAAAATAAAATTTAACTGCAAGCAAAAAATCCCTTAGCTCTGCTAAGTTTTTTTATTTGAATTAAATTTTTCAATTCTTTTATTCCTTTAAGTAAGCTCTAAAGTACTTTATTTAAAATAATCTTTATCATTTACATAATTGATTAAATTATTGGTATGACCTTAATAATTTAATGTTTAAATATAATATTAATAATAATTTTTGGTTTTTATTAGTATATAAAAGTTATTCTTAATTAAAGAATAGCTAAAATAAAATCATCTGGAAAAAGAGGTTCTAGGAAGTTAAAGATTATACAAAAGAGAGGAGAGATTACTATTAAGATTCATTATATACAAAATGACTCGCAAGTTGGTCTAGGAAAAATCGAAACTTGGGCTGTCCAACGAAAGCATATTTTAACCTCAACTAAAGTGTATGAAAAATGTAATTTTCCGTCTTTAGATGAATTTGACTTTTTAATTATCTTAGGTGGTCACATGGGAGCGTATGAGAAAGAGACTTATTCGTGGCTTTCTTTAGTAAAGCAATTTATTAAGGAGGCTGTGAACCATAATAAATATGTTCTTGGTATTTGCCTTGGTGCCCAGTTAATAGCAAATGCTTTAGGAGGAAAAGTTTATCCTCATACCCATAAAGAAGTGGGGTGGTGGCCAATTGAGATAAATAAAGATGCATCAAATGTTCAAATTTTAAGTGGAATTGCTGATAAATTTACTGCTCTTCAATTTCACGGAGATACTTTTGATATACCAAAAGATGCAGTTCTACTGGGTTCAAGTAAAGGTTGTGAGAATCAATTATTTATATATGATGATCGAGTCATAGGAATACAGTTTCATCCAGAACTTACAAATGAACTGATCGAAAAGGCTTTAAAAACATATGAATATAGTAAAGGCTTTAAAGGGTTTATGCAGAAACCTGAAGATATTATTAATCAATTTACTTTTCTCGATCAATCGACAGATATGTGGTTTACATTGCTTGATAACATTCAAAACAAATTCAAAGAAAATATCGAAAATACACCACTATGCTAAAGACTTAACCTCTAAAGTTAAAAGTTTATAATCAAAGGACTAGCTAAGAAGTTTAACTTATACGCAATACCTCCTCTTTAGAATAGGAAGAGGAGGTATTGCGTATAAGTAATTGTTTTTAATATAAGATTTAAGAACTTATGCTATTTAATTCTAATAATTTGTGAAATAGTTCCTTTAATCTTGGTTCATTTCTTTCTAAATAGTAGTCTAAAAACATATTAAATTGTAAGTTCAACTTAAGAGTCGAAAAATAGTCATTTTCTTCTAATACGTCATAATTATTTTTCCATAAGGAAAGGAAAAATGGATTTTTCAAATTGATAGCAATGTGTTCTATCCAATTTCGAAAATCTGACCAGAAATCGTCTGTATGTTTAATGATTGAAGTGCTTTTATTTAATTCCTTGTTTGATAAATCAAGAGAGAGGGATAGTGTCACAATTTGTTTGGAGCACATAATGAATACCTCATAGTAATTTTGAAGAGATATGCGGTCTAACCGTTGTTTTGATAATTCAGAAGGAATCAAAAATGGAGGTGGGTTAGACACAAAAGTTCCCTCTCCTTGTCTTGAATCAAGGTATCCTAAAAGCTTTAGACCTCGAATCCCTTCTCTAATGGAAGATCGACTGATCCCTAATAACTCACTTAAGTCTCTTTCAGTATGGATTTTTGAACCCTCGGGTAACTGCTCTGTTTCAATATATTCAACAAGTTGAGTTATAACTTGTTGATACATCTTTGGCGGTTGTTGAACTTTATAATTTCTACTGCTTTTCACGTATTTAACCTCCTAAACAATTAATAACTAGCTATTGGAAGAAAATTAATTGTTAACTTCTGACTAGATTAATTACAATTCGTTTTTTATGTGTTTAATTAACCGGTTTAGTATACAACGGATGTTATGTAATGTATTTAAATAACGCTTTTATATGGATTCCAAAAACTTCACCTGGATATGAGTCTTTACATATAATAATTCCTTTGTGACTCTTACATAAACTATATATAATTATATAGTATAATAACTATTAGGTATAAATGATACTCTAAAGTGATGTAAAAAACATACTAACTTATAGATGTTAAAAAGAGGTGACAAGATTGGTACTTAGAAATATTAAGAAAAGAAACTTATATGAAGAAATTATCTCTGAGATTATTCAATATATCCAAGAAGAAAATATTAAACCCGGTGATAAGCTTCCTACTGAAAATGAATTTGTAGAAATATTCCAGGTGAGCAAAACAGCTATTAGAGAGGCACTTAGTGTCCTAGTGGCGAAAGGAATTATTGAAAAGCGTTCAGGGGTTGGCAGTATATTGAAGGAGATAAATGGTAGTAAAGTTATTGAACCATTCACCCAGAAGCTTATGATGGAAGAACAAACTCTAAAAGAAATTTTAGAATTCCGCAGAGGGATAGAGATAGAGGCAACCGCGTTAGCAGCCCAAAGAGCTACTAGTGAGCAACTAGAAGCAATTGAAAGTGCCCATTTAGAACTGATTGAAGTCAACCATAATGGAGGAATTGGAATAGAAGAGGATTATCGCTTTCATTCTTTAATTATTATTTCCTCTGGAAACTCTATCTATCAAACCATATTTGATATGATTTCTCCAAAATTTTTGGAAGCTTTAAGAGTAAGTAAGAATCAATCCAAGAGGCTATCGAGGTCGTATTTAGAAGATACGCATCAAGAACATGAGCGCATTCTTAATGCCTTAAAGAAAAGAGATGCAGTAGAAGCTCGATTAGCTATGCTAGATCATCTAGAAAAAAATGAAACAAAGATCTGGAACCATGACCTTTAATTTTCATCCTTTTAAAAGGTAAGACCATAATAACTTCTTCTTTTTGCGTAACAATTATTGGAATTTATAATTTTTTATTGTAATCTTTGCAAGATGAGGAAGTAACCACTCAAAAGCAGCCAATGATGAAGAGTTGTTGGCTGCTTCCTATTTAGAATTGCGATAAATATGTTGCGTAATTAGTATAAAGTAATTAAATTCCTCTTTAATCATTACAATTTTAAAATAAATCCTTTACAAATTAAAATTGTCTTTATATTATGAAAATATATAAATTATAATGGTCAGACCATAATAATTTAATAATATTCAAGAAGATGGAGGAATTTATTATGAAATTAGCCACAATTACAAGAGACGGAATAGAAGAAGCTGGACTGGTCGCACATAATGGAATTTTGCCGATTAAAGATTTGAATACTAAATTTAATCAAGAATGGTCAACAGACCTATTTGAAATCATTAATACTGGTCAATTAGATGAAATAAAACAATGGTATCAAACAGAAGAGAAAGAACAGGTGGCAGAATTAGACGCCATTTTTATTCCCTTTCAACAAGTAGAGTATGCTCCTCTATACCGTCATCCAAGAAAAATATGGGGGATTGGTTTAAATTATGTAGAGCACGCAGCTGACCTAGACGAAAAAGCACCTAATACAGAACCTGCAAGCTTCTTGAAACCGGACACTACGATTGTTGGTCCAAACGATACTATTAATATTCCTCTACAATCTGAGCGAACAACAGCAGAAGCAGAGCTTGGAATCATAATTGGAAAAGAATGCAAAGACGTATCAGAAGAAGATGCACCTAACGTAATTGCTGGTTTTACTACGATTATTGATATGACAGCCGAAGATATTTTACAGAGAAACCCTAGATATTTAACACGCTCAAAAAGTTTTGATACATTTTTTAGTTTTGGTCCTCACTTGGTTACACCTGAAGAAGTTGAGGAAGTAGTCAATTTAAATGTTGCTACCGTTATTAATGGAGGTCTGCACCGGAAAAACATTGTTTCCAATATGTCGTTTCTTCCTTGGCATTTAGTATCCTTCCACTCTAAAGTTATGAAACTATTGCCGGGCGATATTATTTCTACTGGTACTCCAGGAGCTGTAGTAATACGTGATGGGGATATCGTAGAATGTCATATTGATGGATTTGAAAAGTTAGTTAATCACGTAAAAGATTTAAAGGTTAATGGAGGTAATTAAGTATGGAACTAAATCTGAAAAATAAAGTTGCCCTTGTTGTTGCATCAAGCCAGGGATTGGGAAAGGCCATCGCAACACAGCTCGTCAAAGAAGGCGTAAATATCATGTTAACAAGTCGAGACAGTGCAAAATTAGAGAAATTACAACAGGAGCTTCAAAGTTTAGGAAAAGGAAAAGTTGAATATTGTCCAGCTGATATTACTAATGCAGATGATATTCACACATTAATAAATAAAACAATTGAAGTATTTGATCAAATTGATATTTTAATTAATAATGCGGGAGGACCTCCTAGTGGTAAGTTTGAACAATTTTCGGACGATGACTGGGAAAAGTCATTCGAATTGAATTTATTAAGCTATATTCGTTTAATTCGAGGAGCTTTACCTTATCTAAAAAAACAAGGAGGGCGAATTATTAACATAGCTTCTTCGTCTATTAAACAACCTATACCAGGGTTAATACTATCCAATACATTTCGTTTAGGAATTGTAGGACTGACTAAAACTCTAGCTGAGGAATTAGCTCCATTTAATATACTAATTAACACGGTGGCACCAGGTAGAATTGCAACAGACAGAGTGGCGTTTCTCGACCAAACCAAAGCAGATAAACTTGGAACTACACGTGAAGAAGTCGCAAAGGCATCTCGAGAAACGATATTACTGAAGCGATACGGAACTCCAGAGGAGTTTGCTAATGTAGTAACATTTTTGGTATCCGAAGCAAGCACGTATATGACTGGAAGCTCCTTTTTAGTTGATGGGGGTATGATAAAGGCTATTTAAAAAAGAATCTTCATTTATTTAATGCTAATCCATACCTTATTACTTTTGAAAGGGGATAGATAATGCAAGCTCTTAGAAGAATTCCTTTATGGCTCCAGATTGTCGTAGCTCTTATATTAGGTTTATGTTTAGGATTTATGAGTAAAACCATAGGTGTAGAAGCAAAAATCCTAGGTGATGCTTTTATTCATATGATTAAAATGACGATTGTACCATTGATTTTCCCCCTAATTATATTAGGAATTGCTCAAATAAAATCAACCGGATCATTAGGAAGGCTTTCTCTTAAAGCTATACTTTATTTTGAGATTGTTACAACTTTAATCATCGTTATGTCTTTACTACTTGCTAATACTGTACACCTTGGAGTTGGCGCTGATTTATCCGGAGGAAATATAAGGGCTCTAGAGGGCATTGATGCAAATAAGATTGACTTTAGAGAATTTATCCTTCATATAATACCTTCTAATATTTTTATAGCTTTTTCAGAAGGAAATATTTTAGGTATTGTCTATTTTGGTATTTTCTTTGGCTTAGCATTACGTGCCTTAAAGGAAAAAGCAAAGCCGATTGAGGACGTTCTCGAGGCTCTTTCTAAAGTAATGTTTAAAGTTTTAAATTATGTAATTAAATTCTCTCCAATTGGTGTTTTTGGATCTATCGCTTATAGCATGGCTACTTATGGTTTTGGAAAGTTAAGCACGCTAATTGACTTAATTTTAGTTACATATGCTGGATTAGGTATTGTTTTATTAATTATCTTTCCCATAATTGCCCGGATCTATCGGATTCAATATTGGGATTTACTTAATGAAATTAAAGATTTATTGTTAATTGCTTTTACAACTAGAAGCTCAGAGTCTGTATTCGCCCCTCTTACGACACGTTTAGAGGGTTATGGTGCTAAAAATTCAATAGTTTCCTTTGTATTACCTCTTGGGTACTCATTTAATCTTGATGGTGGAATGGTCTATATGGCTCCTGCTATCTTATTTTTAGCTAATGCTTATGATATTCACCTCTCAGTTTTAGATCAGATTCATATTGTCCTTTTGCTTATGCTACTCACAAAAGGAGTTGCTTCTGTTCCTTCAGGAGTAATCGTTGTGTTGACAAGTGTTTCTGTGGTTATAGGGCTACCTATGGAAGGAATTGCATTACTCATGGCTGTTGACTTCATAATGGACATGGCGCGAACTGCAACTAATGTAGTAGGAAATGCATTAGCTACAGTCGTAATAGCCAAATCTGAGGGAATGTTTCATAAAAAAGAGGTTGTAATTGCTAACGAAGAGAAAGTATCAAGTTCTTAAGACCTCAAGCAGAATCACCATTGTTTGAAATGAAAAATAACTTGTCTGTAACTAGCGACTCTAGTAGTGGTTTGTATACTATTTAAACAATCTTTACTATGAGAAAGATGTTGTCTTTATAAGATGAGAGATAAAAAAATAAATGTAGAAGAAAAACTTGCAGCATATAAACAAATTATATGAACTAAAACAACAAATTGGTCAGACCATAATATTTTTATTATTTTTGAATTTAGAGCTATAACCAAAAGGAGCTATCAAAATGAATCTTTCTATTTCAGATCGCTTATCTAAAATTCCTTTTTCAAGTATCCGTGAGATATTTGAAGAAGCAGCAAAAATGGAAAAGAGAGGGTTAAATATTACGCACATGGAAATTGGGCGCCCTGATTTTGACACACCTCAACATATTAAAGATGCAGCAAAAGCTGCTTTACAGCAAGGAAATGTTCATTATACATCTAACAGTGGAACGCTTGAATTTCGGGAAGCAATTGCACAAAAATTGAAACTTGATAACGGAATCAATGTAGATCCTCAAAAAGAAGTTGTTGTTACAGTCGGTTGTAAAGAAGCCATTTTCAATTTTATCTTTGCATTTATCAACCCAGGAGATGAGGTACTCATTCCCGATCCAGCGTGGCTTGAGTATCAGTATATTGTTGAGCTTGCCGGTGGTGTTGCTGTTCCCATTCCACTATTAGAAGAAAATGAGTTTCTTTTAGATCCAAATGATGTTCGAGATCGAGTTACGAAAAAAACGAAAATGCTTTTAATTAACACTCCTCATAATCCCACGGGGGCTGTATTGCCAGAATCTTATCTGAAAGAATTAGCAGACATTGCAATTAGGCACGATTTGCTTGTGGTATCTGATGAAATTTATGAAAAACTTATTTATGACGGAGAAAAGCATATTAGTATGGCTACCTTACCTGGTATGTTTGAAAGAACTGTTACAATTAATGGTTTTGCTAAAGCATATGCAATGGATGGATGGAGACTTGGATATGCGGCCGGTCCTGTAGAACTCATCCAGTCAATACTAAAAATGCATCAGTATAACACTTCTTGTGCAACATCATTTGCACAATTTGGTGGAACAGCTGCTTACCTTGGAACACAGGAACCTGTTAAAGAAATGGTAAAAGCTTTTGATAGAAGACGAAAGCTTCTTGTTAGCAGGCTTAATGAGGTGCCCGGAGTACAATGTGTTGTACCAAAAGGGGCATTTTATGCTTTCCCTTCTTTTAAAGAATTAGGCATCCCTTCAAAGGATCTTGCAACTAAGTTATTGAGAGAAGCACAAATTGCTTGTGTACCAGGTTCCGCATTTGGAAGTCATGGTGAGGGCTTTATTCGTATGGCTTATTCAACAAGCTACGATGAAATTGAACAAGCAATGTATCGAATGGAAAAGGTGATAAAGGGACTGACGGTAAAGGGTTAATTGGTAAATAGAAATGGGATTCCATGGATAAGGATGGTCCTGCAAAAACTTAAATTGAGAGTGGATACCCTGAACGTTGAAGGGATCATTATCTCAAAAAAAATTATAAACATTCACTTTTAAGAAGTGTAATCACCCCGTAAAAGTATATTCTTACGGGGTGATTACGTGTTGAATGTAAATTTATGTTTTGATACTATGCTCTCTTTAAAAGAAAAAACAGCTTGTTAAGGTTGCTCTTTTATATAACTTTTTAAAAATTCTCTTTATGTTTCTTAATAGGATCTAAATTCCAAATATTTCAGTTAGTATTTATTATTAGCGAATTGACAGATTACAATTTTTAAATTTATAATACGCTCACTAGTATTTATAATCATTATTAAACGAATTTTAGATTCAATAAAAGATCCTTATATTAATTGTTAAACAACAATGAGTCAATTAGATCGCATAATAAGATTGAAGTATTTATACAAATATTCAATCTTTACTAAAAGAAAAGAACCTATGTCGTTACAAACGTATAGGAAATAAGAAATATTAAGAAGGTGGGAATGTTCATGAAAGAAAAATTTTACTGTCCTTGGCTAAATCTCTGTCTTTTAACAAAGGAACAGAGAGAAATTTTAACACTTAATTATTCCCGTTGGATAAATAAGGCGATTACAAGTACAGAGTTTGCCAAATTATTGAATTTAAATAAGCAATTATTTAGAGAAGTTATTCAAGAGTATGACGCAATGGTGTAATTCATGGAATTTATCTCTAAATTAAAAGAATCACGGTTTAATTTTACATGCTTGCGCATGCATGTTTATTGTTTGCATTTCTTTTTTTCTATGTTAGATTATGTTAAGGCGAAGAGTGAGACAATAAGGGCAATTATATCACTAAATTAAAGAGTAGTACTTTTGATATTTAGTTATCACTAACAAATGTTATAATAACTAGATGACAAAGTAAAAAGGTTATCAACCATAAAAAAATCGTATAAAATTCCCCCTTAAATTTTTAATAAACTAAATTAGAAAAGGGGAGATTAAGACTTGAAGATATGCGAGAAAGGGTTATGATTATTGACTTCAGTACTATGTCATTAAAATAGAAATGGGTGGAATGCGTATGAAAAATAATCAAGAAATCGAGCTTTTAAATACTTGGTTATCTATTACCAATATTCAATCGAATATTAATCATGAATTAGAAATGGTTTTGCAAGAAAACTATAATTTATCATTAAAAGAATTTTATGTTCTTTATTTTTTATCTCAAACAGATGATAAAAAATTGAGGTTACAGCAACTGCAAGAGATGATAGGCTTAAGTCAAAGTGCACTCTCAAGATTAGTAGGTAGACTTGAAGCAAAAAGTTGTGGGGCTTTACAACGGCATATATGTGAAGACGATCGTAGAGGAATTTATACACGTTTAACCCCATTAGGCGAAGAAAAGCTAGACAGGGCTTTACAGACTTTTTATCAAGTGCTTCAGTCCATTCTAGGAAAAGAACATCTTCAACGGGAGTTTCACTTTTTAATGGGAAAAATATAATGTGAAGCTGTTATAAGTTAAAATCATCATTATAAATTATGAGTGTGCGCATGCATTTTGTTTTGTTATTCTTTAAATTTATATTGCGTATGAGTTTTTAAGTTGACAAAGGTAAATAGCATATGTAAATTATGTGTGCGCATGCATTTTACTTTGTTATTCTTTAAATTCATATTGCGTATGAAGTTTTTAAGTTGACAAAAATAAATAACATATGTAATTATATGTGTGTGCATACATTTATATTGTTGTTTTTAAATTTATATTATAGATTTAAAGGTTGACAATATGAAATATTCCATGTAAATTACATGCATGTGCATACATTTAGTTGATTTATGAATCATAATCACATAAATTGCTTTCGATGAGGCACTATATAACTTGGCTAAAATCGAAAATTTAATCAAAAGGAGTTTTTAGAATGGATCAACATTTATTTAGTTCTTATAAGTTCAAAGGTTTAGAATTAAAAAACCGAGTTGTGATGTCTCCAATGTGTCAATATTCAGTTGAAAAGAAAGATGGTATTGCTACAGATTGGCATTACCTACACTATGTAAACCGAGCAATCGGAGGTGCTGGTTTTATTATGATCGAGATGACAGATGTAGAACCAGATGGACGTATTTCAGACTATGATTTAGGATTATGGTCAGATGAACAGATTCCTGCTCTAGCACGCATTGTGGAAGCTTGTCACCGTTATGGAGCAAAAGTGGGTATCCAAATTGCTCACGCTGGTCGTAAAGCAGAAGACGCAGAAGTACCAGTTGCTCCTTCAGCCATTCCATTTGATGAGAAATCAAAAACACCAAGAGCTCTTTCAACAGATGAAGTCAAAGAAATGGTTGAAAAGTTTCGTAAGGCTGTACAACGTGCTGTAAAAGCAGGGTTCGATGCCATTGAAATTCATGGAGCTCATGGTTATTTAATCCATCAATTCCATTCTCCTTTAACAAATAAACGCGAAGATGAGTATGGAAAAGACCTTACAAAGTTTGGTCGAGAAATTATTGAAGCAGCGAAAGCTGAAATCCCAGAAGATATGCCATTAATGATGCGTATTTCTGCTAAAGAATATGTTGAAGGTGGATATGACATCAACGGAAGTATTGAATTTGCGAAAGAATACCAAAAAGCAGGAGTAGATATCTTTGACATCTCTTCAGGTGGGGAAGGACCGATTGCTGCTTGGGGAAAACCTGGTACACATGCAGCTTACCAAGTACCATTAGCTAGAGAAATTAAGAAAGCTCTTGGTATTCCGGTGATTGCAGTGGGAAGATTAGATGACCCTGCATTGGCAAATGCTGTAATCGGAAATAAAGAAGCAGACCTTGTAGCTGTTGGCCGAGGCATGTTACGTAACCCTCACTGGGCATTAGAAGCTGCAACTACATTGAAAAAAGAGACGACTGTGCCTAAACAGTACGCAGATGGTTTTAGAAGATAATTTGAGATGAGAAACTAGAGGAGGAGTATAAAAAATGTCATATATTCAAGATAAAGTAGTCATTATTACAGGATCTTCAAGTGGGATTGGGGAAGCAACAGCGATTCATCTTGCAAAGAATGGAGCTTCGGTCGTTCTAGCTGCTAGAAATGAAGAGAAACTAAAAAATATAGCAGATCGAATTAACAAAGAAGGGGGAACGGCCTCTTATAAGGTAACAGATGTTACGAATAAAGAAGACGTTCAATCTCTCGTAGACTTTACAGTGGATAAATTCGGACGCGTAGATACCTTAATTAACAGTGCAGGAATGATGTTGTTCTCCATGTGGGATAACGCACATGTAGACGAATGGGAAACGATGATTGACCTTAACATAAAAGGTGTGCTGTATGGAGTAGTTGCAGTCCTTCCTCATATGAAGAAACAAGGAAGTGGACAGATCATTAATGTCGGTTCCATTGCTGGTCATGCGATTGGTGAAGGTCATGGTGTGTATAGCTCTACGAAGTATGCAGTAAGAGCCATTACTGAAAGTCTACGTAAAGAGGTATCAGTCAAACATAATATTCAAGCTGTTTTAGTCTCACCAGGTGTTATTGCAACTAATTGGCAGGATACAGTGACAGACAAAGATGTAAAAGGCGTTCTAGAAGAGCTGAATGAGGTAGCTATTGACGTAGAGTATGTAGCTGAAACCATTGGATTTGTGGTAAATAAGCCAGCGAACGTTATGATTAACGATGTAATTGTGACACCTACAGCTCAAGAGTGGTAATTAAGTAATTTGTAAGAAAGACTTCTGATGACAAAAGTAAAGAAAGATAATTAGCCATACTTGATTTAGTCTATCAGAATGAGACAATAAGTTTTACACTTATAGTTTTACTAAATTGAAGAGGGTAAAATTATATTAATATGGTCAGACCATATTAATATAATTTTTATCATGATGAAATAAACACTAATTCAAACTAATTTTCAGGGGGGTTCTTTTAATGAAGGTATTGGTAGTAGGAGCGAATGGTCGAGTAGGTTCGTATCTTGTTGATAAATTAGTTGAAAATGGACATTTTGTTTACGCAGGAACGAGAAGAGATAACCTCACAAGCAATTCGAGCAATATTCGTTATGTCCATATAGATTTATTAGCTAGCGCTGACGTAATAGCTGAAAATATGTATGACGCAGAAGTTATTTTCTTTGTGGCTGGTTCTAGAGGAAAAGATTTGTTAAAAATTGACTTAAATGGTGCTGTCAATGTGATGCGTGCTGCTGAAAGCAAGAACATAAAAAGATTTATTATGCTTAGTTCCGTATTTTCTCTTGAACCAGACAAGTGGGACCAGACTTTTCTAAAAGATTTAACAAACTATAATATTGCCAAACATTTTGCTGATCAATCGCTAATTAATAATACCAAGCTAGACTATACAATCTTACAGCCTGGCGTTTTAAAAGAGGAGCCTGGATCTGGAACAATAGATGTCAATATTGATCACCCTGGTGAAAATGCTATAGAAAATGTAGTGGACACGTTAGTTCAAATTGTACAAGATCGTAATACTATTGGAAAAGTCATCACAATGAAAGATGGTAAAACTCCTATAGCAGAAGCCTTGCGAAATTTATAAGAATAGCTTTTCTAGGTTCTAATCAAATAAAACGAGCCTGAATTAAAAAACCTGATTACCGTTAAATAGACTATATATAACTTAAAGGAGATTGAGGAGAAAATGAGCAAAACACCAATAAAAGATTCCGATGAGATCATTACAGTAGTGAATAAGTATATTGAAGGCCTTATTTCAGGTGACAAAGAAGTAGTAAAGCAAGCTTTTCATAAAGATGCAACTATGTACGGTTACAACACAACTGATGGCTTTCTAGGAGGATCTATTAATAACTTATGGGGATTTATGGATAAAGCTGGTCCTGCAAAGAATCTGAAATCAAGAGTTGATATTCTAGATGTTGAAGGAACAATTGCTTCTGTTCGTGTAAGTTTAGAAAACGATGCATATGGTGAATCATACACTGATTTTCATCAATTACTTAAACTAGATGGTGAATGGATCATTATTTCAAAACTATTCCACCTTCACTCGTGAAAAATAGTTTCTAAGAGGAGTGATAAGCCCGTTAAAACTTGCTTTCTGCAGATTTAACGGGCTTGTTATTTTATTTAGCTTATGTAAATCTTGATAACATTAGATATAAAATACAATTTTTGGTTAAATAAATATGAAAAGTATGGAAATGTGGAGGAGGAAAATATTGATTTACCTAGTATGGAAATTTTTCTGTTCTACCCCATTTTTAATCTAGGCTTATTTTAAAGGATGAGGCAATAAAAACTCTTTAAATTATAATTACTAGAACTTAAATCTTATCAAAAAAAGAGAAGTTTAAATTTAATTTATTAAGGAGATGGGAATATGAATAATCAAAATTTAACACTACATACGGACAAATATCAGTTAAATATGGTCTATGCACACTGGAAGCTAAATCGTCACAATAATGTACGGGTATTTGATACATATTTCTTCATTTAATATTTTGAAACAGAATCAAATATAACGTCCGTAAACGTATACTTTATTGAACACTCCTTGAGCACCAATGGGGTGCTTTTTTAATTTGTTCTGGAAAAATCCATTGCGTAAAGTGAATTTTTTATGAACTAAAGGGTTTAAGACTTACAAGCAAGAATTTTCCTTATAAGTAATCTTAAATTAGATGATAAGGAGAAATATATGAAGCTTTATGGTGATTTTCAAAAAGAAGATTGGTTGAAGGTACTTCGTATACCAGAGAAAAACGTACCTGGCTCATTTATTATTCATGGAGAATGGGGATTTGAGGATAACTTAAACTTATGGAGAGAGATCTTATGTGAAGAGCTTCTTGTACCTAAATGGAACACTTTAGTTGGAAAATATAAAAACCTAAATATAGGATATGCAAATGTATATGGAAGTCCTATGGCGTCTAATATTGTACATCAGTTTGCCTGTAGTGGTACTGAAATATTTATACAAACTGGCTACTTTGGTGGACTATCTTCAGAAGTTAGATATGGGGACATCCTAATTGTTACAGCTGCTGAAATGAAGGATGGTGTCTCTCAATGGTACTTGCCGGAACAAATAGTTGTAGAGTCAAATAAGGAATTAGTGGAAGCTGCTTGTGAATATTGTGAGAGGAAAGACTATAGATATGTTACAGGCACCGTTGTCAGTATGAGTGCTATGCTCCTTGAAACGCATGAGATGGTAAAAGAGTGGGCTTTAAAAGGTTATGATGGAGTAGATATGGAAACAGCTACTACCTTAGCAATTGCCCATAAATTCAATAAAAAGGCTATTGGTTTATTGAATTTATCGGATCATATTATAAATGGAGATACGTTATACTCATACACTAGGGATAGAGAGTTGATAGAGGCTGAAACGGACAAGGCTATTCGAGATGTTGCTTTATATTTAAGTGAAAAATTTAAAGGTAGACAGACACTCTAAATAAGTTTTTCAAAGAATATATTTTTACTAAAGACAAAGGAGGGAAAAAATGATAATAGGCAATGAAAAGTTAGAGATTCGAGAACTTCTGGAATCGGATAAACTTTTTTTGATAAAGTGGCTAAACGACCCCCTGATCCTTCAATATTATGAAGGGCGTGACAATCCTCATGATACTGAAATGGTTAATCAAAATTTCTATCAACAAGAGGATAATGTTACATGCTGCATCATAGAGTTTGAACAAAAAGCTATTGGTTATATTCAATTCTATCCCTTAGATTCTCAAGAGAAAAAAGAATATGGATATGGCGACTTAGATGATATATATGGAACAGATCAGTTTATCGGGGAGATAGATTATTGGGACAAAGGAATTGGAACACGCTTAATGAAATTAATGATTGATTACTTAATGTATAAGAAGCATTCAGAAAAAATTGTACTAGACCCGCAAGCATGGAACCAAAGAGCAATAGCATGTTATGAAAAATGTGGTTTTCAAAAGGTTAAATACCTTCCCAAGCATGAATATCATGAGGGGGAACTTAGAGACTGTTGGTTAATGGAGTATAGTAAATAGAGCGTATGGAATTAGTATTCTATGCGCTTTTTAATTACAGTAATACGTTTTACGTTAAGTAAATGTTTGAAAGAGGAAGACAGACTAGTCCTCTAGAAAATGAAAGGAAAGTTTTTTTATTGGAATTCATCTTAAATCTGGAGGATTACATATGTCATTTGAAAAATGTAAGTACATCACCTCTCTTTTATCTGGTTTTGACAAACCTTGGTTTTTTGCTGGCGGTTGGGCTATCGATCTTTTTATTGGCAGGGAGACAAGAACCCACGAAGATATAGAAATTGCATTATACCGAAAAGACCAATTAAAAATAAAGGCCTATTTAAAAGAATGGGATTTCAAAAAGGTCGTTAAGGGAGAGTTCTACCTCTGGAAAAATGAATTCTTAGAGCTCCCTATTCATGAAATACATGCTTTTAATAATAGAAATAAAGATATTATGGAAATACTCCTTAATGAAACAACTGAAGGTAACTGGCTATTTAGAAGGAATTTTAAAATATCGTATCCTCTTAATTCATTATGGAGTTATTCTAATGAAGGTATGCCGTACTTAAATCCTGAAATTACTCTTTTATATAAAACAAAGAATACAAGGGAGAAAGATCATGATGATTTTATTACTGTTAAAGACTTTCTTAGTGAAAAACAAAAAGAATGGCTTAAGAATGTAATCACATTACAAGAGCCAAACCATAAATGGATTGATTTATTATAGTAATTGAAAAAGGATTACTACTAAGAGTGAGCTAAAGGTATATCTCAAAACTGGGGGGCATTGGCATGTTAGGATTAGAACGTGGTTTAGTAAAACTCGAACCTTATGATTATAATTGGCTTATATTATTTGATAAGGAGAGGGAGTTACTATCTTCTCAATTAAAAGGGCTTATTATAAAAATTGAACACGTCGGAAGTACATCAATTGAAGGCCTCTTTGCTAAACCAATCATTGATATTGCGATTGGTGTTAGTTCTTTGGATAAGGTTATAAAAATAAGAGAAAAAGTAAAGGGAATTGGATACCTTGAGGTTCCCGTAAGTATAGATGGCAAACACGTATTTGCAAAGAATAAAGAAAATAAGATCACTCATTTTTTACATATAATGATATATAATCATGATTTATGGAAGGATCAAATTTCCTTCAGAGATTATTTAAGGTCCTTTCCAGATGCAAAGATGGAGTATGTAAAACTAAAAGAAGAACTTACAAATAAATATCCTAATGATGTTGTTTCATACACAAATGAAAAAAAGGAGTTTATGGACAACATATTAAAAAGGGCAAAGGAATTGGGATGAAAGAAATTAATTCTATTAGGATTGATCCAACAATAAAAAGGCTGTTATCTTATGCGACTTCAGAAGAGAAGATTGATGAAGAATATAATAAATACATTTGTTCGCCAAACCGAAAATTATATAGTGGTGGAGTTAATGGAGAAATAATTAGTTGTATAGGAGTTGAAATTCATAATTCCAGAGATGGTGTAATAAAACACATTGCTGTTTTACCAAAAGAAAGAGGAAGTGGAATGGGAAGTAGCATGATTAGATTTATCTGTAAGGAACATAATCTAAATTCAATTTCGGCTGAGACCGATAAAGATGCAGTATTGTTTTATGCTAACTTTGGTTTTCGCATAACTAGCTTGGGTGAAAAGTATCCTGGAGTGGAACGCTTTTTATGTGAGCTTGATTTGAAATGAATTCTTTAAGGTGACTTAGTGCCAGTAATGTCTGTTATGGTAACTTATAAATAATGATAGTAGTAAAACTAGGAATAATGATTTTTTAAAGGAGAGATCCTTCTTGTTAGAAAATTATCTTGGTAAAGAGGTAGTTGTAAAAGTAGATAGACCTTTGGGGTCAAAGCATCCAACGTATAATTATATTTATCCTTTGAATTATGGTTACATCCCTGGAACAAAGGCTACCGATGGCGAAGAGGTTGATGCTTATATATTAGGGGAAGCTCATTCTTTAGACCAATATAAAGGCATTGTAATAGGGATAGTACACAGAAAAAACAATATAGAAGATAAGCTTATTGTATCTAATAAAAGCTTTTCTTTAGAAGAGATTCAACAAGTCTTACACTTTCAGGAGCAGTACTTTAATACCGAAATTATTATGAACAGAGGCTTCTTATAAGGAGTCTTTTTTTATTAATACCGATAAAATTATATAAGTAAATAAGAACTTACTTTTGTTCTTTTTATTGTTTTATCATTTACACTTAGTGACTGTACAAATACAAGAAAAGCCCTCAAAATTAATTGAGGGCTTTTCTTACATGTGTGGTTGATCATAGCTGCATTTAATAGTTGATAAAAGTGAAATATATACATGTACATATATAAAATATAGTATTAGGTTATAATTTGTCCAGTCAAAAGGTAAGCAAAATAAAAAGCTATCTCTGCACTGGCACGTGATGTAGAGATAGCCTTTTAAAGGGTCTCCCCTTGGATAGCTGAGAAGTGAACAAACACATCTTCTCCACCTTCACGCTCGATAAATCCAAAACCTTTGTCACCATTAAACCATTTCACTTTACCTTGTTCCATTTTTACTTCCTCCTACAATATAGAAAATAAACTAGATGATAATTAAATCTAGCTTATTTTCTATATTATCTGAATGAAGGTATTTTAAACTTAAATTATTATATTGATTGATCTTTGGAGTTAGTATAGTTTTATGGACACCATTTAATTAAGTCTTTTATTGTTCCAAATGGAACGTAAACGTGCAGGCAAAAAATACAATGATGATTTTAAGAAAACCATTGTGGATTTATCCTATGCGGGAAACTCGGTTAAAGATTTAAGCAGCGAATATGGCGTCTCAGAAGTAATAATCTATAAATGAGCGAAGGCATTTAAGCCTATCAATTCAGAAGAAGGCTCTCCAACGCCGAAAGAATTAGCTGAGATTCAGAAGGAAAACCTTCCGTTAAAACATGAATTAGATATTCTAAAAAAGGCTATGGCCATATCCGCGAAAAAGTAATAGAAGCAGAGCTCCACCATTATAGCGCTCTTCAGTAATCTAAAGCTTTAATGATTAAAAACCTTTCTCTCGTATCATAATAATTTCGAGGTGAAAGACATGTATAAATTGTTATCACATACGGATTTAGATGGAGTTGGATGCGGAATTTTAGCAAAGTTAGCTTTTGGAGACCGAATAAAAATTCGTTATAACTCTATTGCATCACTTAACCGTGAAGTAGAATGGTTTTTAGAAAATGAAGAAAGAAACACACATTTATTTATTACAGATTTATCAGTAAACGAAGAGAATGAAAAAAGACTTGAAGAATTTTACCAAACAGGAGGAAAAGTCCAACTGCTTGACCATCACAAAACAGCTCTTCATTTTAACGAATATGAATGGGGACACGTTATCGTGGAAGATAACGAAGGAAATTTAGCCTCAGGAACGTCCTTGTTTTATGAATATCTTATAGAAAATGAGCTTATACAGACTTCAGATGCTGTTAATGAATTTGTAGAACTAGTAAGACAGTATGATACTTGGGAATGGGAAAAGAACAATAACCAAGAGGCACATAGGCTAAATGCCCTCTTCTTTTTAATATCTATTGACGAGTTTGAAGAAAAAATGGTTAACAGGCTTCAAAACAATGACCACTTCTTTTTTGACGAGTTTGAACAAAAGATATTAGATATGGAAGAAGATAAAGTAGAGCGTTATATTCGTCGAAAAAGACGAGAATTGGTGCAAACCTCTATAGGTGACTATTTAGCAGGAATTGTGTACGCGGAATCGTATCATTCAGAACTTGGAAATGAATTAGGAAAAGAATATCCTCATCTTGATTACATTGCCATGTTGAATATGGGAGGAAAGAGAATTAGTCTTCGAACTATTCATGATCATGTCGATGTATCGGAAGTTGCTGGTCACTATGGAGGCGGAGGTCATGCCAAAGCTGCTGGATGTTCTTTAACTAATGAGGCTTATAACCAGTTTGTAACGGATACATTTCATCTGGATCCTGTGCGAGAGGATGCAAAGAGAAACCGATATAATTTAAAAGAATCTTCATATGGTTCTCTCTACGAGACTCAAAATGAGGATATGTTCCTTATTTCTCTACAGAATGAGGATGAATGGATTGTTGAAAATAGCAAAGGATTATCAATTCATACATTTAAAAGTTTTAAGGAAGCCGAAACCTTTTTAAAAAGGAATTATGCAGCTTGGTTAGTAAGAGATGATATCTTTGTAAAATATTTACTAAAGTATATAAAGAAACTAAAGCAGGGAGAATAAGCACCAATACATGTTTTAATAATTTAATGTATGAAAGATTTAGTAGAAGGAATACAATTAAAGATGGGCTGAATGAAGCTATAGTAAATGAATCTATAAAAGATAATTATAAGGTTCTATCCGATTTAATGGTTATTGGACATCAGGAATAAATTTAGTGAAGAATATGATGTTTGGGAAGTCAATGAAAAGGATTTTAAAGAAAAAATAAAGCCTGTTTGATTTTTTATATCAAGCAGGCTTTATTTTTTCTTCTGGAAAAGTATACGTTTACGGACGATATATTTAAATCTATTACAAGATGTTAAAGTTTAACAAAATAAAAAGCTGCCTCGGAGCGTCAGAAGAGGCAGCTTTTTATAAATTCTTACTACTTTGCTAAATCTCATATAATAATATGCCCTGCGTGAGTAAGGCCTCCTCCGAATCCGTAAAGTAAGAGGATATCTCCATTGATTAACTTTCCATCATTTATCCCTATTTGTAATGCTAATGGAATCGAAACAGATGAGGTATTTCCCATATACTCGACACTAGTTAACGTTTTATCTAACGAAAAGTCTGCTCTTTCACATATGGATTCAATCATTCGTAAATTGGCACTGTGTGGAACAAACCAATCTATTTCATCTTTTTGCAAATTAGCTTCATGTAGTAATTCAGTTATACCTAAGGGGATTGTGCGAGCTGCCCACTTATACACTTCTCTTCCGTTTTGAACCATCTTGCCACTAGAACTTAAAGGTTGTCCATGCATAGTAGTAGATAAATTCGTACGGTATACAGGTTTACCTCCTTTTCCGTTTGCCCCAATGTGAGTAGCTATAAAGCTTGGATGTTCTTTGTCTTTTTCCACTAAAACAGCCGCAGCTCCATCCCCAAATAAGGCACAAGTAGTACGATCTGTATAATCTGTAACCTTTGATAAAGTCTCTGCTGTAACGACTAAAACTTTCTGATGAAGTCCCGATGTAATAAACCCGTTTGCCATATGTAATCCATATGTAAAGCCAGCACAAGTAGCGTTGAAGTCTAGAGCACCTGTTTGAGGAATATCGAAATAGTCTTGTATCTGACTGGCTACACTTGGAAACGCATAGTTAGGTGTTGTTGTTGAAACAACAATACACTCTACATCACTCAACTCTTTCTGATATTGCTCCACTAAGTTTTCAATTGCTTTGATCGCTAAGTTAGAAGAATATTCGTTTTCATCAGCAATTCTTCTTTCCCTCATGCCCGTTCGCTGCACAATCCATTCATCATTTGTATCAACGATTCTTTCTCAATCATCATTAGTAAGCCTTTTTTCTGGTACGTATGTGCCTATTGCTGTAATATGTGCAGTTGAATTCATTATATTCACCCTTCTTTAACACTAAGATATATAAATTGATATTAGTACTAGATACCAATAATGTAAATGATTTCATATGAAAATATTGTAAAATCACCTTTTGAAATTCCCTTGATGACATTTATGTATTCTAATTTAGGTATGGATTCTTTAATATTTACTTATGTAATAAAATAGAATTAAAAAAGGGGAAAAATATACTTATTACTAGTGGTGGATGTATAGAAAAATGGGACGAGGTTAGGGGACACACTAATTTAGCTAAAGGTAAAATAGGAAAAATGATCGCAGAGGAAGTATTAGCACAAGGAGCAACAGTTACATATTTACACGGTTATTTTGCAGAAAAGCCCTCTGGTAAGGATTCAAGGAATTTAAAGTTAGAAAGCTTTGAAGGGATATTAGATCTCCAAGAAAAGATGAAAGCCATTATCTTAAATAAAAAAATAGATGTCGTCATTATGACTGCCGCAGGATCAGATTGGATAGTGGACAAGATGTTGGATCAAGATGGAAACTTTATTTCCCAGAATGGAGAAGTATTACGTTAAATACTCTAACAATAATTCTTTTGTATTATTCCATAAAAGTTGTTGCATAAAAATATCTTCTCCAGGATATATCGGATCAACCTTTGCTCCTGTTCCAACATTAAAGTATCCTCCTGTGACTCTTTCGTATTCGGGATCAAATGCTAAACGAATAATGATATCAGCCCCTCTTTTTGGATTACCGATATTAATTAACTTAAAAAACTTCCCTAATAAAGTAGATAGATGCAGATCTCTGCCAAGTCCAGTATTATTAAAACCAGGATTAATAGCATTGGTAATGACCTTGGTACCAGAAAACTGCCGTGCTAGTTCACCAGTAAACATAATATTTAGAAGTTTTGTTTTCCCATAAATTTCAGATGATCCCCTTACTGTAAATGGAGATATGTCCGTCAAATCATATGGTAACTTCAAATCTCTATGATTTCGGGAGGCTTCTGAAGCAACATTAATAATTTTGCCATTCTCTGCTTTTACTAGAGAATCTTTTAACGTATTTGTAAGTAGCCAAGGTGCTAGATAGTTTACCGCAATCATTTCAGAAAATCCTTCAGAGGTAACGCACTGCTCGAACCTATGGAGTCCAGCATTGTGAATGAGTATATCGATTTTTGAATAATTCTGTTTTATCTCCAGACCCATACGGCGTACATCTTTCATTATCGATAAATCACCAAAATAGAAGTTAACGTCCGTCTCTGGCGAAGCTTCTTTAATTAATTTTTCAGTTGCTTTAGCTCGCTCTTTGTTACGGGCAGTCAACACTAAATGTGCTCTACGTTTTGCCATTTCAATTGCGGCAATCTGACCGATACCACTGGTAGCCCCAGTCATTACAATTAATGGACACTTAGACATGATCTATTCTCCTTTTATTAACTTGACATAGTATAAGCAACCTAATATATTTGACATATATCAACTATATTAAGTTACTTGTTTGATATATGTCAACTATTTTCGTGTTAAGAAGGAGAAACAATGGATATTAATAATTTTGACTTAAGAGAAAATCTGAAGTTAGCTCTTGGTGAACAGCTCAATGCATTAATTAGCGAAGCACATGCACTTAACGTCAAAACTGCATCTGCATTTGATGAAACTATGCATGCAGCAGCCTTTGTGGTGGTTCGTTGGTTATATTCTCATGGTCCTACTAATGCCACGAATTTAGCTGAATCAACTGCTATGGACCGCAGCTCTATCAGTAGACTTATTAGGCAATTGAGAAATCAAGGATATGTAAAGAGCGAAAGAGATTCTAAAGACCGTCGAGGAGTACTATTATCCTTAACTGAACTAGGTCATGAAAAAACCATAAAAGCACTAAAAGAAAAAGAATCGATTTTTTACGAACGTATTTCACGTTTAACTGATACAGAATTAAAAGCATATATTGAAATGCTAAAAAAACTAACGATACAAAGCCCATAAGAGTTCCTTTTTTGATGGGATGCTGGAATAAACATTATGTTAACTAAACATGTATAGCATATACAGGTTAAAAACAGAAAAAACTACTGGAACGGAGGGAACCAGTAGTTTTTTCGCTGTTGATTAATTGGGTTTTATGAGATGATGCCCCGTTTCTTCTTGAGTAGTTCGCTCAAATAGTTGGACGTTATTCAAAATGGACAATTTATTTAATTAACGTTCAATTGCTGGAGATTCTGTTTTCTTTTCTTTTCTAGTACTCTTAAGATTGTACGTATTCATAAAGATACCAACGCATATCAAAAATGATCCAACAACAATACTAATTGTTATATTTTCCTCGAGCTGCAGCCATCCAAATACAATACCTAATATGGGAACAAACATTAATGCCATCGAGGCTTTCGAAGCATTTATTTTTTTAAGTACCCAAAACCACACTACGAATGTAAAGGCAGTGGAAAACAAACCATTAAACAATAATGATAAAAGTGCTTTATTAGACCATTCGATTGAATAACTTGGTTCTAATATTAAAGAGAGAATGAATAAGAATAATGCTCCTATAATAAGTTGCCAAGCATTCATATGAATAACATCTATGTTTTTAAATCTAATTTTGCTAAAAACATTAGCTAATCCCCAACTAAGGGCTGAAAGTAAAATTAATAATTCTCCGAATATCACTTTTGTATCAGGATTAGTAATTTCTAGTCCTAAAATAAATAAAAGACCTAGTAGGCCAAAAATCAATCCAACCATTTTATAAATATTAATTTTCTCATCTAGTTTGAAGTGACTAATGATTGTGACAAATATAGGCATTGTATATACTAAAACAGACGTTTTTCCTGAATCTACAAATTGCATACCATAAGTAAGAATAGCCATATATCCTAATGACATTAACAAACTCATGATGAGATAGCTTTTAAAATTTTCTTTGTCTACAAAGAGTCTCTTTCTTTGAATGATTAAAATGATAAATAAAGGAATTGCCCCTATTAATAAACGTAAAGATGAAAATAAAAACGGGGGGATGTCACTAATTGCTATTTTCATTGTAACCCATGTATATCCCCAAATAAGAGTAACAGAGATTATTCCCGAAAAAACTTTAAACATAATATGTTCTCCTTTCTTTTATATGTAATTACATAGTATGGTACAATTTCATATAACTCTAATACATTATTTTTAATAAGGTGATAACTAAATGGTTATGAACATGAACAATCTAGAATTATTTATGAAAGTCGCAGAAAAAATGAGTATTACAGAAGCTTCTAAAGAACTATTTATTTCACAACCAGCAGTAAGTAAAGCAGTAAAGAGTTTAGAAACAGACTTAAATGTCAAATTATTTATCAGGGATAAAAAAAATGGATTAATGCTTACTGAAATAGGAAAAGAAATTTTGGTATTGGCTAGACAAATGAAAGGTATCGAGAACAAAATATATCAAGTCGCTAATCAAGAAAATAAACTTCTTAGTGGGAAAGTTAAAGTGGGTTCTTTTCCTGCTGCATCAACAACTATTTTACCTAAGACTCTTGCATTATTTAGGGAAAAATATCCACTTGTAAATATAGAATTAATAGAAGGGACTTCCAATCAAATTAAAAAATGGGTTGAGGATCGAACTGTTGATATGGGGATAGTTGCATCTCCTTTTGAACCATATGAATATAAAATACTAAATAAAGATCATATGCTGGCAATAATTCCTGATAACCATAGCTTAAGTCAAGAAAAAAGTGTTAATTTGAAAAAACATCAAGATGATATCATCTTTTGTAAAGGAGGACACGAGCTTGCTATTTCAAAAACATTTGAAACAAATAATATTAAGTTTAAAGAAAGCCTGACAGTTCAAAGTGCTGAAACCTTGATTAGTATGGTCAAAAACAATTTAGGTATAGGAATTATTTCGAATTTCACGCTCTCTTCGGTGTCTCATAATTTAATCATAAAAGATATTAGTCCAAAAATAACTCGCCATATTGGTATAATTACACATGCTTTTAATGAAGTAACGCCTGCAACCAAAGAATTTATTGAAATTATGCTCTCTTCCTATAAGAGTGATCATGTAAACTAACTTTTTATAAAATATACATTTTCTTACTCAACTAATAAGACAATTTGTTATAGTAAGTTTATAAAATTAGGGGGGAAAGAGATGGGTATCAAATTAGCATCTAAAAATGACCTTCAATGGGTAAATGAGCAGTACTCAACAATAGGGTTTGTTCCAAGTAATCTGGAGCGAGATAAAGTAGCAATTGTAACATATAAAGGTAAATACGCAGGTGTAGGACGTATAGTTAAAATTGATGAGAATAATATAGAAATAGGTGGTATTTACATCTTACCAGATTTTCGAGGGCGAAATTTAGCTTATGAGCTAGTAACTTTTTTAGTCGAAGAAGCAAAGAGATTTAAAGAACCCAATGTTTATTGCATTCCTTTTGCTGAGCTTCAACATTTCTATAAGAAATGTGGTTTTAAAGAAACTAACTTACAAAATGATAATATAGATGACGTAATACGCTCAAAGTATAAATGGTGCCTGAATGAATATAAAAAGAAAGTGTTATTACTTAAATTATAATACTTATTTTTCTGTTTCCATATACCTTACTTAAATAATAAAAAGCCTTTAATAAAGGGCTTTTTTGTTTAGTTCCGGAAAGAGACATTATGTAAACCTACATCTTGCATGTAGGTTTTTGATTTTGTTAAAAAATATCGTTGATTTCTTTGGTAAAACAGCACAGGATTGTCAACCTTATTCAAGGGTTTTAGAGTTTTAACTCTTATTCATCGAACAGTCATATATTTAGGTATAAAGCTCAATGAACAGTTATATTTATATGCGAAAAGAAATAGATTTGATAGAGTGACAAAGGGATTTCAAGCATGAATAACAACAGAAAATTTGTAGAACATATAGAGCTGATAAAAAAGTAAAGAGAGGGAAACCAAATGAAAAAGAATGCAATGGGACAAGGCAACAGTAGATTCTCCGAAACAGGGCTGCGCAGACTGCGCGATGTGTTGACACGGCATGTTGAGTCCGGAAAGATTCCTGGACTTGTCGCCCTAGTTAGTCGGTACGGCGAGACACATGTCGAAGCGATCGGCACCATGTGCCATGAAGGTGGCTCACCGATGCGTCGGGACACGATTTTCCGGATGGCCTCGACATCCAAGCCAATTTCGGTCGCGGCGGCGATGATCCTGCTCGACGAGTGCAGGATGCGGTTGGATGACCTGGTAGAGACTTGGTTGCCGGAACTAGCTGACCGGCGGGTGTTGAAGCGAATCGATGGACCTCTGGACGATACCGTACCGGCACGGCGACCGATCACCGTACGGGACATTCTGACCTCGACTTTCGGGCTTGGCATGGATAGGACGTTGTTGGGCACTCCAATCATGGGCGCAATCTTCGAACAGGGGCTCACGCCCGATTTACCGGAGCCAATGCCTGAGCCAGATGAGTGGATGCGCCGTCTTGGCATGCTTCCGTTGACGCACCATCCCGGAGAGCGCTGGCAGTATCACATTAGCAATGATCTACTCGGTGTACTCGTCGCTAGGGTCACGGGTCAGTCGTTTGAGACGTTTCTGAGAGAACGTATCTTTGAACCCCTAGGCATGAAGGACACCGGTTTCTACGTGTCTGCTAACAGAATCGACCGGCTTCCGCCCCTCTACGCCCCAAATCCACAGACTGGAGAGTTCATTGTGTGGGACGAAGCTAAGGGAGGACGCTACAACCAACCTCCGGCATTCCAAGGCGGCGGCGGTGGACTGGTTTCAACCGTCGATGACTATCACGCGTACTTCCAAATGCTGCTGAATCACGGGATGCATGGGAGCAAACGGATCCTGTCCCGACCTGCCGTCGAGCTTATGACTACCAACCGCCTCACGCCCGAGCAGCAAGCCTTCCGAAACGCCATGGCTACCAACAACGTTCATGTGTCATTCGGGCAAGGGCAGCACGGCGGCTGGGGTATGGGAATGGCGGTGCGCACCTACCGCGGCGACTATGCGCCCATCGGCCAATTTGGCTGGGACGGAGGAAGTGGCACTTCTACCTACGCCGACCCGAACAACCAGCTCACCGGAATCCTGCTC
Organism: Priestia aryabhattai; assembly: GCF_023715685.1. Lineage (NCBI taxonomy): Bacteria > Bacillati > Bacillota > Bacilli > Caryophanales > Bacillaceae > Priestia > Priestia aryabhattai. Next base: position 1,043,273 of record NZ_JAMBOQ010000003.1, read on the forward strand.
ACCCAAGTTGGGATGTCCACTGCGGATTCCGTGCGGGTTATCCATGACTTCTGGACAATGGCCTACCAAGCAATCGAAGACTGACATCGAGCCCGCGGTTCGTTTTTTAAAAAGGCCTCTACTAAAAAACAGAGGCCTTTTTTTATATTTAGATTTCCGATAACATGTTTTATGTTAACTAGCTCCCTCTATAAATTGAGTAATATCAAGGATTTATAGGGGGAATATAAAATATAAAAAAATTTTTTATGTCTATTCCGAACCTTATATTCTCATTTTTATAAGAAACTGGTACTAAGGGGAATAGCTTCGCTATTCTTTTTCCATTATTTTTAAAAAAAGATGGAGACATACATATGGTCGCACAATGGATCTCTATATGTCTCATAGCGATGAAACCTCCCATGTCTCTCAGCGTCTTAGCGCCTACATTCCTTCGTTCAATCTGTCTATGAGATAGAGTTTGGTAATGCTAGTTTGCAAGGTCGAATGCCTGAAAGAATGCTTTATCCCAAATACTCCGTGCTTCATTTTTAATGGACAAAGGTTAAGCTCCTAAAGCTAAAGAAAGATGGGGAATATCTTGTATCATTCGCTTTTCATCAAACGGACATTGTTTTTGACCTACAGTATGTAGAACACGAACTAACTTCCCACAAAGTACAATAAGTGATTGCTTCTTACGTAAAGGGTTTTCTTGTCTGGTTGTGTAGTACTGATGCAGAGCCTTAAAGGCTCGATTATGTCGAACAAGGGGCATTACAGTCCGAAAGAGCAACGCCCTCAATTTAGCCCTTCCCCGTTTGGTAATTCGAGTCTGTCCTTTGTGCTTTCCTGAGCTAGATTCTCGCAAATTTAATCCCGCGTACTTAAGTATTTGGCGTGGATTCTCAAAGTTTTTAATATCACCTAACTCCGAATAAAGTTCAATCACCGTTACCATCCCAACGCCAGGTACAGTAAGCATTTCAGCAATACCCGGCAGGGTGAGCACAAGGTCTTCCAATTGTTTTTCTAATGCATGTAGTTCTTCTTTCAGCATCTTATATCGTTTGATATTTGTGGCTATTTCTCGTTGTGCCATCTGTAGTCCAACCGTTAACCCTACTGAACGTCCAGCAGCCTCTTGAAGTCGCTGTATTCGTTTATGACTTGGGCGTTGTACGCCTCCGTAAGTGGACCATATTTCTGCCACCCTTTCGGGTGTTGTTTGATTAAGTTGAACTGGAAGAGGAATATGTTCTAGCGTGGCCAACGCCATCTTTCCACTCCAGTCTTTAAAAACGGTTAAAAACTCTGGAAAATACTTATCTAACCAATTGTGAATCCGTCCTTGTAGAGCTTGTAAATCACCTACAATTTGGTTTCTGATTGTAATTCCTGCCTTTACTTCTGCATCTTGATTCATTGGTAAGCGAGGATAAGAAAATCGACCATCTTTTATTAGCTGAGCGATAACTCTAGCATCCTTGATATCGTTTTTCGTTGGAGAGTTATCGTCGAGTTCTTTACTTCGCTTAACGTGCAGAGGATTAACGACTCCGAAGGAGACAAGTCTCTCCTTTAGTGTATAGGCTAGATTTAACCAGTAATGACCGGTAGGTTCCATACCAACTAGAACATCGGCTTTCTCATGTTTGTGTTGCATCTCTTCCAACCAGGCAAAGAACGCATCAAATCCTTCTTTTGTATTCGTGAAGGTTAGAGCTTTCCCAAGGATCTTTCCACGATCATCTTGCGCCCGGGCAACATGCTTAAATTTAGCAATATCTACCCCGACAATCAGTGTATGGGGTGTAACTTGATTTAACTTTTCGTTTTGAGTACAATTCATAAGAGTCCTCCTTGAATGATGAATTGAAGTCATGGCCATGACCTTCTGCATCATATCAAGGGGACTTTTTTATTTCAAGACACCAAGTAATTTCAAACAGGAATGCTTTATATATCTTTACACACTGAATATCAAGGTAAACCTGATATAATAAGAACTCATAACATACCGTAGGGGAATGAAATATGGATTCTAAGCAACTATTTTTAAGAGAGATACATACCATTATTAAGGAGTATTCAGAGATAGGAGAACAATTAAAGCAACCTCCTAAAGAATTATCATGGGAAGAATTCAATTTAACTAAAAATGAAATAAGTGCTTTGGACGACCAGGAATTCACAGATAAAAGCATCAGTGCGATTGAAAAAATTGTACGAGATAATATTATGGGTGCTTTTCATAGTGCTTTTTGTTTACTAGATGGTGTAAGTGATCCTGTATTAGAAAATGATGAAGAAGTATGGTTTGGCTTAAAGTTAGCAGAAAAGCAAGAAGATGAAGAAGAAGAATTTTTACATGTTGAACTATATAATTCTACTGATAAGGAACATTATGGTAACTAAAGTTGTATAGAGGTCAGTAAATATTGTCCATCTCTTCACATACAAAAGAGAGCCCCGCAGCTCTCTTTTGTATTTAATCACTATTTTGATCAGACATAGATACAGGAGAACCAGTAGAAGTATGTTCATTCACCCATTCGCGTGTTGTATCCGAAACAGCGGACCAGTTTGGAATTTTATCCCTGTGCTGCTGAATCCAATTCATGCAAAACTGAGGGTCAATGCTATGCTGTTCGCACTGTGATAAAAAGGCTTGAACAGTGGATTCATTGCAGTTTCCCCACGTTCCGCAAGTTGTGCGCCAAAAGCTTTCCATTGTCTCCTGCACAGATTGATTTTCATTTAACATATCAATTCCTCCTTGCCATATACTACCATTGTCATAAAAGGTACATAAACAGTATGTCCAAAGGAATTCAAAACATGTAGATGATTTAAAAACTCCTTGTAATTAATCCTTAGCTAAGAAAAATACCACGTTTTTCTATAAATAAGTAATAGATAAAACTATTTTTAATAAAGTCCGTTAATCATTACGTATATATTTGAAGTGATTTAATTAACATTCAATTTTACGTGAACTGATTTATGTAAACTAAACTTGTATATCGTATAAATAATAAAAATTACTCCTCAAGCAAAATATTTTTAGTAATTGGATATTTTTAGTAGTATGAAGTGGTAAGGAGAGGATCTTATGAAGGCTATTGTACATAGTAAAGAAAAAGGGATAGCAGGCTTAAATTATCAGGAGGTTCCTGAAAAAAAGCCTGGTTATGGTGAAGTAAAAGTAAAACTAAAGGCAGTGGGATTGAATCGTCGAGATTTGTTCGTTATTAACAATAGGACATCAGAGGACCCCGTTTTTATCCCAGGTTCTGATGGGGCAGGTATTATAGAAGAGATTGGCGAAGGAATTTCAGATTTCACTATACATACCGAGGTTATTATTAATCCGAGTCTTGATTGGGAGTTTGCTAATGAAGTTCCTACTGTTCCTAAAATATTGGGAGGGCCATCAGACGGTACTTTTTCAGAATATGTTATTATTTCGTCTAAAAATGTAGTTAAGAAACCTTCCTATCTTTCTTGGGAAGAAGCAGGGGTGTTATCTCTATCCGCATTAACTGCTTATAGAGCACTCTTTACAAAAGGAAATTTGAAAAAAGATCAGCATCTTCTCATACCGGGAATAGGAAGTGGTGTAGCTACTTACGCTATGTTATTTGCCAAAGCAATAGGGGCTAAAGTCAGTGTAACGTCAAGAAGGGAAGAAAAAAGACAACAGGCTAGAAATCATGGAGCAGACCGGGCATTTGATAATAATACGGATTGGAATGAAAGTCTAGAAGGTGAAAAAGTGGATGTAGTATTAGATAGTGTAGGCCCTGCTACATTCCCTCATTATTTTGATGTTCTCCGCCCTAATGGTTGTATAGTAAATTTCGGGGCAAGCTCTGGAGACAAGGTAGAAATCCCTTTACGAACTTTATTTTACCCACAATTTAATATTCTTGGTACATCTATGGGTAGTCGCGAAGAGTTTGAGCAAATGATTGAATTTATAACGAAACATTCTTTAAACCCCATTATAGACAAAACATACTCTTTACCCGAAGCTATTCTAGCCTTCAATAGAATGAATGAGGGAGAACAATTCGGGAATATCGCGTTACTGATTGAATAAGCTTACTATTCCTTTCAGAGCTCACTTTTTTAAGTGAGCTTCTTTATTTCCGATAATAATGGTTATGTTAACTACGTTTATGTATGATAACCATAAGTTTTTATTGAGACTTTGATATATAATTAAGTACAAAAAAGAATTATTTTAGGAAGAGGAACATGTGTGAAACGCAGTCAATTATTGTTTTTATCATTAGTTAGTAGTTTATTAGTTATTTTAACATCACTTTTCCAATGGGATTTAGTTGATCTTATAACGGAATTTTTAATGTTGCCTATTTGGTTAGGTGTATATGCCTCCTTTATCATTATGACCGGGTGGGCACTGGTTCATCTTTTTAAACATAAATATTGGAAACCTTTTATTATCCAACTTATAACCATTTTAATAGGGTTTTTCTTTCCCTTCAATCAAGTTAATCTGGATATGAACTTCAAAATCCATCAGGATAAAAGGGAAGAGGTGGCAGCTAAAATAGTATATTTTTTGTGAACTTATTCTTATGTTGAAAGGGAGAATATAAATGATAAAAAAAATGGAACACGTAGCTATTATTGTTACAGATATGGATGAGACTATTCAATACTACTCAGATATGTTTGGTTTTAAGGTTCGCCTTCGAGGATCTTCAAAAACAAGAGAGATGGCATTTTTGTACCTGGAGGAACAGCCTAGTGTAGAGATTGAACTAATTCGAGATATTAATCCTATTAGTGACTATAATAAAAGTGGTATTGTTAACCATCTTGCTTTTACAGTAAAGGATATTAACGAAGCAATTAACTATTATAAGAAAAAGGGAATTAAATTTTTATCTCCTGAACCACAACCAACACTGGAAGGCGGCCGTATGATTTTATTCTATGGACCTAGTGATGAACTCTTACAATTGGTAGAACGAGTAAAACTATAAATAAAACAGAACAATTAGACGAAACTACTCAAGATGCAATAGAGCATCAGCTGAACATCTATATTTAAAAAACAGAAAAAACTACCTTCCGTTCATGTGTGAACAAGGGTTCACAGCTAAGAGTGATTTCTTCATTATGCAGCTTTTTATACATCCTTGACATAACAACATTCAGTGGATGGGTGAATGAAGAGAAGATGTATAAAAACTACATCTTTTATACATATGCGACCTCTATCTAAAAGGGTCTTATTTTCAAAAAATATGTTATAATTTGTTTACTGATATTTCTACCTTATGAAAAACATTAGCTGTAAAAAGCAACCTCGCTTGCCAATTGTCGAGGTTGCTTTTTATTTTGTTAACGATAATAAGACAAGCATAAACTAAAATTTCCGATTTTAGTTAATATATATTACCTAAAGCTGGAACACTACTAACAGTTCTTTGTTGTTTCCAAAATGCTTATTAAACGCTGCTTTCCTTGTTCAGCTGTAGAAATCATCTCATCAAATAATTCTTGAACCGTAGGAACATCATTAATTAGTCCGATAACCTGTCCAGCCCAACCAAATCCCTCTCCTTCATTCCCATTGTAAATATATTTGCAGTTTGCCTTACCACTCACCATATCTTTTAAATCTTCATAAGTTGCCCCTTTGTGTTCACGTTCAATAATATCGCTAGTATATTTTGATTCTAAAACACGCCCAGGAGTCCCTAAAGTTTTCTTAATAATGACTGTGTCTGTCTCTTTTCCCTTCACAAGTGCTTCTTTGTATACAGGGTTTGCATGTACACACTCTTGCGTAGCAATAAATCTTGTTCCCATTTCTACCCCTTCTGCTCCAAGGGCAAAGGCTGCTAATAAGCCTCTCCCATCTCCAATACCGCCACTAGCTAGTACAGGAATTGACACGGATTCAACTACACGAGGAATAAGGACCATTGTGCCAATATCATCGCGTCCTAGGTGGCCGCCTCCTTCTTGTCCCACTGCCATTATAGCATCAGCACCAAGCTCCTCAGCTTTTTGAGCTTGTCTAACCCCTGAAACGAGCACAAGAGTTTTAATGTTCTCTCCTTTTATTCGTTCAAAAACAGGCTGAGGATTCCCTCCCGTTATAGAAATAGCCGGTACTTTCTCCTTGATAGCCACTTCAAGCAAGTCCTTATATTTCCCATCATGTCTTGCAATCGCAAAGTTTACCCCAAATGGCTTATCGGTCATGGTACGTACTTTACGAATTTCTTCTCGAAGCTTTTCTGGAGTTCCTAGAGTCGCAGCTGTAATTTGCCCAAGTCCACCAGCATTGGAGACAGCTGAAGCTAATTCAGCATAAGCTAAATAGGCTAATCCTCCTTGAATAATCGGATATTGAATTCCAAAGATTTCAGTTATTCTTGTTTTCATAAGTTTACTTCTCCTTTGTTAAATGACAGCTTATTTTGATCATTTTATGTATCTCTTTTTCGGGTACAGTACTGTCTAAAATAATAGAATTTTAATGTTCTTTATTAAGGTCCTTTTATATTTCTATAATGGGAATTATAAATATTGAAAAATGTATGGAATACCTAATATAGAAGAAGGGGAACTATTGCCTTTGTTCAACCTTTTCTTCTATAGGTGCGGGAATATATCTGTGAGTATTAGTAAGATCAGTATAAATAGAAAATAGTAAAACGCTGAACCAAATAACACTAGTTAAAAGGAATATATATTTAGTGATATTCTTTCATGTTTTAGATGTTGCTTCTTTTTCTCATTAACCTAAAACAAAAAACTAGCAAAGGAGAGACTAAAAAAGATTCTCTTCCATTTGTTTCATAAGTCTTCTTAATAATAAACGCTCTTCAGGTATAATACCTGCTAACAACTTGTCTTGTTGTTTTCTCCATCTTTCATTGACAGGTCCCTCTAGATCGCGACCTTCGGGAGTTAAATAAACTCTGCTAATTCTGCCGTCTTTTTCGTCACGTTGACGGTAAACTATTCCTTTTTGTTCAAGGGCTTTAACCATATTTGTTACAGTAGGTGGTTCACATTTTAGGTGTTCACATAATTGAACTTGCGTAAGTCCATCATTTGCCCATAGTTTGCATAACAAATTATCTTGCCCAGCATGAAGATTTACGTCTTGTAACAATTGGTTGTAGTTTCGACGCATTTGTCCTGATATTTTATCAAGAAGTTCTCTAATTTCATCTTCAATCATATAGATCATTCCTTATTGTAATTTAATTAGCAGACTAACTATATTACTTTCTTATTTTTTAGTCAAGTAATAAATAAAAAAACGTAATTATAGTAGGTGCAAACTAATTCGCTCAAATAATATTCAATTCCAAAGGTACTATAGTAGTTACACGATTTTTTAGACTTTTATTCTTTTTCTCCGAATTTTTTTCCGAACTCCTCCATTAAATCAATAATAGGAACAAGTGAAGTGCCTTTTGATGTTAGTGAATATTCAACACGTGGGGGAACCTCAGGATAAACTTCACGCTTAATTATACCGTCTGCTTCTAGTTCTCGAAGTTGTTTTGTAAGCGAGCCTTGAGAGATATCACCCAAAAAGGCTTTAATTTCACTGTATCGACGTTCCTTAGTTTTTAAAAACCAAAGGATTAAATATTTCCAACGCCCGGAGAGTATGTTTTGTGTATAAGCAATACCATACATTTCTCTTTCTTCTCGTATAAATTCTCTTTCAAACCCATCTTTACAAATTCTCGTCACCCTTACACCTCTTCTATCTACTCATAAGTACAAAAAATTGTACTACGGCAATTTAAATTGCCCTCTTCCAAAAGATGAGCAATGATTTTATTCTAGTCTACGTAACAAAAATACAGGTTACAATTTAATCATATCCAAAATTATCACAGATCAATTCTATATATTTTTTATCTATATAGTTAGCCGGCTAACCATTAATAGCATTGAAAGGAGTTTTATAAAATGTCAAATAAACAACCAGATGATCCGTTAAAGTTATCCATCTTAGATTTCGTTCATGTTTATCAGAACAGTAATCCTACTGAAAGTCTAAAGAATTCAACAGAGATGGTGCAATTAGCTGAGAGGTTAGGATATACCCGATATTGGTTTACTGAGCATCACAACACTACTAGTCAAATTAGTACATCTCCTGATTTGTTGAGTGTACATGCAGCTTCACACACTCAAAAAATACGTGTAGGTTCTGGTGGAATTATGTTACCTAACTATAGTCCCTTTAAAGTTGTAGAAAACTTTACCTTACTTGAAGCTTTACATCCTGGACGGATAGATCTAGGAATAGGAAGAGCGTCAGGAACAGATGGATGGACAGCATGGGCCTTACAGCGTTCGAGGGAAGCTCTTGCCGCCAATGATTTTCCAGAACAGTTAAATCACTTACTTTCATTTTTTTCGCGGGATTTTCCAAGGACTCATCCTTTTAGCAACATTACACCTCCAGGTAACCCGTCGTTAGTGCCTGATATGTATATGTTGGGATCTAGTGAAGGTGGTTTACAGTTTGCTGTAGAAAAAGGGCTTGGTTTTGTATTTGCTGCCCATTTAGCACCTCAGTTAGCAATTCCAATTCTTCGATCATATCGCAAAGACTTTAAGCCATCTTTGTATATGAAGGAGCCGAAAAGTATATTAGCTATTGGTGTTATTGTAGCAGAAACACAGGAAGAGGCAAAATATTTGGCAGGTCCAGTAGAGTTAACGTGGGCAAGAATGAGAACTGGTTCCTCTAATTTATCATTTCCGACTCTTAAAGAAGCCGAGTCCCATATCTATACACCAGAGGAAGAGGAAGCTCGGGATGCTAATAAGGATCGTTTTGTGATTGGAAGTGTGAATGATGTAGCTGTCCAATTGAGGCAGATGGCGAAAGCAGCCCTAGCTGATGAAATCATGATAGCTGATTTTTACCCTAGTCAAGAAAGCCGATTAAAAGGATACCAACTACTCGCTAAAGAATTTGACCTTAGCTCTAAATAAGTACAGAACGTAAACCAAATGGACAAACACCTGCGTCCAATCATGAAAATAGGTTAGGTTTTTGCAGCAAATAGAAAGAAGAGGGTATAAATGACAAATAAAAGACAGCTTAAAATTGGAGCTATTATAGATGGCGTAGGCTGGAATTACATGGGATGGCGTCATCCCGATATGCCAGCTAATGCTAGTGAAAATGTAGATTATTATGTACAGAAAGCTCAAAGAGCTGAAGAAGGTAAGTTTGATATGGTCTTTTTAGCTGATGTCAGCCACATTGGGCCTGGGATGATTCCACATTATTTGAGTATGTTTGAAGGTGTAAGTATTCTGTCTGCTCTTAGCATGGCTACTACTCATATTGGCCTTACTGCAACCATTGCGACTTCGTATGCAGATCCATTCACTGTAGCGAGACAGGTGGCTTCTCTTGATAAAATTAGTGATGGTCGAGCAGGATGGAATGCGATTACTTCTAATCCAGGAGGGTTAGCAAATTATAGTCGAACACATCTTTCTAAATCAGAATTATATCCAATGAAAAAAGAATTTTTAGAGATTGTGGAAGGACTATGGGATTCATATGAAGATGATACTTTTATACGGGATAAAGAAAGTGGAATATTTTTCAACCCAAGAAAAATGCATTCTCTAAATTATAAAGGTAAGTTTTTCTCGGTGGAGGGCCCATTAAATATTAGTCGTTCTAGACAAGGAAGACCTGTCATTTTCCAAGCTGGTACTTCATCAGAATTTATGGATATTGCATCGAAACATGCTGAAGGTGTATTGGTGAATGGCGACAATTTTGAACACGCTAAGAGCTTTAGCATGGAGCTAAAAAGAAGGGTAGCCCTAGAGGGTCGTTTACTAGATGATTTTTTAATCATGCCGACTCAAAACCCAATTGTCGGCAGAACAGAAAGAGAAGCTGAAGAAAAATTTCAGGAGTTAGAAAGCTTAATGCCATACGGATACAGAATCCCAAAACCGAAATTTTTTGGTTCAGCCGAGAAGGTAGCTAATCAAATTGAACGCTGGTACGCGGCGGGTGCTATGGACTTGCTTCTGCTAAGGCAGGAGCATCCTTCAGGATTTGATGACTTTATTGATTTAGTTGTCCCTATTTTACAAGAAAAGGGGATTTTTCGTAAGGAATATGAATCATACACTTTACGTGGTAATTTGGGTTTACCTTATCCGGGAAACAGATATGAGAAATCAACCCAAAATGATTAATATATACACGTTTAACTTGGTAGCAACTAAGAGAGACTCATAAATCATTATAGATATAAATGAAGAAATATTATCGTTAATTAAAAGGAGATTGTTTAACATGAAAAATCGAATTACAGAACTACTTGACATAGAGTATCCAATTATTTCAGCAGCAATGACATGGGTTACTTCTGCAGAATTTGTATCTGCAGTTTCTAACGCAGGAGGAATGGGAGTGTTGGGGCCCAACGCTGGACAAACAGAAAAGTCTTCAAGTCCAGAAGATACAGCTGAAAGACTTAGAAAAGAAATACAAAAGGTTAAACAACTGACTGATAAACCTTTTGCAGTTAATTATATATTCCCAATGGATAACAACACGGAAGATCCTTTTACGAATGCTATTTTTGACATTTTGGTAGAAGAAAAAGTGAAAAACGTGATTGCAATCGGTCAAAAGGTAATTCAAAAAGAAGTAAATAGACTAAAAAAGCACAACATTAATATTATTTATAGAGATCTTAGCCCTACTGTACAAAAGTTAGTAGAAGCAGGAAAATTAGGCGTGGATGCTCTTATTGCAACAGGTTATGAAGCTGGTGGCCATATGAGTGACTACAAAATCAGTACCCTATCAATTGTACCTCAAGTAACTTCCTTGGTAGAAATCCCTGTCATTGCAGCAGGTGGTATTATTGATGGAAAAGGGGCTCTAGCTGCTTTTGCGATGGGAGCAGAAGGTGTATATATGGGCACACGCTTTATAGCCACAAAAGAAAATCCAGCAAGTGAGGCTACAAAACAAGCAATACTAAATGTAAAAAGTGAGGAATTTATTGAATTTAAATCAGGTATCGGACATTTAAGAACCATTCCTACAGTAGCTGGAAAAAAGGCGTTTGAACTTATCAATCAAGGAAAACCAGAAGAGGCTTATAAATATTACGGAAATGGTTTTAAAGTTGGTATGTTAGATGGGGACTTAGTCAATGGTACTATAAGTTTATCCGAAGCTGCAGGTGGAATAAAAGAGATTAAGACTTGCGCGGAAGTAATTAATGAAATAATGAATACCCTTGAAAAATAATAATTTACGTTTCTTTTTCAATGACAGAGTACTTTAATGGAGTAATGAAAAAAGCGCAATCTCTCTATTTTAATACAGAGGGATTGAGCTTTTTTTTATGGGAATTTCTTAGCGTGATAAATCTAGATTTTACTTACGCTATTCCAATAACAGAGATAAATGAAGATCTCTTTGAAGTTAGTGAATATTACCATACGTCTTGTCATCAATTTATGAAGTCTCTTGAAAAATCATCTTTACATAATTTATACGTCTTTAAACCCTTTTACTACTGTTAGGTACAAAAAATCGTACTAGAGCAATTAAAATTGCCCTCTTCATAAATGAGAGTAATGATTTTATTATAGTCTATGCAAGCAAAAATTTACTTTTACAAATAGTTCCAATAGAACTCGATAAGCATGACAAAATTAGTTGTGAATTTAATATTTAGGAAAAGAAAGGAAGAATGTCAATATGAATAATACAATTGAATTACTTTGTAATCATACCTCTATTCGTTCTTTTATAGATCAACCACTGACAGAGGAACAACGAAATACAATCTTTAAGGCGGCTAACCAAACTTCATCATTCAGCCTACTACAAGTGGTTTCTATCATTAGAATTACTGATTCAGATCTTCGAAAAAAGGTGACGCAACTATCTGGTAATCAACCGTATATTGAAGATGCTGCCGAGTTTTGGATTTTTTGTGCTGATTTTAACCGAAATCATCAGATTGCTCCGAAGGTAGACCTTGACTATATAGAATACCTTTTAATCGGTTCATTCGATGCTGGGCTCATGGCTCAAAATGCTTTAACGGCAGCTGAATCAATGGGACTCGGTGGTGTATATATTGGTGGAGTAAGACTTAATATTGCAGAATTAACTGAGGTATTAAATTTACCAAAGCATGTGGTTCCTTTAGTGGGGCTATGCATAGGCCATCCTTCTGGAGAGAAGCCTGGACTAAAACCACGTTTACCTCAATCAATGGTTATGTTTGATAATCAGTATCAACCACTAGATGAAGAAAGGTTAGCAATGTATGACCAACAGATGCGTGAGTATTACCAAGATCGTCCTGTTAAAGCTCCTTTCACAGTAAAGAAAGTAAAGGGATGGAAAGATCATATTGAAGATCATCTTGAAAGAAGTAAACTGCCCTTTATGCTTGATTATTTAAACAAACAAGGATTTGCTAAAAAATAAACTAGATTCGGTATTGTTACCTACTTTTTAATGTTACCTGGATTAAGAACTTACTCACATTAAAGTAATGGATTTTTGTACAAATATAATTCGTTTTCCATAAAACTATACCTACAGGAGAAGAAAGGGCGTAAACCCAATGAACGACAAAGGGTTTACGCTCTTTCTTCTAACATTTTTTATATAAATTAGGCATTCCTGCTTACATATATAAGGCTCTCTACTTATTATTTCACTCAGGTTTCTCCCCGAATTTTTTGCCGAAATTCTCCATCATATCAAGTATTGGGATAAATTCACGCCCTTTAGTTGTTAATGAATATTCAACACTTGGAGGTACCTCAGGAAAAACTTCTCGTTTGATTAATCCATCTGTTTCCAATTCTCTCAACTGTTTTGTAAGAGAACCTTGTGAAATGTCCCATAAAAATGCTTTAATTTCGCTATAACGACGTTCTTTGGTTTTTAAAAACCAAAGAATAATATATTTCCAGCGTCCTGAAAGTATATTTTGTGTATAGGCAATGCCATATACTTCTCTTTGTTCCTTTATACACTCTTTGTCAAATCCATCCTTACATACTCTAGACACCTTTTCACCTGCTTTCTACTGTTAAGTACAAAAAAATGTACTATGGCAATTTTAATTGCCTACTTTAAAAAGATGAGAAATGATTTTATTCTAGTATATGTAACAGAAATACTCAATACGTTTTTAATATCTAATAAATATATGTTTACGGTTTGATAAACATATAATTGTGTAACTTTAAGTAAAATAATTCTTTTATATACAAATTCTTTAGGAGGAACAATAATGAGATTTGGAATTATAGGTGCAGGACCAATTGGGTCAATTATTTCTAAAAAATTAGTTAAGAATGGGCATGATGTCAAAATTGCAGATGCAAGAGGAATTGAACGTTTAGAAGGAAAAGAGTTTTCTGGAACACCTATGCGTGTAGAGGATGCAATTAAGAATATTGAAGTTCTTATAATATCTCTCCCTATAAAAGCAATGCAAAGCATTCGGAACATTATCGATCAAGTCGAGGAGGAAGTAATCATTGTAGATACTTCAAATTATTATCCTTTTAGAGACGGCAAAATTGAAGAAATCGAGAACAGGGTGGTTGAAAGTGTTTGGGTTTCAAATCAATTAGGCAGACCTGTCATTAAAGCTTTCAACAACTTATTAGCCTATACTGTAGAAAATGAAGGAGCATCCGAAGATTCTACTGGACGAATTGCAATGGCAGTTGCTGGTAATGACCCATCACATAAACAAATAATCATGGACGTCGTACACGAGCTAGGCTTCGATTCAGTAGACAGTGGTTCTTTAAGTGACTCTTGGAGACAACAGCCAGGAACTCCTGCTTACTGCACAGAGCTAACAAAAGATGAACTCACGAAAGCGTTGAAAAAGGCAGATAAAGAAAAAGCACCATTACTACGCGATAAAGTGATGGAAAGGTTTGCAGAGCTTCATGCAGAAAAAAAGAAAGTTGAATTTTCACATAAAGATATTGTGAATCTAAACAGAGAAATATATAATTCATAAAAACAAAAGGTGCACTCAGTTAGAGCGCACCTTTTGTTATATAAGACACATCATAATCGTCTACTTTCTGGAAAAGGGCTATCTAAATTAATTTTATACCTAGTAAGTATCTGAAGGGGGGAAGAAAGAAATGTTTTTTGGTATTTTATTTACGATTCTATGGGCATCTGGGGCAGTATCTGTTAAATTTGGTCTTTTATCGGCCCCGCCATTAATAATGGGGACTATTCGCTTTCTTTTAGCCGGTAGTTTATTGTTAGTATATATTTATTTGTTTAGGAAAGGTAAATACCGCATGCCCCAAAAACATGAGTGGAAACCACTGATACTATTAGGTTTATTTAATACTTCTCTGTATCTTGGTTGTGGTTTTTGGGCACTAAAAACCGTATCATCTGGCTTTTTTAACTTAGCAGTCGTGGTTAATCCTTTTCTTGTTGCAATTCTGTCCTCAATTTTCATGAATCGTTTCATTCAGAAGAAAGAGTGGATGGGGATGCTTGTTTCAGCCATTGGCTTAGTAATTGCTACATATCCTTTATTGCAAGATGGACATTCTACATTGAGTGGAATACTCTTGCTACTAATTGGCATGATATCTATGGCCATTGGCAGTGTTTATTTTCAAAAACAAAAGTTGCAACTGCCTAGCTTAGTAATTAATGCCTGGCAGGTTTTATTTGGTGGAATTATTTTAATTATACCTTCTATGCTTTTAGAATTAGATGAACCCGTCTTATTTGATATGAATCTGGTCCTATATCTAGTGTGGTCCGTTTTAGGTGTTTCAATCTTTGCCATGATCCTATGGTTTTATTTACTTAAACAAGATGCCGTTAAAGCAAATATCTGGCTATTTCTAACACCTATTGCAGGTTACCTTTTAGCCTCTATCTTATTAGATGAAAAGATTACAATATATGATGCTATTGCTTCCCTGTTTGTCTTTACTGGGTTATATTTATCAGGTAATTTACGGCTAAATAAATTACCTAAACCTCCACTAGAGAAAAAAGTGGAAGCATAGCATAGCAAAATTAATAATTTAATTAAGAAAGCTTTTAAGAGATATACTTCTTAAAAGCTTTTTTAATTTCGATAAAATTCCATTATGTTAATTAGACTTGTTATATCGTATACACAGTGACTTTGATGTTAGAACCTACTATATCAATCTTTGTTATTCAATTATTTTACCTGTAACTAAAATAGGTTAGAATAAATATATGAGGTGTTAAGAGAAAAGAGGGAAAGGGAATGAAACCAACGATATATGATGTAGCAAATGAAGCTGGTGTGTCAATTTCAACTGTTTCTAAGGTACTGAATAATACAGGGAGTATTGCAGAGAAAACTAGAAAAAAGGTTAGGGATACAATGCGCGAGCTAAACTACCAACCTAGTGTGGTAGCATCCGTCAAAAAGCGTATTCAAACTATTGGGCTTCTGATACCGAATATTGCGAATCCTTTTATGGCAGAGATAGCAAGGGGGATTGAAAATCATGTTAAGAAATTCGGTTTTAGTTTGATGATTTGTAGTACGGACAATGATTTAAAAAATGAAATCGAATATATTTCTATATTAAAGCAAAAGTACATAGATGGTATTATAATTGCTACAGGATTAAAAGAGGATAAAGCTATCAAGGAGCTGCTTAAGGCTGAGATTCCGGTTGCATTACTTTCGAGAGACGTATCTTCGCTTGCTGTGGATGCAGTATTAGTAGATGATTTTCTAGGAGGATATGAGGCTACAGAATACTTGATAAGCTTAGGGCATAAAAGAATTGCAATGATTACTGAAGACATTAAGTTTCCGACGATAAGAGCAAGATTTGAGGGATATAAACAAGCCCTTGAGAAAGCAGGATTGCAATATGATGAAAGTTTAGTGTCTCTCAATAATACTTCACTTGATGAAGGAAAACAGTCTACACGTGAACTTCTACATTTGCCTGTTCCCCCGACAGCTATTTTTGCCTCAACCGAATTTCTTGCGATTGGAGCAATACAAGGTGCGCGTGAACTTAAAATAAATGTTCCGCAAGATCTATCAATTATTGGGTTTGACGACACGGTCCTTTCGACAATTTGTGATCCTCCTTTAACTACAATAGCTCAACCTATTCATGAAATGAGTAAGAAGGTTGTTGAACTATTAATAGAGGAGATTGAAGATTCAAAGGAGACAAAGCAACGAATCGTTTTATCTCCAAAATTAGTGGTTCGTGCATCTACTTCTCATAATAAAACGAATACATGAATGTAAATAAAATAATTAAACCTTGCAGTACTTAATACCGTTATTAAAGTTTAAAGTTAGACATTTATGTATTGCATAATCAATTTTCAGAAGTGAAAAAGGCTACACAGCTTCCTTTGAAGCTATGTAGCCTTTTTTTGCTATCTTTTTTTAAAAGAAGAAAATTAATAATCCTAAATCATAAGAACACTCATAAATATCTTCCACAATATCTATAGAGAATTTATCTTGTTTAAGATGGTCTTGTGTTTTATTACCCCAACTAACAACGTATTAATCTATCACTACATGTCTTTAATCTTCTCTAAAATCTTCGTTTGACATAGGTAAAATATTGCTGTTTATTCTATATAACGAAATCCATCTTACCAAAAAAATATAGTTATTGATGGGCAATCCATTTAGAGCTTTCCTATTAACTTTATTAATTTATCGTGGTAACTA
Organism: Priestia aryabhattai; assembly: GCF_023715685.1. Taxonomy (NCBI): domain Bacteria; kingdom Bacillati; phylum Bacillota; class Bacilli; order Caryophanales; family Bacillaceae; genus Priestia; species Priestia aryabhattai. Next base: position 1,060,051 of record NZ_JAMBOQ010000003.1, read on the forward strand.
CTTATTGACTTTAAGGAAACCTAAAAAGGAAAGAGCTTTCCTTATTTTCGAGAGTGTCTGAATTTACTTTACTGATACTTATAAAAAAATATAAAATTGTCTTACTATTTTTAAAGCGCTTAAGAGAAACGTTTAATCTAAAAATCAAGTTATAAGATATAAGCTTATATTATTATTTAAATTTTTAAAAAATTATTGACAATAAAAAAACTAAAAGATAAACTCATTATCAAGGAAAGTGCTTTCCTTAACTGTTAGCTTACAAATCATAAAAGGGTTGGTTAAACCAAAATATGAAAGCGCTATAAAAAAAGAAATAGCAAGAGAAAGGTAACTTTATTTAATCTTAAGGGGGAAGAAAGATGAAAGAAGTTAGAATTGGTCTGGTTGGTGCAGGACGTATGGGAAGTTTTCATGGAAGAACAGTTGCTCGTAAAATCTATGGGGCAAAGCTTAACGCGATTGCTGATCCAGTTTCAGGAGCTGCTGAAAGACTTGCAAAAGAACTGGGAGTATCAAAGGCATATACAGATCCAAAGGAAATGTTTCAAGATCCACATATTGACGCAGTAGTTATTGCAGCTCCTGCCCGTTCACATGCAGATCTTGTTGTTGCTGCTGCTAATGCGGGGAAAGCAGTTTTTTGTGAAAAGCCAATGGCAATTACTCTAGAAGAAGCAGATAAAGCCATATTGGCAGCTCAAAACGCAAATGTTCCCTTACAAGTTGGCTTTAATCGTCGTTTTGCTTCAGATTTCAGAGCTGTTCATAACGATATTGTTGAAGGTAGAATCGGAACTCCACAGTTATTGAGATCGTTAACGCGTGATCCGGGATTAGGTGATCCAGCTCCAATTCCAGAATGGACTATTTTTTTAGAAACGCTAATACATGATTTTGATACATTACTCTATTTAAATCCAGGTGCAGAACCAATTGAAGTTTACGCAGTAGCTGATGCACTTGTACGTCCAGATTTTAAAGATAAAGGTCTCCTTGACACTGCGGTTGTTAACATCCGTTTTGATAACGGAGCAATTGCAACAGCTGAAGCAAATTTCCAAGCAGTTTATGGATATGATGTTCGCGGTGAAGTATTTGGTTCAGCCGGAATGGTGACAGCTGGAGGTGTTCAACAAACAAATATGATTCGCTACACTGCAGAAGGAATAAGTAGCGATACATACCGAAAAGACACTGAATTATTACATGATGCTTACGTCGCAGAACTCACTTCTTTTGTAGAATGTGTGCGTAATGAGAGTACTCCATATGTAACAGGTAAAGATGCTCGCAGAGCTCTTTCAATTGCACTTGCTTGTATTGAATCTGTTAAGGCAAATGCACCAGTGAAAATTAAGGAAAGTGTACAGTTGATTTAATTAAACTATCTTAATTACAAAACCACTATTTTATCTGACCTAAAAAGAAAGCGATATCATTAGGAATTTGATTCTTCTTTTTAGGTTTAGATTTCTGAAATGCATCACTTCTAAAATAAATTAAATGTGTAAAAAGGAGAATAGAAATGAAATTTTCAATTTGTAGTTGGACTTTTGGAGATATTCCTTTAGAAAAGACAATGGAGTTTGTTGCAAAAACCGGGTATGACGCAATAGAAATTAGAGCTGCAGTAGATGACTATAACTGGCGCGATATTAAACAATTAGCGAAAAATTTAGATCTAGAAATAAGTGGTTTGACAGGTGATACTGGTTGGCCAAACGAAGAACAAGATTTAGCTAATCGAAGCGAAGATAACCGAAAAAAAGCAGTCGCATACTTTGAAAGGCAAATTGAAGCTGTTAAAGAGGTAGGAGCAGAATATTTAGTTGTTTGTCCTTCTGCGGTTGGAAAAACAGCTCCAATGGGCAATGCTGGAGAGGATTGGAAATGGGCTATTGACTCTGTACAAAGATTAACGAAAAAAGCAGAGGAATTAAATATTACTCTTGTAATAGAGCCTTTAAACAGATATGAGAGTTGTATTGTTAACACAGGAGCCGATGCTACAAAATTTGTTAAAGAAGTTAATCACCCTAAAGTGAAAATGTTGCTAGATTCCTATCATATGAATATTGAAGAGCGAGATCTTGAATTTCCCTTTTTAGATGCACAGGACAAACTGCATATTCTTCATGTAGCTGACAGTAATCGAAGAGGTATGGGGCGTGGCCACATCGACTTTAAACCATTTATCTCTGGAATACAGAAGATAAACTTTGATGGATATGTTGTAGTAGAAGCAACAGCTCCTGGTCCAAATCCTTTTCAAGCGAATAAAGGAGCTAATATGAATATGATTTATACTTTCGCGGAAGAAAGTTTATCCTTCTTACAAAATAACTTTAAGCCTGTGAAACAACTCTAAATAGTATTTTTTTGCTAAAAAAGATTCAACTAAAGGGGCGGATGGGTGGACCATGAATAAACAAAAAATGTATAGGTGGGTAATTTATTGTTTTGGTGCTTTAGGTGGGCTTTTATTTGGTTATGATACAGGAGTTATTTCAGGTGCTCTTCTTTTTATAAAAAAAGACATGGGGCTAACACCTTTTCTTGAAGGGTTAGTTGTAAGTGGAGTTTTAATTGGTGCCCTTATTGGTGCAGCTTTTAGTGGACCTGTAGCCGATAAATATGGAAGAAAGAAAACCATTATTATGTTAGGTGCACTATTCACAATTGGCGCAATTGGAACAGCTATTTCTCCTAATGTACATACTTTAATTGCGTTTCGTATTGAACTGGGAATAGCAGTTGGAGGAGCTTCAGGGATTGTCCCTCTCTATTTAGCTGAAATGGCTCCAGCAAATATTCGTGGTAAGGTCTCTTCATTAAACACGATTATGAATGCTCTTGGTATTTTTATGGCCTATCTCGTAAATTACATGTTTGCAGCTTCAGAAAATTGGCATTGGATGCTAGGATTAGCCGTTATTCCTTCTGTTTTACTGATGCTAGGGATGTTCTTTATGCCTGAAAGTCCAAGGTGGCTTTGGCAGAATGTAAGTGAAAATGAAGCACGCAGAGTATTATCTCTGACAAGGTATTCACACCAAGTAGAAGAAGAAATAAGAAGTATAATGCAGATAAAGACTGAGAAAAAGGTCAATTTAAAACTGCTTTTTGCACCTGGCTTACGTTCTGTTTTATTTATTGGAATCGGCATTGCTGTATTTCAGCAGATCATCGGAACCAATACAATTATTTACTATACACCAACCATTCTAAGTACAGCTGGATTTGGATCTACAGCAGCCATTGCTGGAACAATAGGTATCGGAGTTTTTAATATTTTGTTTACGATTCTCGGAATGCTTCTTATTGATAAAATTGGACGCAAAAAGCTGTTATTAATCGGAAACATCGGTATGACGATTGCGCTTGGTACACTGGGAGTTGGTATGACATGGGTTGAGGTGCCTGTATGGCTATTACTTACTTGCCTTTCTTTATTTATTGTTGCCTATTCAGCAAGCTGGGGAATGGTTGTATGGGTTATCCTTGGTGAAATCTTCCCTATGAATGTTCGTGGTATAGCAATGGGGGTCGCCAGCACAGCTTTATGGCTTTCAAACATTGTTATCTCGATGTCATTCCCAGTCCTTGTAGAGGCCGTTGGGGTGGGAGTCCTATTCTTAACATATGCAGTTATTGGCGTTTTCGCCTTCCTCTTTGTTATAAAATATGTTCCCGAGACAAAAGGTCGAACGCTAGAAGAAATTGAATTAGAGATAGCATTCAAAAATAAACAAGCTGTTAGCTAATATAGGTTGATTGCCTACCAGAAATAGATTCAAGAATTAATAAGAGAATTTAAATTCTGAGTAAAAATAAGTCACGCCTTTTTATAAGATGTGACTTATTTTTGTATTTATATAATGTCTCTTAAAAAAACAGACAAAAGAATCCATACTGAAGGCCTCTGACAAAGGTTCTTTTGCTGATGTATGAAACTTTTTATACATCCTTGATTTCTCAACCTTTCTGAGACAACCAAGCTCGAAATCTTTAAGGAAAAGTAGTTATTTTAATCACTCTAAATTAAGAATAAATTGCTTCCAGGTCCTTAAAGAGAAAACTTTTTCCTGTGTAAATGTTATGAATTTATTTAAGTAGTTCCATCTTCTAAAAGCTTAACAGGCAGATATGTTTCAAGTTCTATATTGGTGAATTCGCCTTCGATCTCTTTAGATAAAATGTCAATTGCTACCTTCGCAATAGATTCAATAGGTTGTTGTATGGTCGTTAATTCTGGTAGTATAGCCTTTACTGTTTCTGTTCCATCGTAACCAATCACTTTTAATTGAGTGGGTATATCTTTTCCTCTTTTTCTAGCTTCTGTTATGACAGCAGCCGCAATTAAATCATCACTCGCAAAAATACCATCTACTTCCGGATGTTCATCAAAAAGCTTAGCAACTACCTCTTGGCGGCTCTTTTGAGGAGAGACTTCATATGTAACTGGCAATTTTCCATATCCCTTCATTACGTCTTCATATGCTTTTCTTCTTAAATTTGCTGGTGTTTCCAGATCGAGGGGGCCATTAATATGAATAATATTTTCACACTGTTTCTTTATTAACAATTCTGTAGCTTTTTTCCCCCCATCATAATTATCGGATCCTACAACAGGAATTTTTTCAGATAGATAATGATCAATTGCTACAATAGGTAAATTTTGTTTATGATAATCTAGGACTCCTCGGTTGTATGTTACAACAATGACCCCATCTACCTGGTTTCGTATAAGCATTTCTAAGTATTTTTCCTCTTTATCCATACGGTTTAAACTGTTACAAAGCAACAATTTATAACCTAGTGAAGTACAAACACTTTCAATATGAAAGGCAAGTTCACCGAAAAACGGGTTACTTGAATTGGGTATAATTAACCCTATTAAATTTGTTTTTTTATGAAATAAGGAACGTGCTAAATCGTTTGGAAAATAATTAATTTCCTCCATCGCTTTATAAACTTTATCCTTTGTTTTTTCACTTATGTAACCTCGATTATTTAAGACACGTGAAACTGTTGTTGATGAAACTCCTGCAACTTTTGCTACATCGTGGATATTAGGTTTCATTCTATTTCCTCCTATCCTACTAAATACCACTTTTTAATATTATATTAGGATTTTTTCTCTTTATTATTTAAATAAGCTTCTATATTTTTTAGTCACATAATGAATTTTTTATTTAGGTTAGGAAAATAGCTTATTAAACATTAGATAAATACTTTATAACAATTAAAATTAATTCCTCCTTTGATAGCTTTACAATTTCCTGATTAATAAAAATTCCATATTGTGAAATAGTTTATTGTGAGGAATGTTTTAATTAATTAAAGTTTATTTGTTACGGACTTATTGTAGAAAATATCTCTAACATGTGCAAGAATTAGGAATTAATTACTATTAGCTTATATCGAACCAACATTAACTTTTATTATGAACGATATATTGATAATACATATATTCTAATATATTATACCTCCGTTTTAAGGATAGGAGCGAAAAGTTTGATATTTCAAAAAAAACATGTCAACCGATTGACATATGTAAACGGTTGACATAAAATACTCCTTGAAAGCGCTTTTATATATTTGTTGTGAATAAGGAGAAATAAGGGGGACTGGAACGTATGAAAAAATGGTTTTTAGTAGGTATATCTTTATTACTAATTCTTGCTGTAGCAGGTTGTAGTAAGGATAAAAGCGTAAGTAGTGACGGCAAACAAATGATTACAATGTGGGTACACGTATCAGATGATAGTGAAGAAGGTAAGGTGTATAAAAAACGAGTGGACGCTTTTAACAAGAAGTATGCATCTAAAAATGTTAAAGCTAAAATTGACTTTATTCCACGTAGTGGGAACGGCGGAGGGTATGAAGATAAAGTAAACGCAGCGCTGACAACTGATACGTTACCAGATGTTATTACATTGGATGGTCCAAATACAGCTGCTTATGCAAAATCTGGCATCATTGCTCCACTAGATGATTATGTGAAAGATCAAGATGATTTACTACCGAGTATCAAGCAACAAGGAACATACAAAGACAAATTGTATGCGATTGGTGCTAGTGAATCATCCGTCGGAATTTACTACAATAAAAAAATGCTACAAGAGGCAGGCGTTAATTTAAATACGTTACCGACAGTTGATAATCCTTGGACATGGGATCAATTCATTGCCCTTTGTAAAACATTGAAAGAAAAATATAATAAACCGGCTATTGATATGCAATTACAATCAAAAGATGAAATGTTAACGTATGCACTAACACCATTTGTATGGTCTGCAGGCGGAGAAATTCTCTCAAAAGATGGTACTAAAGCAGAAGGTGTGTTTAATAAAAAGCCTAGTGTTGAAGCCATGACTTTTATTCAAACGATGTTAAAAGAAGGCTACACAACGCGTACTCCAGTCAAACAAGCTTTTGAAACAGAAAAGTACCCAATGAAGTTTAGTGGTGTATGGACAGTAACGGATATGGAAACAAATTTTCAAAAAGTTGATTATGGTGTTATGCCTTATCCAGTATCACCAAAGACAAAGAAACTGGTTTCACCTTCAGGAAGTTGGCAGTTTGCAATGACACAGAAATCCGAAAATAAAGAATGGTCTGCTAAATTAGTAGATTGGATGACAAATAAAGATTCGAATTTAGAATTAAGTCGTACAATTGCAGCATTGCCAGTTCGTTACTCTTCCGAGAAAGTACTTACAAAAGAATTTTCTGATCAAATGAATGTGTTCATGAAGCAATTAAAGAAATCAGGGCACGCACGTCCTGTAACACCAGCGTATCCACAAGTAACACGTGCTTTCCAACAAACAATTGATGATATTAGCTTCTATGACCAAAACAAAAATATCAAAAAAGTCTTAGATACACGTGCTACAGAAATGCAGGCAGCTATCGATAAGGCAAATCGATAAAAGCAGCTACAAGGAGGCATTATGATTAAAATTGGATTAAAAGGAAATAAGACTGTTTACGCTTTTCCAAGAACAAAAAAAGGAACCAAAAATAAAATTCAGTGGAAAGAAAATGTAGTAGCTTATACATTTTTGGGACCAGCACTATTACTTTTACTGCTGTTCCTCATTATTCCAGCTATTATGTCCGTCTATTATGCATTTACAGACTATTACCTGCTAACACCTGATATTCGTAAATTTGTCGGATTAGACAACTTCATCAATTTGTTCAAGGATCCTATTTTCTTGAAAAGCTTGGCGAATACACTGAAATTTGTCGTTTGGGTAATTCCTTTACAGATAGGGGCAGCTCTTGGGCTGGCCCTGCTGTTGAACAAACAACGTAAAGCTAACACATTTTTTAAAGTAGCTTACTTTAGCCCTGTGGTAATGTCGCTTGTGGTTATCTCCGTTCTGTGGTTATATCTGTTAAACCCAAATGAAGGAATTATCAATAATGTACTGACGTACTTTGGCATTTCAGCTCAACCTTTCTTAACGAGTCCTAAACAGGCAATGTTTACAATTGTTTTCGTTTCGGCTTGGCAAGGAGCTGGCTTTCAAATGTTAATTTTTCTAGCAGGCTTGCAAAATATACCTGGAGACGTATATGAAGCTGCACAGCTAGACGGAATGAATAAATGGCAACGATTTGTTTATATTACGTTACCATTATTAAAACCAACTTCTATTTTTATTTTTATTACGACATTAATTGGTGCATTTAAACTATTAGTCCAACCAATGGTTATGACACAAGGGGGGCCAGTAAACTCTACGATGACAGTTGTATATTACATTTATCAAACTGGCTTTACGGATCGAATGGTTGGTTATGCTAGTTCGATTGCTCTTCTATTTGGAACAATTATTGGATTAGTTACGCTAGTGCAACGGAAATTAGTGAAGGAGGAAGATGACTAATGAGACGGAAATTCGGGCCTTTAACAATCCTAGAATACATTTGTTTAGTTTTGCTGGCAGTATTATTTATATTCCCATTGTTTTGGATGATCGCATCCTCAATGAAACCTGAAGCAGAAGTTTATAATAATATGAACAGTATCAAGGCTTTCCTACCTTCCTTTCATCCGTCGGATTGGTTTATATCCTATAAGCAAGTTCTGTCACGCTTTCATTTACTTGGTTATATAATAAACAGCTTGTTTTATGGTTTATGCGTAGCAGCAGGTTCTGTCATTATCAATGGGATGGCAGGTTATGCATTCGCTAAATTGAATTTTAATGGAAAAAGAGTTCTATTTGGTCTTTTATTGGCTCTTTTAATCGTACCACTGGAAACAATCTTAATCTCACAATTTACTATAGTTCACAAACTAGGGTTAGTAGACACTCGTCTTGCTGTAATCCTGCCAGCCTTAGCAGGGGCATTCAATATCTATTTATTCCGAAACTTTTTTATGGCTATTCCAGCAGAGATTATTGAATCAGCCAAATTGGATGGAGCAAATACGTGGCAAATATTCTTGAGAATTATGCTACCCATGTCTAAACCGGCTGTTGCTACAGTTGGAACTTTAGCCTTTATCGGAAGTTGGAATGATTATATTTGGCCTTTAATGGTTTTAACGGACAAGTCAAAATTTCCGATTCAAGTAGCAATTACAGCTATCAATAGTACGGAGCCAGTTTACACGAATCAAGTTATGGCTGTTTTAACAATATCCACCATTCCATTAATTCTTATCTATATAGTGGCTCAGCGTTATATTTTAGAAGGGATTGGTGGTTCAGGAACAGGTATTAAATAAGAAAAAAATTAGGTTATTGTTGCGAAAACACTACCTATGTATGGGTAATTTTTAAACTCAATGTCAACCGGTTGACATAAAAATATTGACTTGTGAAACCGGTTGACATAAAATGAATCTGAAAGTGCTTTCAGTTTTTGTTTCAAAGATTCTATATATCTAGTTAAAGGAGCAACAAACATGAAAAGTTCAAGAGTTCTCTATTGGAAGTTAAGTGCTTATTTTTTCTTTTTCTTTTTTACTTGGTCTTCTAGCGCCTCTTTATTTCCTATTTGGTTAAAGCAAGAATTAAATTTAAGTGGATCAGCCACAGGTTTAATTTTCTCTGTAAACGCTATCTTCGCATTGTGTATACAGCCTGTATATGGCTATATCTCCGACAAGATAGGCCTAAAGAAAAATATATTATCTTTTATTAGTCTACTGCTTGTATTTGTAGGACCATTTTATATTTACATATATGGACCACTATTAAAATATAATGTGATTTTAGGTGCGGCTGTGGGAGCTATTTATTTAGGAGTTGGTATTTCTGCAGGTATTGGTGCCATTGAAACTTATGTTGAAAAAATTAGCCGTAAATACGATTTCGAGTACGGAAAGTCTAGAATGTGGGGTTCCTTAGGCTGGGCTTCAGCTACTTTTTTCGCAGGTCAGCTGTTTAATATCAATCCTAATATCAACTTTTGGGTGGCATCTATTTCAGCAATTATCTTAGTTGCAATTATTTTATCAGTGAAAATAGAAGTCACAAACTATGAATTAGAAAAAGCTGAATCCGTTAAATTAAAAGATGTTGGACAACTTTTTCTCTTAAAGAAGTTTTGGTTTTTGATGATGTATGTGATTGGAGTAACGTGTGTATATAGCGTGTACGATCAGCAATTTCCAATTTATTACACATCTTTATTCGCTACTGAAGCTACGGGGAATCAAGTATTTGGATATTTAAGTTCTTTTCAAGTATTTTTAGAGGCTGGAATGATGTTTATTGCACCTTTTATTGTAAATAAAATTGGAGCCAAAAACGGACTATTATTAGCCGGTCTTCTAATGGCACTTCGTATTATTGGGTCAGGGCTTGTAGTGGGGCCGGTTGGTATTTCCTCAATGAAATTAATACATGCATTAGAATTACCAATTATGTTGATTGCTATTTTTAAATATTTTGCAGCTAACTTCGATACACGACTATCTTCCGTTTTATATTTAGTTGGATTTCAGGCTGCCTCTCAAATAGGTGCATCTCTGTTATCACCTTTTGCAGGTAAATTATACGATATGATAGGGTTTCGTCATACCTACCTTATTCTAGGAACAATGGTCCTTTGTTTTACTATTATTTCAATGTTCACCTTATTAAGTTCTAATAAAAGTAAGGGTTTAGAAGGAAATATAAAGGACATAAAACAAGTTATATAAGGAGATGTTAGAATGTTCACAACAAACAAACTTCAACAAGCGCAGGAAGCATCAGATAATGCAAAAGGAAAAGTTAATGAACGATATCGTTTAGGTTATCATATCATGGCACCCGCCAACTGGATCAATGATCCAAATGGGTTGGTACAATATAAAGGAGAATACCACGTATTTTATCAACATCACCCTTACGATGAAAACTGGGGTCCAATGCACTGGGGACATGTAAAAAGTAAAGATCTTGTTCATTGGGAACACTTGCCTATTGCTCTTGCACCTGGAGATACTTGTGATACAGACGGATGTTTTTCTGGAAGTGCGGTAGATAACGATGGTGAATTAACGTTGATCTATACAGGTCATCACTATATAGACAAAGAAAAAGATCTATTTTATCAAAATCAAAATCTTGCTGTTAGTACCGATGGTGTCACATTTCATAAGATTGCAGAAAATCCAGTAATTCCTGAACCACCTACGAATAGTAGTCATCATTTCCGTGACCCTAAAGTATGGAAACACAAAGATAGTTGGTATATGGTAGTAGGAAATTCGACTAAGGAGAATGTAGGCAGAGTAATTTTATACTGTTCTCCAGATTTACGTAAGTGGTCATACATTGGTGTATTGGCACAAGGAAACGAAAAACTCGGATTTATGTGGGAATGTCCAGATTTCTTTGAATTAGAAGGAAAATACGTTCTCATGATTTCTCCACAAGGTATTAAAAAGGATGGGAATTTATACAATAACCTATTCCAGACGGGATATTTAATTGGAGATTACAATTACGAAACAAACGAGTTTATACACGGATCATTTAATGAGTTAGACAATGGACATGATTTTTATGCAGTTCAAACGTTATTAGATGAAAAAGGGCGTCGAATTGCTATTGGTTGGATGGATATGTGGGAGTCAGATATGCCAACAAAAGAAGATGGATGGTGTGGAGCACTTACATTACCACGTGAAGTTACCTTAGGAGAGAATGATAAAGTTCTAATGAATCCTGTGGAAGAATTAAAATTATTGCGTGAGATTGAACATAATATACTTGCCAATGTGATCTCTAATAGTTATTTAATAGAAACAAACGAAGATTTACTTGAAATAAAAGCTGTGTTTGACTTAACCAATTGTAACGCTCAGTCGGTTGGGATAAGAATTCGTGGAATTAACCAGGAAGAGACTGTATTAACGTATCACTTAGACAAACAAACACTAAAACTCGATTGTTCTAAGTCTGGTAAAGTTGAAGACGGTGTAAGAAATACCATTCTTAGAGCAAATCAAGAGCTTTCCTTACGCATATTTATTGATCGATCCTCTATTGAAGTATTTGCAAATGAGGGACAAGCAACTATGACAAGTCGTATTTATCCAACTGAAGATAGATTAGGCATTGAAGTATTTGCAGATGTTGAAGATGTAAAGATTAAGGAATTAACATATTGGAAGTTAAAAGATATCTGGAAATAAATTATGAATGAACAAGTGTACAAACACTTGTTCATTGTTTTGGGGTGAAGATGTTGAAAAGAGTTTTTTGTATTGGTGAAACATTAATTGATTTTATTCCTGTTCAAAAAGAAAAGTCTTTAAAAGAAGTTAATAGTTTTGAACGTGTGGCTGGGGGAGCTCCTATGAACGTTGCAATTGCGATTGCAAAATACGGAGGGAATTCTGTTATGCTAACCAAAATAGCTAATGATAGTTTTGGTGATTATTTAGTAGACGTGCTTAAAGGGAATGGAGTAGATACTTCCTACATTATTCGATGTAACGAAGGAGAGACCGGTTTGGCATTCGTATCTGTAGATAAGTTGGGAGATAGAGACTTTAGTTTTTACAGAAAGAATTCAGCTGATTTATTACTTTTACCAAACGAGGTGAAAGTAGATTGGTTTAATAAGGGAGACCTTCTTCATTTTTGTTCAGTAGATTTAGTCGAAAGTCCAATGAAACAAACCCATATAAAAGTAATAGATAGTTTTCAAAAAATGGATGGGATTGTCAGTTTTGACCCAAATGTTCGTCTTCCCTTATGGCCTAATAAAGAAAGTTGTCGTCGAACAATTTTAGACTTTTTACCTTTAGCAGATATTGTGAAAGTATCGGATGAAGAACTATTTTTTATAACTAATATTAAGGAAGAAAGAGAAGCTATTAACTCTCTTTTTGTTGGTAACGTAAAAGTGGTAGTTTATACAAAAGGAAAAGGTGGAGCTATTATTTATTTAGAAAATGGAGAACAATTTGAGGATAAAGGATTTAAAGTAACTGTTTCAGATACAACCGGAGCAGGTGATGCATTTATAGGTGGTTTTTTATCTGAATTGCTTTCAATTGATATATCAAGTGACAATCTATGTGAAAAAATTAGTGAACATCATCAACAATTGCTTACCTTTGCTAATGCAAGTGGTGCGCTCACTGCTTCAGTGAAAGGAGCGATTCAGGCCGCACCTGGGAAACAACATATAATGAATTTTATTGCTATTCAAAGAAGTAAATTAGTTTAATAAAATATTTAACTATAATTAAGAATTTGTAGAAAAATTTATAATACAAGTAAGAATTAAAAGAAGGGATCTAAATGATGAAAACTGAAAAAGAGAAGATGTTAGGTGGAGAAATGTATAATCCTGCAGATACTCAATTAGTAAAAGATCGAGAAAATGCGAGGAGGCAAGTTAGAATATATAATGAGACTTTGGAGACTGAAGGTAACAAACGTACTAAACTATTAAAAGAATTATTTGGTTACACTGGGGAAAACGTATATATGGAACCAAATATCAGAGTTGACTATGGCTATAATATATATGTTGGCGAAAACTTTTTTGCAAACTTTGATTGTGTCATCCTAGACGTTTGTAAAGTGAGGTTTGGAGATAATTGTTTACTTGGTCCTGGTGTACATATCTATACAGCAACTCATCCAATTGACCCAAATGAACGGAATTCAGGACAGGAATACGCAAAACCAATTATTTTTGGAGATAATGTATGGATTGGTGGAAGTTCAGTGATAAATCCAGGAGTGATGATAGGAGACAATGTTGTTATTGCATCTGGCTCAGTAGTGACTAAAGACATACCTAGCAATGTAGTGGTGGGAGGGAATCCAGCGAAAATCATTAAGAAATTGGAAACTAAGGTTATAAGAAAATTTCGCTGAATTTTGGTAACATCACTCTAAATGAAATTTGAATTTCTAACTTATTAGTTAATTGGTGATTAAATTGAATATATGGATGGGGAAAATTAGAGATTATAATCATTTGGGTCATTATCAAGGGACCTATCAAGCAATTATAGAGAAACAAGATAAGATGTTTTATAAAATGACATTATTGTTTAATCCTGCATATACGCTAAAAAATCAAGATAGAAATAATCATTTAAAAGATAAAATATTGTACAGTTCAAGTGTAGAGGTACTTAAAAGAACATTCAGAAATAAAATTCCTCTTTTAAAGAAACAAACAAAAGTAGTATGGATAAAAAGAGGGTTAAATCTTTAATTTTTCAAGTGAAAGATCATGATGACAAGAAATCTTGTCTGTAAAGCTAGTTTTATTGGTTCAGGTGTAAACCAAACTATGATTATGCATTTTAAGTAAATACAGAGTAAAATAACTTAGAAGGGCATATCCTATGATATGTCCTTTTAGTATGGTTAATTTTCATCTTTTTTTCACTATTAAATGATAAATTAATTGCTAATCATGCTGTAAAGCATTTTTTCATAGATAGTCCCCTTTCCAAGCTTACCTAAAAAGGTGAGCTTTTTTCTTATAAGCTGCATTTTATTTACATAATGTCTCTTCCGGTACACAATTCAAAAAAAAATCCTTCGTAGGCAAGAGTTCCAGATAAGGTGAGTTTTCTTCTTTATGCAGCTATTTTCTTTATACATCCTTGATCTGACGGAGTTCTCTCCATGTGTGGGTAAAGAAAAAATGTATAAAAAGCGCACCTTTTGTACGTATGTTCGTATGGAAAAATATATTGCATATAGGAAAATATGTTATTATGTATCTACACATGCATTTTGTAGTAAAAAGCCACCTGTCCTGCAAATACTGGGTGGCTTTTTATTTTGTATATATTAAAAATAGATAATTAATCATTTATATTAATTTCTTCTAATTTATTTAATAACTGGTCTACAAATTGACTAATCAAAATCGTATGATCGCTAGTAAACCCTTCTTCTAACCATATTTCAATCATAAGTTCCCTCGCTGCTTCTATATCTACAAGTAGAGCCTTTCTTAACATACTGTTGTATCTGTATCTTTGCAATTATGTACTCACCTATTTCCCTAAGTTGTTAAGTCTTCATTTAACAATAACTGGATTTTTTCCATATAATAATAATTCTTCTTGTAAGATCCAATTGAGAGAGTAGAATAACGGTTTTAGGGTTTGAATGGTTAAGTTTTTATACTTAATACATTTTTTAATTCATGAATTTATGGAAAGTAATGGAGTTTGTAAAAGTATACCTTTACGGACTTTTGTTTTATATAAGAAATCTAGCATTTTTACCGTTCGTTTATGTTGAAAAATAAATTATGAACGTCCTCTAAAAACCATACATTTTTACGAACGATTTTAGTAGACTAATAGGAAAAGAAACGTAAAAGGAGTATAGAAATGGGAAAACTTTAGAGTTTTTATTGAATAAAGAACCTTTGTTCTTATATAATGTAGAGAACAAACGTTCTTTATTTGAGGAGTTTTTTCAATGGATGATGGGCAGCTACCAAACAGAGTCATTATATGTATCGATATGAAGTCGTTTTTTGGTGCGAGACGTTAATCTCAAAAGTTAGGCTAATAACCTAACGGGGAGGGATTGATCTCAATGGAATCTGAATTTAGATTACAAGAGATACAACTTTTTCAGTGACAGAAGGAATGATTGGGTA